>CALFUU010000193.1 GCA_937929835.1 uncultured Saprospiraceae bacterium | reverse complement strand
CTGAAAGAGTTAACCTGAAAATCCAAGAGATAAAAAGACTAGCAAGAGGATATAGGAACATCACAAATTTCATAACCATGATTTATTTTCATTTAGGTGGATTAAACCTGAAACCCACTAAATTTGGCTAAGAGCCATATTTTTTACTCTATAATTACTATTCTTTGCTGATAAGTCTCTTTACTTCCTTTTTGCTCTATCTCTAACATATATACCCCTGGAATGTTGCTAGATATATCAATCTTATTAGATTTTCGCAAAAGCTGCTCATAGACCACCTTACCAGAAAGGTTACTTATTGTTATCTTACTACCTTCTTCAATCATATTTGATATCTGAATTAAGCCACTAGATGGATTTGGAAAAGCTAAAGATTGAGTTTCAATCTCATTATCATTCTTCTTAAAAATTACACTCTCGGGCAATCTAAATCTCTCAATACTTCTAGCGTCTGCAGCATAATTTGAATACTCACTACCAAACAGGATATATCTATTTTGGAGTTTACGCATTAGAACAGTCCATTGTACCATACATGAATTAAGCTCTAAATATTTGATACTCATATCAGTTATTCAAGTTGGCTGATTGAGAATCAAATTCCTATTTTCTTCTGTAAATGATTCAGACTGAGTGATAAAATTTCTTAGTTCACCATCGTATAATACATATGGGTTACTAGATATTACAGCTACTATATCAAGTTCGTAGAAATATTCTGAATTTAAAAGCATAGCTTTTACTACTTCGGCAGACAAATAAGGTGAAACCTTTTCTATTTCCTGTAAAATTTGAGGTCTTGACCCTGCCTGCATTGTCAACACATCGTGGGGCAAATTACTATATCCAGGATTTGTAAGTATGGCTATACCATCCTTTAGAAGTTCACATTCTCCAGCTTTATCATCTAGAGCTTCTTCCCAATTTATTACTACTGGATCACTATTAACATCATCACAGATGGCGAATGGAGGACACCAGTCAGGATCATTTTCATCTAAAACACCATCATCATCAGAATCCTCTTCATCAGGAATTCCATCATTATCATTATCTGGATCTGATACATCAGGGTCACCATCTCCATCAGTATCAGAAAGTGGAGTAGAACCATTGGAAGAATCAGTAATCAAGACATCCTCAGCATTTGGACCAAATATATTCGCAATAGATACTGTGGGTACATCATCGTCACTCAACATTTCTATTCCAACTGAACAGTCCTCGATACGGTTAACAACTTCCCTATTACCCCCGACATTTCTTATAGGGGTTTCAATTTCCAAGTTAGTATGATAATAATACTATCATAATGTGTTATTAAGTTTAACAATCAAGATGTCTACGAACTATCTATAACATTGTTAGAGATTTCAAAAGCTATACCGCGAAAGAAATATTAAGACATTTAGTCGAAGGCCAAGGAGAAAGCAGATCAGAATGGATGCTACGATTATTCACTTACTTTGCCAAATACAATAAGAACAAAAAGAAGTTTCAATTTTGGCGGCGTGATAATAGACCAATAGAACTTTCGTCACCATTGTGGATAAATCAGAAATTAAATTACATCCATAACAATCCTGTAAAAGCAGGGATTGTATCAAAACAAGAAGACTATATCTACAGCAGTGCAAGATGGTATATTGAGCAACAAGGGCGGCTAAAAGTAGAAATTCTAGATTTTAGCAATAATATTGGATATGTGGGGTTCTGAAAAACAGACTAAGCAGTAAGGCTTTAGATTAATTGAGCATATACGAGGATGATCCATTGTTTACTCTGAGCAATTCCTGATGTTAGTCGAGGTCTGTGATTTCGATTCAGTAGGTTTATAGAGGTTTCGTTTGTTTAGGAAAGTATTTGATGACTTGCATTGCTGAGCGTATGGCATCGAGTAAGTGTATGATATTTTTTCGTTGGCTAATAAAAAATTATAACTGAGCGCATGGCATCGAGGCTAAAAGCCTCGACGATTAACAGTCCCTGCAATAATGAAATTGTCATCATAATTATCTATTGCTTGAGCATAAGACTCTCTACCATTTAGGTGATATTTCTTTATAAAATCCAACTGCGCACAACATTCTGAGAATGTAACAAACAGTATAAAAAGGAATAACATTATTCTCATCTCATATAATTATAAAAAATCTGCTCGTGGCCAGATTCGAGGTCTATGAACTAGACTCGTTATGCTCGTTAATTTGCTAAACAATAACCACATCAAAAATTCTATTCAGCTTCAAGCAATTCATCTGGATGCAAAACATCTAAGATTGAATTTTTAAATCCCTTTTTGTCTCTAGTAATTATGTAGTCAATTTGACTGACCTTATTGGCACATTCTATTTGACAGGCATCTTCTAGGTCGTCAGTTTTTGACTTCAAGGCAAGGAGTATTTCTTTCTTTGTTAGGTCTTGAATTTCAATTCTATTGATTATTGTTTCAATGGCACTATTGGCTTGCTTTGAACTGACTTGTTTTTCCAAGATATAAAATGCAGTCAGTATAGAATTTGATGAGGTATAAAGTTTCCATTTTCCTAAATATGCTTCTTTGAAAATGAGATATGCTGAATTGGAAAATGGCTTTCTATCTGCCAGCAAATCGATGATAATGTTGGTGTCAAGAAACAATTTAAGCTTAGCCATGCTTTCTAATTCTTAATTTTCTTGATTCCTTTTTCAAATCAAAGTCATCTGGCAAACTAATTATACCTCTAATAGAATCAAGCTCAGAGTCTCCTAACTCAGGGTCACCAGAAGTGATTTTCTCCAAGTAGGATTCTATAATTTGTGATAGACTCTGGTTATTACCCTTAGCGTATTGCTTAGCCTTTTCTATCACGGACTTCTTTAAGGAAAGGGTCAATTTGGTATTCATACGTATAGATTATGCCAAATATACGTATATGTAAGTTTCATTGCAAGGTACTATATGTCAAGCTACATCTTATCTTTGCCCACCTATGATCGTTAGAATCGTTAAAATGCAATTCAAGCCAGAGGAAGTCAACAACTTCAAGCAGCTCTTTGATGAAAGAAAGGAGAAAATCCGAAACTTCCCGGGCTGCCAACATCTGGAGCTACTCCAAGGTGTCGCGGCTAATAATGCAACCTTCTTTACCTACAGCTACTGGGAGTCGGAGACAGACCTAGACAATTATCGCTATTCTGAGCTCTTTACGGATACTTGGAAACTGACCAAACAAATGTTCTCCGAGAGAGCCGAAGCCATATCTACACACAAACTGCACAGCCTTACTTAATGCCAACAATAAGAACCGAGACCTACAAGATAGAGATCGACCAAGAGCTCTCTAAGCTCAACACCTATCTACATAAGCAAAAACCTACCAAGCTCTTTGTTATCGTCGATGAGAATACGAAGCAGCACTGCCTACCTATCTTTCACGAAGCTATAGACTATGGCTACGAACTCCTAGAGACCGTCTCAGGAGAAACCAATAAGAGCCTTGACACTTGTCTCAACCTCTGGAATCAGCTCGTCTACAACAAGGCAGATAGAGACAGTATGATCATCAACCTAGGTGGTGGCGTGATCGGTGATATGGGGGGCTTTGTGGCGGCGACGTTTATGCGTGGGATACCCTTCATCCAGATGCCGACGACACTGCTCTCTCAGGTGGATGCCTCTGTGGGCGGGAAGCTCGGCGTAGACTTTAGAGGTTACAAAAATCTCATCGGAATGTTCCAAAATCCTGCGCTGGTCTGGATCCATACACCATTCTTAAAGACGCTAGACGAAAGAGAATTACTGAGCGGTTTTGGAGAAGTGGTCAAGCACGGCCTCATCCAAAGCAAACCCCTATGGGAACGCATCAAACTCAAAGGTACAGATCTGACTACTGAGCAGTGGTCTCGTGTCGTTACCGATTCGGTCAAAATAAAAACAAAAATTGTTGCTGAAGATCCGAAAGAAAAAGGACTCCGCAAGATTCTAAATTTCGGACACACCATCGGCCACGCTGTAGAATCTTACTTCCTCAATAGTGACAAGCCTCTCCTCCACGGCGAAGCCATCGCCAAAGGAATGATTGTCGAAAGTTATCTCGCTTTTAAGACCAAGCGTATCAGCATTATAGAAATGGAAGAGATCAATTCTCTACTAGAATCTATCTACAATCTGCCGACACTTGCAGACAAGGACATAGACGAACTGCTCACCCTAATGGCTATGGATAAGAAAAATAAAGGTGGCCAAAAACTGTTTGCCCTCCTGAATGGAATTGGAGGCTGTGACTATGATGTAGCGTTGGATAATGCGATAATCAGAGAGGGGTTGAGCTTTTGATTTCTAATAACTTTTACAAAAATTGGAGCAGACGAAATACTAGAATCCTTTCTCTATTAGTGAGTACGATAATGTTTTTTCAGAGACCTTCCCCTTCTTTACAAAAAAACTACACTTTGTCATTTTATATCATTTAGGCATTTCTTTCCCTTAGATGAAAAGTAAGCAAAGATCAAGTCAAACCAAGACTCTGCACTGTGCCGCTCCCGCCCCTAGTTACGTTTGACAGGCTCGGCGTCTTGCAAGCCCGCTTGCGCTAATTGATTTTTAAGTGGACTTAGAAAACTGGACCTTATCTAACTCCCCTTTTGTCAGAGTTAATATTATTAGGATTAGAGGATTAGAGGATTTATGAGGATAAAACTAAGAACCAGACATTAAAAAGAGACCCCCAACTAAGCCACAACTTTGCACTTTGCACTTTGCACTTTGCACTATGCACTAAAAGAATAGCCCTCGCAGCCCAGCCCCAACTATGCACTAAAAGCCGAGCCCTAGAGAAGAGCCATAATTATGAACTAAAAAATTATGCCTTGCTCCTAGAACAACCTTCTATCTAAAGAAAAAGGCTCCGCTTTTATAATCTTTACCTGATCGAAATTTTTATGATTTGGATTGATCAGGATATTCCACTCGCCTTGTACAACGGCAGAAGGCACCTTAATCGCCAAGGCATTCTGTTCCAGTACAAACTTATCCCCTACGGCTCTGGTTGCCTCCGCATAAGGGAAGGCGTTCCATTTTTTAGGAAGGTCAATTATTTTTTCGTAATCCTTTTCGGGTAACCCAATCTCCATCATCCAATAATTATGAGGCATCATCTCAAAGGTGACGTGCACCGCTACCTCCGACATCGCTAAGGCTCGATTACTTGCCGCATATATAATTTCGACTCCAGGACTATTCCATCTGCCGCCCATTATGGCCGCACCTTTACCCGAAAGGCTATCTTTATATTTCTCTTTAGTTAATCTGTAGACCAGCATACCTACGCGAAGATGCCATGCTCTAGAGCCATCAACTCTCTCATCACGAGCTCCTTACCATAAGAATTACGTATGAGATCTAGAGGTCTCTGATGCCCCAAGGCAAGCGAGGGTGTCTCCATCCATAGGCGTAGCTTCTCCCCATCTCCAAATACCTCCATCCCAGTGACCATCACCTCTGCCAACTCTAAGATCTTCTCTGAGTGAATGGCCTTGAAACGGCGCTGTTCTTTTTGGTATCGCTGTAGTGACTTAGGAGATAAGTCTAGATAATCAGACCAGTCCTGAGTGGAAAGCGTAAATAACGCCTTGAGCCTGTCAAAGAAAGCATAGGACAAGCCCTCCTGAATGACCTTGACCATCTTAAACTTATCGGTCAGCAATGCAGTAAAGCTCTGTGTCGCTCCTGCCTGACCATAGTAAGCCATAGGCTCTTCGACAAACTTGAGGAAAGTCTCTCTGTCGTAGGTTTTGCTCATAATTAGTCAATTGACCCCAAATATACGACAATTGTCTGATGTTGTCAATTCCTCTCGTATTATTTCTTAAAAGCACAACATCTAGATCGATGTGATCTAGTAATTTTTGACCAATGGCGCAGTTAATTGGACCATTGCCATCACACTATTCAGTGAAAATCTGGCCTCTCACCTCTATGCCTTTTGTCTGAATTAAGATTGTTAGGATGAAAGGATTTTAGGATTAGTCTCAGCGAGATTATTTGTCTTGTTCTTCCTAATTGGTGTTGGCCGCCATTAAGCAACTATGCATTGAGCGCACTGGAGTGTTTAACTATGCATGCCTCACTACCCTCTAACTCCCAAATCCGAATACCGCATCCCGCTCTGTTATCTATGCACTATTATCTGTCAACTAATAAACTATGCACTCTGAACTAAAAGCCCAGACCTAGAGAAGAGCCCCAACTCTGCACTAAAAGAAGAGCCCTCGCAGCATAGCCCCCAACTATGCACTAATAAAACTATGCACTCTGCACTAAAAGCCGAGCCCTGAGTCGAGCCCCCACTATGCACTAAAAATCTATTCTCTTTTATCTAAAAGAAGAGCTCTCGCAGCCCAGCCCAAACTATGCACTCTGCACTAAAAAAAGAGCCCTCGCAGCCCAGCCCCAACTATGCACTAATAGAACTATGCACTCTGCACTAAAAGCCGAGCCCTAGAGAAGAGCCCCAACTCTGCACTAAAAAGAGCTTACTCCCCCGGCTCCAACTGCGCCATCGCTGCACCAAACCCAATAGGATTCATACCCATTTTTTCTGGAACATCATCATCAAAGTCTTCCCACTCGATAACCTCTTTAAGAAAGGTATCCACATAATTGACGATATACTCCAGCTCGAACTCCTCTGGACGCAGTATCTCTAAGGTCATAGGTGGCTTGGGCTGACCGTATCCCTCTATATAAGGATACATCACCATCATCATCACCTTTCCATTGAAGAGTTGCTGGAAAATGAGTGAGCCATTAGATTTTATAAAAGGTCTCTTGACTTTACTACCAGGTAGTTTTTCTGCGATACCGCTGACCTCTGTACCGAGTGATAAGGTAATCACTTCTAGATTTTCGATATCGTCTTTTATTTCAACAAAAGCACTCAACTTCGTTTCCTTGATGATTTCATTGAGTGTATTCTCTATAGTCTTCTTGAGATTTTGGGACCAATCTTTTCTGTAACTCTGTGTATTAGAAAGAATAGAATTGTAGGTCGTGACTTTTTCTCCAATTTTAGAATAATCCATAATTACCTCTTAATATGCTTTTATTTTATTTATTGTGTTTTTTAACCTAGAACTAGCTAGATATGTTTTCTCTAAGTCCTTATTAAATGGAATAGGTGTATCAAGACTACCTACTCGCATAACAGGTGCATCTAGTTTTTCGAAGAGATGCTCAGAGATATAAGCAGATATCTCACCACCCAATCCGCCATAAAGACTATCCTCGTGTAAGACAATAACCCTGCCCGTCTTAGATACAGTATCACTAATGATGCCATAGTCTAAGGGCTGTAGGCTCCTTAAGTCAATAATGTCCGCTGATATACCCATTTCTTGTACTGTCTCCTGAGCCCAGTGGACTCCCATACCATAGGTGATGATAGACAAGCTGTCGCCCGCACTCACACGTACACCTTTACCGATGGGAGTTGTGTAATAGCCTTCTGGAACTTGATCAGTGAGTGTTCTATACATCCCTTTATGCTCAAAGTACATCACCGGATTAGGGTCTTCTAGTGCGGCCAGCAGCAACCCTTTGGCATCTACAGGATTGGAAGGATAGACTACTTTGAGACCTGGCGTATGGGCAAACCACGCCTCATTGGTCTGTGAGTGAAAAGGCCCAGCTCCTACTCCACCTCCGCAGGGCATCCGTATGACGACATCCGCATTATGACCCCAGCGATAATGGATCTTTGCCAAGTTATTGACGATCTGGTTAAAACCACAAGTCACAAAATCAGCAAACTGCATTTCCACCATAGACTTGTATCCCTTCATCGATAGACCTAACCCAATGCCGATTATTGCACTTTCACATAGTGGCGTATTGCGTACCCTTCCCTTACCATACTTCTCTGTAAATCCATCTGTGATCTTAAAGACACCTCCGTAATCCGCAATATCTTGACCCATCAGCACCAACTCCTCCCACTTCTGCATCGCGACATCTAGGCCATCAGAGACAGCATCGATAAACCGCATTTCTTTCTGCGGTCCACTTGGCAATACCGCACTAGTGGAAGTTGTAGCATAGACTTCATTTAATTCTTTGTCTGCAGATTCGGTGACGGCCTCTGCGGCGTAAGCCACTTCTAATTCTGACTTTATTTCTGCTTTTATTTCCTTTCTGAATCCTTCGATTTCTTCGGAAGTCAAATAGCCTGCATCGACAAGATAGGCTTCATAATTGACCAGTGGGTCCCTTTGTCCCCAATAATCCATCAGCGCATCAGGCACGTACTTTGTCCCAGACGCCTCTTCGTGTCCACGCATTCTAAAAGTCTGAAATTCTATCAGAATCGGCTGAGGTTTCTTTCTCAGCTTCTTGGCCAATTTTTTCATCAAGCGATAGACATCAAGGATATTATTCCCGTCGACTTTGTAGGAGGCCATACCGTAACCCTTACCTCTATCTGCCAAATCTTTGCAAGCATATTGCTCACTCACTGGTGTACTCAATCCGTATCCATTATTCTCAATACAAAAGATCACGGGCAGCTGCCATACCGCAGCCACATTAAGTGCTTCGTGAAATTCTCCCTCACTCGTGCCACCCTCACCAGTAAAGGCAATGGACATCTTTTTTTCTCCTGATAACTTATGCGCCAAGGCTATCCCACTGGCCAATGAAAGCTGAGGGCCAAGATGGGAGATCATACCCCATATATTATACTCCTTGGTCCCAAAGTGAAAAGATCTATCTCGCCCTTGAGTAAATCCTAATGGCTTCCCTTGCCACTGGGCAAACAACCTTCTCATCGGTACCTCCCGTGTTGTAAAGACACCCAAATTCCTGTGCATAGGAAAGACCCATTCGTCCGACTCTAATACAGAAGTACAGCCCACTGAAATCGCTTCTTGACCTATGCCAGAGAACCACTTACTTATCTTCCCTTGGCGGAGAAGATTGAGCATTTTTTCTTCTATTAATCGGGGTTTGAGCATAGCCTGATATAAGGCCAATTGCTCTTTTTTGGAGATGCCGCTGGCGTCGTATCGCATTATCGACGCTGGATTTTCTGTACTCATCTGCGTTGTCTGTTACTTTTTAGAAACTCGACCAAAACTAAACATATTTATCGGTCTACAATTAGCGAGTAGTGTCTCGCATTCTGCTAAAATGTTAAGACAAAATTGATCTTAAGACAGGAAGTGATCTCAGATCAGTAAATCCTTCTATATGGTACTTGTAATAGTTCATCATTGCATCTAGGAGCAGGCGTCTACTGAGCTTATCCAGCTTGGCTTGAGGATCTTGCATCAGATTATGTAGCGCTTCACTCAGCATATCATTGAGTGCATACTTGCTGCTTTCTGCAGTCTGGATGTACTGTCCTACTTGTAGATCAAAAAATCGATATTCCGCATTGTAATTATCCATCACTTGAAATCCAAGGTGCACCGACAACTGGAGGCAGAAGAGTATAGGAAGATTGGCCAGTTGAGTTGCTGAATCCAAAGCCACTAGCGTCTCTCGCATATAGGCGTACAAGGCGTCATTTCTTTCCTTCTCTTTTATACTATTCTTCAGCAAGTCAACAAAAAAAGTCCCTATAGAAGCTCTGATCACATCCCTATCCAACTGGTCATAATGCACAGCGTGGGTGGCTTCCTTGACACGAGCGAGGCTCTCCCCTGGCATATAGGCGACAAGGTCTATGATGTTCATAGGGCGATACACATTGAGTGTTGAGGACTTCGCTTTTCTGACACCACTGACGATATAAGAGCCGAGACCATACTCCTGTGTATAGATGTCCATAATGAGGCTGGTCTCTGAGTACTTGAGACAGCGGAATATAACTCCTTCGGATTTGAATGTCTTAGGCAATAACTGAGCGCTGGTTAAAGGGAGTAAGATACAGAGAATACTTAGTCAGATGCTTTCTTTGTGTACATCAATTGATTACCCAAAATTTACATTGACCGACTCACCCATCCCTAAAACAAAGTAATCGTCCCTACCCCACTTCTCCCATCATCCAATTGGTACTTGTAGACATAGACGCCTTGATTGGCTGCATGGCCCACTCGCGTACCGTCCCAGCCTGATAGAGCCACATTATATTCTAGGTCTCGTCCAGCAAACATCAGACCGCCCCATCGGTCATAGACTTGTATATCATAGCTGCCAGCCTGCCCACTCTGTATGTAGAAATATCTGTTTTCCTCTATCACTGAGCGACGGTCCATCACTTCTGATATATACACACGTGGCTCTGCTTGTAAGTCCATAACGACCACTTCGATTTCTAAGCGTTCTTGGCAACCC
>CALFUU010000192.1 GCA_937929835.1 uncultured Saprospiraceae bacterium | reverse complement strand
CCGTCACTACTCTCGTCATCGCCTACTTCTACATATCAGCCTCCAAAGAATCAAAAGCAATAACGACAACTCAGGTTACGCAAAGTAAAGCGATAACCCTCGGGACACAATCCACAACTGCACCGACTAACAAAATATTAGCTAATAAGTCCAACGACAATACGGATAAGGCAGCATCCACCCCGATAGCTTCAGTTGATAATCAAGCAACAGCGCCAAGGACTCAAAAAAAACACACCCACATCAACAAGCGGGTTGCCTCTAAAAAAGCAGCCCCAACAAGTATCCCTAGCGCAGACGAGACAAAACACATGTCAAGCTCAGCTGGCAATATCAATTCATTACAAAACAACTTAGCGACGAAACCTACTGATGAGATAAAAAATGAACTTTATACGCAGAAGGAAGGCACCATTAAAAAATCTCCGCAAGGCACAAGTGCCCATGCCGATAAAAAATCTTTGAGTTATAAGACAAATAATATTCAACAATCGGCTGAAAAAGAATACCTACTCAAAGTCCAAAAGATCAATAATCAATTCCAACAAGTACACAGAACTACGACTCCATTTGAGTTGCCACCACACTTGACCATAACGCTACCAGCGGCCAACAACTCAGTCTCGGACACAAAAGATAAAAAGTGGGCAACGTCTATAGGCATCGGCGCAACTTACTGGAAAAGCAACAATCGAGGAGACAACCTTGCTGTAGCAAAAAATACCTTCGAAAAAGAACTCATAAGTTATGGGACAAACCTCTCTATTCAATACCAACTGAACCAAGACTGGAGCATCAGTACTGGTCTCGGCTACCAAAAAATCGAGAGTCTATTTGACTATCAAACACAATACGACACCACACGCATCACCAATGTAACTAGCGAAAATGTACGTGTTACCAGAACAGTACTCAGCAATAATAAATATCAAATCTATAGCATCCCACTAACCATACATAAGTCTTGGAGAGTGAAGCAACTCGAATTAATGGCTGGCTTAGGTGTTAACTATAGGGTAAGCCTAGACAATACGGGCAAGACCTTAGCAAATGGAAGTCTCAATAATCCTCAGGTCGTAAAGCTTGAAGACCTTGAGCCTCTAGCCTTGAGTCAATGGAGCGCTGCAATACAGTTGGATTTAAGATACGACATAGGAGACAATACTTTTGCGGGCGCATCTCTAATGACATCTAGTACCTTTAAGGAAATTCAACTAGGCACGAATCTGACACAGAGACCACTATGGCTGCAAGCCTCACTGGTGATCGGAACTCGGTTTTGATTTAGAATCTATATACACTAAGCGTTTTCTCTAAGGCTAGGCTTGTTACTTCCGTGTATACGATCTCTGTGGCTGGCACCGCTAGATGTTCAATCAATCATACTTCATTCAAATCTAACAAATGCCAATAATCCAAAAAATTGGCAAATGTTTGATTTTCCTTACCTAAGATAGAGAGTAGCAATAGACGCAGATGGGGAGAAAAAGCAAGGTGTCTGATAGAGTTATGTTTTGGGAGAAATGGCCTTCTTCTTGGCTTGGACCTTGCTAGTCAATCGAGAGACTCAGGCTACCCTAGACCGCACAAGCACATTGCCTACACAACTTATCAATAGCAAGGCGACACCTAGAAAAGACAATGACGAATACCCCTCTCCAAAGAAGAAAAAACCAATAGCAAAGGCATAGACCAATTCTGTGTACTTAAATGGAGCAACAATATTGGCTTCTTCATATTGAAATGATAGCGTCATATATTTCTGCCCAAAGTAACCGAACCCTCCGACACAGATCAATATAAGTAACTCATTAAGTGCTGGTGTCTCCCACGTCAACAACATCGCGCATCCGCTAACAACTGCAGCTGTACACATAAAGTAATTGACAATAACCAAAGGGTGCTCTGATTTCCCAATTTTCCGCAGTATAACATAGACACAACCCGCAAAAAAAGCCCCAAGAATGGCTAAAAGGAGGCTCAAGCCGTCGATTCTTGTATCAAAGCCCTTGAGAAGGGCAACACCACACAAGGCCGTTAGGAGAAAAAACCATTGCGCTGATTTGACTTTTTCTTTCAACAGCCAGATGGCCAACAAAAAAGTAAAAAATGGTGCCAAGTACCGTAAAGTAACAGCAGCCCCGTAAGGTATGCGCTGAATGGTAATGAAAAACAAGGTCATAGATGTAAGACCCAAAAATGCTCGGAGAAACAAAATTCCTTGATTTTTTCCTACCATAGAAACGCCTTCTCGCCGCAACATAGTCGCACAGATAATCGCTGTTATAAAGGACCTGAAAAAAACTATTTGAAAGACATGTATATGGCTAACAAACTTGATAAGCCCTTGCATCAGTGAGAATGCAAAAACTGCCAACAGCATATACTGTATGCCCTTTGATATTTTAATTCCAAAAATCAAATAATAGGGCTACCCCCTCTGCCTAGCAATTGCACCAATAGGATAATTTATGAAGTAAAAATACACAATCCACCTGCTAACGCTTGCAGTAGAGCTTTCGCATCCCTGCTGAATAAAGAAAGCCACACTTCTGACGAAGTATGGCTTCTTTGCTTATTATATAGAGACTGACTTATGCCACTCCCATATCCTTTCTAATCTTGTTGAGTGCAGAACCTTCTCTCACCCACTCTATCTGAGCTTCATTGTACGTATGATTAACCAAGAAGAAATCATCTGTACCATCTGCATGCATCAAGTGGACCATCAATGGCTTGTTAGGGGCCATGGTATTGTAGCCAAACAAGCTGACTTTATCATCTTGTCGCACTTTATCGTAGTCTGCATTATCTGCAAAAGTCAAGGCTAGCATTCCCTGCTTTTTTAGATTGGTCTCGTGTATACGAGCAAATGACTTAACAATTACTGCATTGACACCCAAAAATCTTGGCTCCATTGCGGCGTGCTCTCTAGAAGACCCTTCTCCTAGGTTCTCCTCTCCAAAGACAACTGTACCGATGCCTGCTTTCTGATATGCCTTAGCTGAATCTGGCACTACAACGTATTCATTGCTCAAGAGGTTAAGGACAGAATTGGCCTTATCATTGAAGAAATTGATGGCTCCTGTATAACAGTTTTCAGATATATTCTGAAGGTGACCTCGATACTTTAACCATGGACCTGCCATAGAAATATGATCAGTCGTACACTTACCTTTTACTTTTATAAGGATTCTCATCTCCGCCATATCCGTATCCTTAATCGGCTTGAATGGGGTCAGTAATTGGAGTCTATCAGAACTAGGATCTACTTTTACTTCTACACCGCTGCCATCTTCTGCAGGGGCATTGTAACCTCTATCTTTGACCTCGAAACCATTTGGTGGCAATTCAAAACCAGTAGGCTCATCTAATTTTACCTGCTCACCTTTATCGTTGGTCAAGGTATCCGTGGCTGGATTAAAATCCAATCTTCCCGCTATCGCAATAGCTGCTACCATTTCTGGAGAGGCTACAAAAGCATGCGTATTGGGATTACCGTCTGCTCTCTTAGAAAAGTTCCTGTTAAATGAATGTATGATGCTGTTCTTAGGCGCATTCATAGGGTCCTTGTACCTCGCCCATTGTCCTATACAAGGTCCACAAGCATTGGTAAATATCTTAGCATTGAGGTCTTCAAAAATCTTCAAGATACCATCTCGCTCTGTCGTATATCTTACTTGTTCACTACCTGGATTGATACCAAATTCTGCTTTAGTCTGTAGGCCTTTGTCGACAGCCTGCTTAGCTATAGAAGCCGCTCTAGAAAGGTCTTCATAAGAAGAATTAGTACAAGATCCTATTAGCCCCCACTCTACTTCTAGTGGCCAGCCATTTTCAGTTGCCTTGTCCGTCATGGTCTTACCAGCTGCCGTCGAGAGGTCTGGTGTGAAAGGTCCATTTATTAGAGGCTTGAGCTCTGACAAATTGATTTCTATGACTTGATCAAAATATTTTTCTGGGTGCTCATAGCACTCTGGATCAGCCGTTAGGTGCTGGCTTACCACCTTAGCCGCATCTGCTACATCTTCTCTATCCGTTGCTCGCAGATATCTGTCCATACTCTCATCATACCCAAAGGTAGACGTCGTCGCTCCTATCTCAGCACCCATATTACAGATGGTGCCCTTTCCAGTACAACTTAGATTCTTGGCACCCTCTCCAAAGTATTCTACAATAGCACCTGTACCACCTTTTACAGTGAGTATATCTGCAACTTTAAGGATAACATCTTTAGGTGAAGACCATCCAGAAAGCTTTCCTGTCAGTTTGACTCCGATCAACTTAGGATTCTTCAGCTCCCAAGGCATACCGGCCATCACATCCACAGCATCGGCACCACCGACACCAATAGCGACCATTCCGAGGCCACCTGCATTAACTGTGTGGCTATCTGTTCCGATCATCATTCCACCTGGGAAGGCATAGTTCTCCAGCACCACTTGGTGGATGATCCCTGCTCCTGGTTTCCAGAATCCGATACCATATTTATCAGATACGGATTCTAGAAAATTAAATACCTCATTACTGGTATTGATAGCATTTTGCAAATCCGCATCCGCGCCTATCTTGGCTTGTATCAAGTGATCACAGTGGACTGTAGAAGGTACCGCAACCTGACTCTTTCCAGCCATCATAAACTGCAACAAGGCCATCTGTGCCGTTGCATCTTGCATGGCAACCCTATCTGGAGAGTAGAAGACATAGTCCTTGCCTCTGCCATAATCTTGCAGTGGAGATTCAGGATGTAAGTGTGAGTAGAGGATTTTCTCAGCTAAGGTCAAAGGCCTATTCAATTTTGCCTTTATAGCAGTAATGCTTTTGTCAAGCCCCTCATAGTGCTTGCGGATCATATCAATATCAAATGCCATATATCTGAATTTTGTCCAAAAATACTTATTGCCTATCATAAATGGGGTGCTGATTGCACCTGATAGGGTCATTTTAAGGTGAATTGCTCATTTAAAACCACTCTTTCCCAGATTATTCTGTGGTAAAGAATAGCGTTTACCAAGCATTTTTAGCTGCATTTATACACATATTAAACATTTCGTTAATATCTTTAACATTCGTTTACAATGACATACCTCAATATGTTGTGAGCTCTCCTGACAACCTAACAAACACAAATTGTGAAATCATGTTAAATCTAAGGTCTGCCCTCATTTTACTTTTCTCTTTAGTTCTAAGTACAGCTATAAAGGCAGATAACGGCCGACCCGCTACCCTAGTTATCGACTTTGACCAATGTGTCTCGGACAAAGTAGACGGGACCAATGCCGATTACTCTGAAATTACGGCTACAACGGGCACCAATGGTAGAGTAACACTTACCGCTCCTGAGGGTGGCTACAGAAATAGACCACATCTCAACTTGCACTCGTGCACAGAAGGGCTCAATGGAACATCAGCTATGTGTATCGGTTTTGATCCTTTTTGTACGTATACCCCTGGCACCTCAGCGGCATTTAGATTTGATGTCACGGTAACCCCAGTCAGCGCCGATCCCTTACAACTAGAGGCATTAGAGTTCTATCAGCAGGCGCCAGAGATATTCAGTTGGATAAATGGCCAATCAGGCATCAATAATTATCCTACCCTATACGGACTTAGAATATTCAAAAATGGTCAGCTAATAAGAGACGTCAGAGATATAGCAACGACTAGAGATTGGCGACAAGAGGTATTTGACTTTAGAGGTGATCCAGAATTTGAAGTAACTACAGAAACAGTTTTCAATTTTGAATTGATGGCCTATTGTTCTGCCGGTATCATCGGTGGTCTAGGAACGATCTGGGATCTAGAAGACATCAAAGTAACAGCTAACTGCATTGGTGAATGTGCCCCACTAGATAGAGCAGGCGACATCTCACTAGCGGGAGGTGGCACAAACTACCACGGCTGCGTGCGGACTACCCAATTACAATTAGCAACCACAAGCAATATACCTAGTGCTCAATACCATTACTTTATCGTAGATGAAAATCGGACTATTGTCGATATCATATCTGGTGACGGTATGGCTGACTTGACGCAATTAACGGCAGGTACATATAACGCGTATGGGTATGCAAACTTGGGCGATGGACTACCTATGATCGGCAGTCAATTTGATCAATTACCTGATGATCTATGTCTATCCATCTCACAAAGTAGCGTGACTATATTTATCAACGAACCAGATGGCGGCAGGTTGATGGGTGGCCCTTTTGAATTCTGTAATGATGATGTCGGTGGGGATTTTATTCCGGCCAATAGTCTGACACTTACAGACCAAAGCGGCGCCAACACACAATGGATCATCACAGATGCTGAAGGAAAAGAAATCCTAGGCTTACCCTTTGATATATATGAATTTGACTTTGAGTCGTCACCAGCAGGATTCTGCTTGATATGGAACCTGAGCTATGATGGATGGATAAAAAATCTTGAAGTCGGCAATATGCTATCCGATTTGGTAGGCTTTTCAAACCTGGTAGGCAATGAAGAAGTACCAGCTTGCTTTGACTTATCCAATTCGGTCACAGTTACTAAAAATAGGTTGACACCTGGTGTACTGGAGGGAGGTCCTTTCACTTTCTGCACAGGAGATGGCGTATCAGATATACTTGAGGAGTCAGAGGTCATGTTGTCGGCTGGAAATGGACAATACAACACCTGGGTACTCACAGATGTAATGGGTGTAACTATTATTGCTGTCAGCAATGAGTTGAATGAGCTAGACTTTGACAGCAGTGGTCGAGGCAATTGTACTCTATGGAATTTGACACACGATGAGGCGCTGGACTTGATGCCTGGCGGGGACTTCACGACACTTATTCCCTGTTCAGCAAGATCCAACTTTATTTCTATAACTAAAGTTGAAAATAACGGTGGCACTATTTCAGGAGGCCCCTTTGAGTTTTGCACAGGAGATGGTCTCCAAGATTTTATCTCTACAGGTGCTATCACTTTGGAAAATAATAGTGGCGCCAATAGCAGATGGCTACTAGCCAATGCTGTAGGTACCATACTCACGCCTATCGCCCAGAACTACGAAGACCTGGACATAGAATCTCTAGAAGTAGGTACTTGCCAACTTTTTCATCTCAGCTATGATGGCCCCATAACAGGGATCCAAACTGGGGAAAACATAGTCAACATCGATGGATGTTATTCTATATCCAATGCTCTAGAAATCACCAAAATTGATTGTACACCTTTGGCTTCCGGAACTGTATCAGGAGGCCCATTTCGTTTCTGTAGCACAGATGGTGCCCCAGATAGACTGACAGGATTGATGATACAAGGTGCCGATGGGGGCAACAATACTTGGTTGATCACTGATCCCAATGGCAACTTGGTAGACCTCTTTGACGATCCAGAGATCTATGACACAGAAACCTTGGCCGAAGGTGCCTACTTGATCTACCACTTGACTTATGATACGGGCTTGACTGGATTGGATTTAGGACAAAATATATTTACCCAATTGCAGGGAAAATTTGCTTTGTCGACTTCTGTCAACTTAAGCAGATCGAATCCACAAGGTGGTAACCTCTCAGCAAACACTCCACAAATATTCTGCGTAGGAGATGGAACAGAAGATAGAATCTTGATGGAAGATCTGACGCTGACAGGCAATACAGACAACAGCATCTGGGTAGTCACAGATGCACAAGGAGAAATCATCTTGGGCTTAGATGAAAATATCAATGCTATAGATTTTGATGCAGCAGGGAGTGGCCAGTGTCTAGTATATCACCTAAGTTATAGCGATGCCCTTACTGGATTAAATATCAATGAGCGCTTAGCTGCCGTAGAAGGATGTCACGATCTA
>CALFUU010000191.1 GCA_937929835.1 uncultured Saprospiraceae bacterium | reverse complement strand
ACACAATCGGTTATCGATACAGAAAATGGCGAAGGGTAAAACTGTCCTAGATGTCTTCTCTTATGCGGGAGGTTTTTCGGTACACGCTTTATGTGGAGGCGCCAGCGAGGTTACCAGCGTCGACTTGAGCCAACAAGCGCTGAACCTAGCTAGTCAAAATGTCGCACTCAATAAAGTACAAGGCAAGCACTATACACTCAAAGGAGATGCCTTCATATTGCTTGAGAAATTAATCTCAGAAAAAAAGAAGTACGACATCGTCATCATAGACCCGCCCGCCTTTGCCAAAGCAGCCAAGGAAATACCCACAGCTATAAAGCAGTATGAGCGACTAGCGCTTCTGGGCATCAAATTAGTGGCTCCAAAGGGTATACTTCTTTTGGCTTCTTGCTCTTCTCGTGTTGAGACAGATACTTTTTTTGAGCTGACCAAAAATGTGATCCGTACGCAATCGAAGAGATTCAAAGAAATCTCTAGAACCTTTCATGATATTGATCATCCCATTACTTTTAAGGAAGGGGCTTATTTGAAGTCCATTTACTGGAAAGCAGAATAAGTTACGCATACAAAAATGAATCAATTTCTCAAATCATTATTCATAAGCACGTACCCAGTTGTATGTCTTCTAGGAACTGTAAAGGCCGTACTACTTTATGAAGCACATACAATGGCCGCAGTAGGGCTATTCATAATGTCGACCCAATTCTTGATATTTCTAGGTAGATTATTTTTGACCAAGACGCCACGTACAAAAGCGCATTTGCCATCACACTCTATCTTTATAGGTATAGGCACCTGCATTGCACTCTTGTCTTTACATACTGAATCAATTCTATTTGCACTACCTCTACTAGCGGGATGGCTTCTGTATCTCTTTTGGTATTCACCATTCCGCAATAGACTTAATCCTAAGCTTGATGTGGGGCAGGTATTGCCCAATTTTGTTCTAGAAGATTATTCAGGCCAAGAGGTCAGTACTGCTACATTGAGAGGGAAATCTAAGATTCTTTTGTTTTACCGTGGTAATTGGTGCCCTTTGTGTACAGCGCAGATAGATGAATTGGTAGCAGAATATAAAGTCTTAAAATCTAAGGGTATCGAGACCTTACTAATCAGTCCTCAATCTCAAAGGCACTCCAAAAAACTGGCGGATAAGCATCAAGTTAATTTCCGATTTCTTGTTGATAAAGACAACGTATTAGCAAAGCAATGGCAACTCTTCTCTGAAAAAGGTCTTCCGATGGGTCTACAAGTACTAGGTTACAAGAGTGATACCGTTATGCCTACTGTCATACTTACTGACGCTGATGACAAGATAATCTATTCGGATTTGACGAGCAATTATAGAGTACGACCTGAGCCTTCTGATTTTCTACCTTACTTCGACTAACTATAAGGATTAGAAAATCTTGGTTGTATAACAAATTCCCAATCTGTTGGTGTTTTGAGAAAGGCTGCACTTGGCTTGCAGAATCAAGACCAATAATCATAAGATCTTGAAAATAGTCTTCCAGATGATTTTTTGGAAAATCAGTGAAAATCTCCTAAATCAAGCTTTGTTCAGCTCTGAGCGACATAAATCCATAACAATTACGAGCAACCTAAGACGCTAGTCAACATTATGTGTAATTTTGCCCTCGCAATAGGTGTGCCTCTCTTTGAGCCACTTAATAGGGAATCCGAGTGAAAATCCGGAGCAGTCCCCGCTGCTGTAAGTTTCAGGTGAGTCCGCTCACATATCAAGCCACTACAGTCACTGTCCAATAGGGATGGGAAGACCGGTCAGATAGAAACGAAGCCAGAAGACCTGCCTACTGCATTATCGTTTTATCTGCCCTCGGAGGAAGAGCAGTAAATATGGACTTAATGAAATATATACTTAGTGTATGGTTGATGATGACTGTGCTTGTGCTCTCGGGCCAGCAGGACAGTATCTCTATTAAGTCTACTCTGGGGGAGATACTTATACAAGATGCACCAGTGCCGACCACATCACTGAAGCTAAGCTCTGATCTGACATTTGGAGAACACTTAACTAGGCAATCCAGCACCTATGTGCGCTCTTACGGCAAAGGCAGTCTAGCAACACTTTCACTGCGTGGAGGCACATCCCAGCAGACACAATTGCTGTGGGACGGCATCCCTATCCAGAACCCAATGTTGGGCTTGGCGGATCTATCATTGGTCTCTTCAGCTCTATTTTCCAAAGCAATTCTGCACAGCGGTGGCCAGTCTACACAATATGGTTCTGGTGCCATCTGCGGTGCTATAGACATCAAGAATATGGCCTCAGAAACCAAAGGAGGGCAAGCCGGTATCGCTATGGGAAGTTTTGGATCAAGAACTTATAACCTGGGCTATCAGTGGTTAATCAAAAAATGGCGCCTCACTATGAGCAGTGCCTACGAGGTAGCGGATAATGACTTCACTTATCTCGTCGGTGGTAATGAGAGAACCCAACCCAATGCACAGTTTGACTCCAAAGGTCTCCTTCTAAGCGCAGGCTACCAACTAAAAAATGGTGCACTAAAATTATCATACTGGCTACAAGATATCCACCGGGGCATCCCACCTACTACTGTGCAAAACAGATCAGAAGCGACCCAAGATGATCACACCCAAAGAGTCAGATTAGATCTCAAAAAAAGTATCGGCAAGGGAAAAGTGTCTTCAGCTCTGGCTTATATGGATGAAGACAACAACTATGACGATCCTCCGAGTCTGATAGCTGCAAGAAACAATTTCAAGAGGTGGTTATCAACGACTACAGTCACACGATCTTATAGCCGCACCCAGCTGCTAGCCAAACTAGACCTGAATCATACTAACGGAAATACCGCTGCCTATGATGCCAGTCAGAATACGTTTCAGCAAGCTGCGCTCTACACAAGTCTACATCAAGACTTTAATTTTGTAGACATAAAAATTGGTCTTAGAACCGAGTGGAATAACTTGACCAGTCCTCCACTCCTCCCCAGTCTGACTATCAATCATCAACGCGGCGCACAATCTATCAGGCTCAAATTATCTAAAGAATACAGAGTGCCTGGCCTCAACGATCTATTCTGGCGACCCGGTGGCAACCCCGATCTCAGACCAGAAAAAGGTTGGAACCAAGAACTAACGGTAGCCCACAAATCAAAGCACTTCGTCTTGGACGCAACATTGTATCACAGAAAACTAGAAGACTGGATACTGTGGCTCCCATCGACTGAGACTGGGTTTGTCTCTGCAATAAATATTGCTGAGGTCAGAAGTAGAGGTCTAGAAGTCAACTCGCAACTCTCAGGTCAAGTCGATAAAATAAATTGGCAATGGAGCACCCAATACCATTATGGGCGCTCTACACATCTACAAGCGATTCCTGGCCAACGCATCGATGCAGGCGATCAACTTATATATACGCCTCAGCACACGCTCAGCTCAGGATGGACACTACACCGAGATCAGTTCTCATTACAAATTGATAACAGATATACGAGTGCTGTATCAGGAATCAATGAAGATGTCGATGGATACTTTCTTCTAGACATGCAACTGAATCACAGCAAAAAATACAAATTAAATAAAACTGCTCTTACAGGAATATTTTCTTTAAGTGTCAATAATATACTGGACTACGAATACAGAATAGTAGAACGCCGACCTATGCCCGGCAGAAACTATACGCTTTCTTTCAACATCAAATTCTAAGCTAAAACAAATATTTTATGAAGACAATTTTTACAACTTTAGGCCTGCTCGCATTCTTATGCGCGACCGCACAGACGACTGCAGATTTCGAAAACAGCTTACCCACATTAGAATCTTTCTTAAATGGATCTGATGGAAGCGGTGGTTTTTCTGAAGGCAATATTTTTCTGCCTAACAGTTATGATGCCACCTTTGACGCGTGGTCGGGCTGGGCGATTTCAAATACGACAGATACCATAACAGGTAGTTTTACCAATCAATACAGTAGCATAACAGGAACGGGCAATGACGATAGCGCAGGCTATGCCGTAACGTTTGTCTTAGGCGAAACATTGCTGAACACGACAGGCGCAGCTCAAGGCGGTGTAGTAGAGGGATTCTATATCAACAACAGTACTTATGCTTATCGTGTGATGCAGGATGGAAATCAATTCTCTAAGAAATTTGGCGGAGAGGACGGTACTGATCCAGACTTCTTTTCTGTCACCATCAAAGAACATGGAGATAGAAATGTGGTCAATGACTCTATCGTGGTGTTCTTAGCCGATTACAGATTTGATGATCCTACAGAAGACTACCTTTTGGATACTTGGACTTATGTAGATCTGACCAGATTTGAAAATGTAGACACGCTGTCGTTTACTATGCAATCTTCAGATGTCGGCGCATTTGGCATCAATACACCGACCTACTTCTGTATCGATGACTTTACAACGACAGATATGGCGCTTACCTCGACCGCTCATATCGCTGAGACCTCACTACAACTATATCCTAATCCGGTTATCGATAGAGTCAATACTGGGCAATACAACAGCGATTATGTACTCTACAACCAAAGGGGTCAGCTGGTGCAGCGTGGAAAAACAACATTAGCGGGATGGATCTCCGTAGAATCACTCCAATCTGGACTGTATTACTTAAAAATTTACGGCATAGATGATCAATTGTACTCAGGAAAAATAATCAAGAAGTAGTTATAATTCACTGATAACGTGTACGTTACGTATATAAATTAAAATATGCGATCAAGATCTGCAGAAAATTGGACAATAGACCCAACCATATAGATCGAGTATAACGTCTTATCAGATATCAGCTATGAAAAAACAATTACCATTGAAGAATGAGGATGTTTTTTCCAAACTCTTTCCAGGTCATAAAGTTGCAGTGCTAGACCAATCTCAACTAAGGTTCAAGTCTTAACGTTGCAACTTTTGACCTTTTTTTATGTGCTATCCTCAACGGAGAATAGATGCAGAAGAAGTGTAAAAAATGCGTACCTTAGGATAATCATTAAATAATGTACTCCTAGGGTGAATCTGGACAAAATCATATTGGGCTGTAAGCAGAATGACAGGAAGAGTCAAGAGACTCTATACAAATCATTCTTTCCCTTAATGATGTCAGTAGCCATGCGCTATATGCACGACCAAGACAAAGCCTCCGCTATCGTTAATGACGGTTTTCTCAAGATTTTTACAAAAATCAGCACATTTGAGAACAAGGGCAGCTTTGAGGGCTGGATGAGAAAGATAGTTTTTAGATGCGTATCTGATGCGGTTCGTAAAGATGGGAACTATATGAAGTTTATGGTTTTTGAGGAGGAAGAGAGACAAGTGTCTTATCCTGTCGCTTTGACCAAGCTTTATGAAGAAGATCTGATCAAGCTCATAGATCAAATTCCCCAATCTAGCGGAGAAGTCTTCAAACTTTACGCCATATATGGATATACACACAAAGAGATAGCGAAGCAAAAAAACATTAGCGAAGGGACGTCCAAGTGGCACCTCTCTGATGCTCGAAAAAAACTACAAGGACTACTACTTAGAAACTACAATGCAGGATAGCACTGACAATATAAATAAAGAATTTACGGACCAGTCTTGGTTGAAGATGCAGCATCTGCTCGATGAACACCTTCCTGTAGAAGCACCTAAAAGAGACTGGAAAGTACCCTTTCTAATTGCTTTATCAGGCTTACTACTCTTATCCTCTGCATTTCTTACTTATCTGTATAAGACCCATCCTCTCATCAAGGAAATCATCGTCGAGAAAATTATCGTCGAGAAAGAATACATCACTCTCGAGGACAAAGGTTCTTCTTCGTATACCGCTATAAAAATAGAGCCCATACAAGAGCAAGAGTCGACGGCTTTGCAGACTTCTCCTGATTGGTCTGGTGTACATAATTCTCCTCGAAAGGCACTAGCCGAGGACGGTGCGATAGACCATCTGAGCCTATCTACAACTGCGTATTCTAATCAAGAAAAAGACTATGTGCTCACTATGCTAGAGCAGCCTAGTGCGATTGCTGCAATTGGTTCTAGTCTACCGATGGCCCCTTTAGATGCAGGATTAGGTTTCGAAAAAATTGAGAACGATCAAGAAGAAAATAAGCCCGAAAGAAAGCTGATGAAGTTTGAATTGGGTCTCTTGTTAGCCTTATCTACAGACTTACAATTTTCAGGTATAGGTCTAGTGTCTGAGGTCAAGTTTCCTATTTCTGATAGGTTCTCTCTCAATACAGGCTTAGGTATAAATACATTTAGTGGCGAAAGAAACATCTTAGGTGGTCCAACTGCACCATCGAGCTCATCTGATGTCTACTCTCAAGGATTGAATAAGTTTAAGCAAGTCTATGTCCCACTCAGTCTAGATTACTCTGTAACAAAAGACATAGTTGTTAATTCTGGTGTAAGATTAAGATATACATACAGCGAAGAGCTGGATTCAGAACTCAATAAGTTCATTCAGTCTACCCCTGGTAGAAGGAGTCCTGTCAAAGACGACAGCACTGTTTTCAATAATACCAATCTCGGTTTTTCTGCAGGTGTAAAGTATGTGGTTAATCAACATTGGAGCATCTTACTAGACTCAGAATGGGGGTTGTCTAATCTCATAGACAGAACACAATTTTTTGGTACTCCAGAACTTAAGTACGAATTAAATATGGTTAGCCTCAGGACCAATTTCACTTTCTAAGGCCTTTTTTCACTGATTATCTAGACTTCGAATCCTCTTCATTATCCTAGGGATATAAGAGGGAATTCCCTACCTTCACCTATCCCAACAACTGGTTTCTATAGATCACCCTAGCCTGATGCTCTT
The DNA here is from genome assembly GCA_937929835.1 of uncultured Saprospiraceae bacterium. Lineage (GTDB taxonomy): Bacteria > Bacteroidota > Bacteroidia > Chitinophagales > Saprospiraceae > RFSX01. Next base: position 3,598 of record CALFUU010000191.1, on the reverse strand, counting down.
ATGAAATCACAAATACTTACAGCCCTACTCCAACTGGCCATTATCTGGAAGCTAAGTGCTGCCCCAGGTACAACAACCCTGCATTGTCCAGCAGACCAGACACTCACTTGTGAGGCGCAGACCTTCAACCTTTCTCTTTATGGAGAGGCTTACATTATGAAAGATGGTCATCAATATCCAGCGGGCCTCGCCAGTGTTACAAAAAACCTCAACAGTTGCAATGTGGGTACCATCGTCAGACATTGGAGTACCGTAGATGACAACAACAATACCATTGAATGTTCTCAGACGCTGACTTTTTTAGCGGGCACATTCACCATCAATAATATCACTTGGCCAGAAAGTGAAGTTGACTTAGTGGGATGCGATAACGCTGCCACAATCGATAGTCTTCCTTCTGGTGTAGACAGGCCTACCTTTGATTATGTGATGTGCACACAAGTAGGTACAAGTCATACGGATTCTCGCTTTATTTTTGGACCCGATTGTGATAAGATCATACGGGAATGGACTGTCATCGATTGGTGTAGTTACAAGCCTGGCCACCCCGGAGGCATCTGGAGATTTAACCAAGTTTTCAAAATCAGTAACGGGGAACCTGCTACTATTGCTTGCCCCAAAGACCTTACTGTCAACGCAGATGCTTGCAACGGACTAGATTTAGTCTTACCTCCGGCTACAGCTTCTGGAGAGCCGTGCAGAGGTCAATATCAGATCACAAATAATTCTGTGCACGCAGATACAACTACGCAAGACGCTTCTGGATTCTATCCGATCGGGACTACAACAATCCTATATGCACTAGAATATGGTTGTGGTATCACAGCTTCTTGTCAGACTCAAGTAACTGTCTCAGATGTAATAAGACCCGTACCCTACTGCCTCGCAACCATCAATGTTGCCCTGATGCCTGTAGACACTAACGGTGATGGTCTTACAGATGATGGGATGGTGGACATTTGGGCAAAGGATGTCAATGTGAACAGCTATCATCCTTGCAATAACGATTCATTGACTTTTTCTTTTGATCAACTGGCAGAAGAAATGTCTAGAACCTTTACGTGTGCAGAAGTAGGCCTCAATCAGACGAGAGTCTATGTCACTGATGAGCAGGGCCGACAATCATTTTGTTTGGTAACCATTAGTATTCAGAACAACGGTGCACAGATACCTGACTGTGAAGCGCCAACAGCTGGCGATGGTATGATAGTATCAGGAATGATTACAGATCCAGCAGGTAACACAATCTCAGGTGTAGATGTCAGATATCGAGATACAGAAACACAACAAGTTATCGAAAGCAATCAGCAATCGGCTTATCATATGGTCCCCAAAGGGAGATCGGAAGAGAATGGTAGCTATGAGATACATAATATCAGTTCCTTAAGAATCTACCAAGTTTCTGCATACAAGCCTGGTGATGTTACAAAAGTGACACAAGCAGATATAGATATACTAGAGCGCTACATCAGAGGAGAATCAGCATTCAACAATCCTTATACGTATCTGGCAGCAGACATCAACGAAGACGGACAAGTCGACATCAATGATTATCACCTACTCCGCAACTTATTTGGACAAGCGGAATCAGCTTGGCCCAATCAAAAGCAGTGGATGTTCTTTCACTTAGATGCGTCACATACGATGGGAGACATTCCATCAATTAGCGAATTTGCAGAAACTAAATTATCTCAAGGTATCCATAGCGCAATGCACTTCTTTGGCATTCTGAAAGGAGATCTAGATTATTACGAAAATCTCTAACATATAGATGGCTAGCAAAAAAGTAATACTCAATAAGTTACGCATTCTTATTACCCAAGAGTTTGACTCAGCAGAAGCTGCTTTTCAGTTTTTTGATAAAAATGAAGACGGCTACCTCACAAAAAAAGAGCTCAAAAAACTCATCAAGAAAGCCAAAGTAAATAGTCTGCTCTCAGGTGTAGTTGCAGATACAATGATAAGCGGACTCGACAAAGACAAGGACAAAAGATTTAACTGGCAAGAATTCAAAGCTGCATCGGCATCTCTAATAGAAGAAGGCCTATCCAAAGAAGAAAACGCTTAAAGCTTATACTTAAAGACCTAAGTCTGCAATAATCAGATAGTGGTCAGAGAATTGTGACCGCGATATTGTATGATCTATTACTTCAAGCTCGGGATCGACTAACATATGATCTATACGGAGCGCAGGTATCCGCTCCCCAAACGTAGAAGCTATTCCACAACCCTCCTCTTGAAAAGTATCTTGCATTCCATCTGCTAATACCTGAAAAACATACGACTGCGGTGTTTCATTGAAGTCTCCACAGATTATAGACTTGTAGGGGGACTTTTCTTGGTGTCTCTTAATCAATTGTGCTTGTCGAAGTCGTTCTACAGAAAATTTTTGGTGATGTTGTACGACACCTAACAATACTGAATTAGACATCTCCTCAGGTGCATCTTCTTCAATTACTTCTGGTACCTTCCCATCAAATCTATTAGACTCTAGATGTGTCGTATATACGCGTACTGTATCAGAACCAATCAATACATCCGCCCACATACAAGTGTTGGCTATTGTAGAGCTAAAGTCGATAGTACCAACATCATAAAACGGGTACTTAGAATAAATAGCTACAGTCCTATTCTCGATAATATGTAAGTGAGGAAAGTCGTAAGCTTTATTGAGGTATAGATTTGTAGCGCTGCCGAATTCCTGCACACAGAGTACATCAATATCTACATTTTGCTTAAGGTACTTGTCAAAAGATTTTTCCAAGGCTGCTTTGTTATTGTGCATAGTGATGGGCTTAGAAAAGTTAGCATTATAGGTCGCAACTTTTATTTTCTGGCCATCGTAATCATCTGCCAAGCTAAGATTGATGAGCCTCGAGCAACTGGAATATCCCAACAATAGCGTAAGTCCTGACAACCCAACCCACTTAGATCTTAATAGAGCCCAAACCAACATGGTGAGTAGATTGCACAACAACAGCGCAGGATAACCCAGCCCGATAATAGGAAACACAGGTGTAGCATTAGGATTGACAAAAGGTGTCACATATGCCATACACGTCAATATGACCAAAAGGACATTAAGAAACAGCAATATTTTTTTGAACAACTTAATCTTTCGCTATTGTTTGTTTTCTAATAATTGGAAGAGCTGAATACGTACTAAAAAGCAAATTCGAGTCCCTCACTCATCCGCCAAAGATTCAATTTCTGTATGTCGATCTTAAAGCTGATACGGTCCAAAATGTTTTTGCTACCGAGTGGCACATCAAACTGCGAGGAATAAAATAGTGGTAGATAAATTCCAGCATATTCTCCCAACTCTAAGGCCACACCACCTGCAAAGTAGAGCTGAGTTTCTAAAGGGCTAGAACTGAGAGATTTTGTATTAAGGAGCCCAGCATCTAGCCAAGGCCTGAGACCTATTCTCCTAAAAAGGTCTATCGGCAAGTCAGCTTTCAAGTTTAAGGTCACCCCCCAGTCATTGCTATTGCCTACAGTAGGGAATCGACTGGACAGCGGCAGCTTAAAGCCGCCCTCTTCTCCTGAAAATTGAGCGGAATAAATACCCTCCTGTTCTGACCTACCTAAGTAATAG
>CALFUU010000190.1 GCA_937929835.1 uncultured Saprospiraceae bacterium | reverse complement strand
AGCCGGCCCATAGGGAAATTTGTACACGAGACTTCTCATCAAGGGCAGCACTCTTTTGTCGAGTCTACTACCGACAGTCTCCGAAGACAACTTACATTTCGAGTAGGGGATAGCGGGACTGAGCTTTCTGTTTATAATGATACGCAGACTAATGGTCTCGTATTCAATAAAAGCCAATAATCAGGTCAATGGTGAAGGGTATCTGTAAGCTTCTTAATTAAGTTATTTTTGCGAGATGAATCTTCGTTGCAATTGTCTAGTTTTCTTGGCCCTTCTATGTTGTTGCCTCCTAAGTTGTGGAGAGTCGAAAAACCCACAACCCCGACCCCAAGTCCAAGCCTTACCATTAGAGCCTGTTGATTTTATGACAGTGGTGACACATCATCAAGCAGGTTTATACCGCGCTCTAGAACAAAACGCCAAGGTAGAAACTAACAAAAAAACGTTGGCTTATGAGGGTGCCCTTTTCAGAGTATTGCAAACCAGCAATTCTGGGAAATATGGTGGAGCCAAGAGATTGATACAGCAATATCTAGAGCAGTACCCTGAGGACCCTCGCTTAGAATTTCAGCTAGGGATGCAATTGTTTAGACTAGGTAGATTTGATCAGGCAGAGCCCTATTTTTCGAAGTTAAAGGATACCAAGCGTAGAGAGCTCAGAGAAGCAGCACAGTTTTTTCTGGCGGCTGCCTACAGTGGTTATGATCACAAAGAGGCAACGACTATCCTCCACGAAATTACCAGGAGTAACAAGCACGCTTTCAAAGCCAAAGCACAAGAAATACTAGAGGCGCACTAAGGCTTACCTCTCTTGTTGATTGAGGAATTTGAGAAAGGGCTTGAGAACTTTGCTTTTTTGTTTTCTTCCAGAGAAATACACTTTTATTTTGGAAGGCCTTGACTGGTCATCAGCTTGAGGAAATTGCTCCAAGAAAAAAAGGAGTCTGGCGACAGTCCCTGCGTTGCCGTCGATAATTTCAATGTCCTTTGGCAGTATTTCCTTGATCAGTTCGCGATAATAAATGAAATGCGTACAGCCGAGCACTACTGCAGTATATCCTCTTAGGTCTTTATCCTTGAATTTCTTATGGAGGTATTTAGAGACTTTTTTGCTATCAAAATCCTGGGCTTCTGCAAAGGCGACGAGCTTCTGTAGCGATAGTAGATCCGTCTTGTCACTCGCCTCTAGATTGGTGATGAGGTCCTTGAGTTTCTTTTCTTTTAGAGTCAGTCGGGTAGCGCAGACGAGGATTCTGTGCTGTGGTCTTTTGAGCAATTGTACAGCGGGCTTGACGGCTGGCTCCATTCCTATAATGGGTAGGTCATAGCGCTGCCTCAATTTTTTGATGCATACACTAGTGGCTGTATTGCAAGCGACAACAAGGATATCGATATCCTGATCGACAAGAAATTGGACAGCTTTGAAGACCAGTTTTTTTATTGTCTTCTTTGACTTCTTACCATAGGGGACATTGTCGACATCTGCATAGTAGATATATTCAGCTTCCGGATAGGCCTGTTGCGCTAGGTGCAGTACGGTAAGACCGCCCATCCCAGAGTCAAAGAATCCTATCCGCCTCCGTTCTATTATGCTTGTTGTCAATTAATTTCTACCTTTTAGACCACAATAATACAAGATGTACAAAGGATATGCTATTTCATTGATTTTGATGGTGTTTTTGATATCGAGCTGTGCTTCTCCCCAGAAGAGTTTTAATAAGGGTGATTATGACAAAGCCTATAAGTCGGCCCTCAAAATTCTTAAGAAAGGGAAGAAAAGCAGAAAGGACCTAACGACACTCAATAAGAGCTTCGAGCAGATACTCAACAGGGAACAAGGCAAGATCGCTGACTATAATAGAAGTGACGTCATAGAGGATTGGGAGGAAGCTTATGGCCTTTATGATGGCCTCTTGGATAAGTATGAGGAGGGCAAGAATTATCTGGATAATGACTTTGATGCGACGATGGATATTGTATATGAGGAGCAGGAGCGGTTGCGCCTAGATATTGGAGACAGCTACTTTAACTTGGGTGAATTACAATTAGAGGCTTACGCAGAGAGTGGGAATAAACTAGCCGCTCAAGAAGCCTACTATCTCTATACCAAAGCTGCTGAGTATGGCCATACGGATCCTCTTCTCTCAGAGCGACAAGCTTATGCACAGACAGAAGGAGTGATTACCGTACTTGTTATTGCTGAGGAACGCTGGGGCATTTCTTTCGCCTATGATATCGACAGGGAGTTCAGTAGAGTAGAGCGCTGGAGTCAGGATTTTAAGGAAGTGTTGTATGAGCGCAGGGTGGATGCTGACTGTACCATTGAGATAGAGTTTTCCGATCTAGATAGAAGAGTCCGAGATAATAGAAGCAATCAGACCTATAGAGAAGAAGTCCAAGATGGGTTCGAAACAAGGCAGGATACCTCTGGGACGACGACGCAAGTACCCAGGTATGTAACAGTCTCTGCACAAGTGACTACAATAAGGGAGGAAATCAGCTTTGAGTGGACAGCAAGAGCCAGAATATTTGGGGATAGAGATTATTGTAGAGAGTATAGAGAAAGGACTTTTAGAGCAGAAGAAGTCCTCGTCAACGAAATATATGAAATAAGAGGAGATACCCGAGCTGTACCTCGGGAATTTCAGGATTCTAGGTATGATAATCGACGAGAGGAGGAAATTATAAGGGAGCTTATCGAGGAGCTATACGATGACTTCGAAAGAGCTTACTTCTAAGTGGCCTAAATGAATGAAGCACTGCCTTTCGACAGTGCTTCTCCACTTTTAATACCCTTAATTAAAATAAATTGAGAATAATAACACCCTTAAATATTACAACAAACATACATATGTAAAAGCTTTACTTTCTTGGATTAAGCTATACAAGACCTTTACATCGCTCTACATAGCCACTACATTAGTTTATCTGAGGGTATATTCCAATCCTATTCCGAGACCTATTCTTGTGTTTTTTTGATGGATTTCATTGAGATCATTATTAATCTCTTCCAGATTGTGTTTCATCGTAGCTTGGGCAAATAAGTTTGTCTTTGCACCTATACTATAGCTCATCGTCAGGCCTCCTGTCATAGATAAATTGATACTAGGTCTGAAAAAATCTGGGTCATCGATAGGAGCACCTGCGTTATTAGAAAGGTAGCCCTCAAAATCGTATAGCACATTATGGATGGCACCCATATCTATACCATACTTGAATTTTCCTACTTGCCTCTCATATCCCAAGAGCACAGGTATGCCAAGCATTCTGTAAGTGTTTTCTACTCGCCAGAGTTGCTGTCGCGTTACTTGCACATCCGCATCACCATATATATAGATCGTAGAGTCTCCTTGCATTATAATATCAAGGAGTTGGTTGGGTCTCGTTTCTATAGTAGTTTCATTAATCTCGTCATTGAATCTTTCTCTGATGAGTCCCGCTTCGAGTCCCGCTTTGATATAGAGACCATTGGGTAGGGTATACTTGATGCGTAGACCAGACCTATAGCCTTCTAGCTGGGTTTGAGTCTCGTCCCTTCTCTCTAGGTAGTCTAGTTGCTCTATTGGTGCAGAGAAATGATTGGCCACAAAATCTATAGAACTGTACACCTCTCCAGAAATCTTGGTTTTCTTTTTCCCATACTCATAGCAGTCTACTTTTTTGTTCTTGTTCAGTAGTGGGAGGGGTCTGGCGTAATCTAGATCGGCAGATTGTGGATCGTTGATCTGACTGGCTGCAGTGATCGAGGGTAGGGTTTTTACTGCGCTGAGAGGGCTGGAAGAATTGTAGATACCAGTTTGCTTGATAGAGCTGACAGGTATAGTTGACCTAACTTCATAGTGGTCCGCCGTAGAGAGTAGGTTGCTCGTCGTCGAAAAATCTGCAGATTGATGGGCACTAAGGACTGCCTTGCTGATTGCAGTTGTCTTATTTTTTATTGAGGCAGTCTCGGTTCTGCTTTGCGGTGTTGACGTCTCTGTAGTGGTCGAGGGAGTGAGGGCTAGGACTTTTGACGCTTGATTTTGGTTGTGGACTTTAGACTTGTTTGCTTCTTCTACAGCTGGGGTTGTATTCTGTTCTGCTGCAGTACTTTGTGTCTCCACTGCAGAGGTATACGCGTCGATATGCGGGGCAGTGTCCGCGACTTTGTAGTTCATTCCATAGAGAAAAAAGCTCAGGCCGATAGCTGCAACTAGACCGACAACTGAAAGCAGGCGTAGAAGGAAGAGACCTTTCTTTGAAGGTGCCTCATCTTGAATGGCTGCCCACAACGCATCTTTGTCCAGAGCGGTTTTGTGATTTTCTAATCCTGCTTTGAATATATTATCTAAACTATGTTGATCCATTGATCTTGTGTTTTAGCTTCTAAAATTTTTTTGCGGAGCAACTGTTTTGCTCTTGAGAGATTGGATCTAGAAGAGACGGCAGCGATGCCTAACATTTCTCCTATCTCCTTGTGATTATAACCCTCGATCACTGCGAGGTTAAATACTTGTCTATAGCCATCAGGTAGGGTCTGGACAACTTTAAGCAAGTCATCGTGAGACATTTTGGAGATGGCTTCTGGTTCTATGCTGTACTTCTGATCATAATCCAAAACAGACAAATTGGAGATTTCTAAATTTTTCTTTTTTAGAGATCTTAGAGCACAATTAATGGCAATCCTTCTCATCCAAGTACTCAAGGCCCCTTTATCAGGATCATAAGTCTTAAAGGACTTGAAGACTCTGATAAAGGTTTCTTGCAGTACATCTTGGGCCTTAATGTCGTCTCCTGTGTATCGACGACACACAGAGTATAAAAGCTCAGAATAGTTATCCACTAAGGCGCGCTGATACTTTGGTTGCCCTTTAAGGCAGCCTTTGATGATAAGATTTATGTCTATATGCTTTCCCAATTTGCCGTCTAATGGAAGTTGT
>CALFUU010000189.1 GCA_937929835.1 uncultured Saprospiraceae bacterium | reverse complement strand
GACTTTGTCTATCCAGAGTTCTGTATCGGTTGTAACGACGAGCGGCCCTCCAATAAAAATACCTTTTGTATTCGGTGCCTCGGTCTTGTACAGTACACAGATCACTTTGAGATAGAAGACAATGAGTTGCGTCGACGATTGCTGGGTAGAGTAGAGCCTACTTTTGCTGCAGCGCTCTATGGATTTATAAAGGGAGGGAGCATTCAGAAGGCCGTCCATAGATTAAAGTATGAGCAGCGTCCTGATATTGCAGAGAGCTTTGGTCGTCAATATGGAGAGTTATTGCAAGCTAGCCCGCACTATAGCCCACCAGATATGTTGATTCCCATCCCGCTACACTATGCAAAGAAAGAAATCCGCGGATACAACCAGAGCACTAGAGTGGCCAGAGGGATTGCCGAAGTGATCAAGGTCCCTATCGTAGAGGATTGCCTGTTGAAAACCAAAGACTTGGTTTCGCAAACTAGGAAGGGTAGAGAGGATCGGTTTCTCAATGTGCTCAACTCCTTTGAACTAAGAAAAAAAGACAAGTTGCGTGGCCAACACGTGATGATTGTCGATGACGTGGTGACGACGGGTGCCACCTTTGAAGCGGCCGCAACCCTATTGCTTAACCACCTACCAGAATTGAAAATACAACTGGCAGCCATCGCCCTTGCCCATGACTGACACTATTATTGACATTATCAAGAGAGAATTTCATCTACGTGTGATAGAAGAATCGCTCGCCCGCATCACCCAGTGTGTCGGCTTACTCACACCAGAACAATTGTGGTATAAGCACAACCGCAACACCAACAGTATCGGCAACCTAGTACTCCACCTAGAAGGCAATATCCGTCAATATATCATCTCTGGCGTAGGCGGTGAAAATGATGTCCGACAACGCAGCAAAGAATTTTTGGATGAATATGATTACCCAGGAAGTGAGATACTTGATAAGTTAACTGCCACCCTCCAAGCAGCCAATGCAGTTGTGCAAGCCATTTCAGTAGAGCAGCTTACTGAAGCAGTTACCATTCAGGGATTTCCGCACACACGATTAAGTGCTATTCTGCACGTCATAGAACACCTCTCATATCACGTCGGTCAAATAACCTTTTACACCAAGTATGTCAATGACATAGACACCGCATACTATGGTGGGTTAGACTTAGATGTGACAACTAGTTGATAAAAGAAATTTACAAGAGGAGTAATTCCTGAATACACAAGCGTGATAATTTGACATTGCTAATATAACTGGCAGGAGCGAGCAGCCTGACGCTGAACCTGTCAAGCATTAGTGGGAGCGAGAACGGCATAGTGCACGCCCTTCGCTTGTCTTGATTATTGCTTACTTTTCATAGGAAAAGTAAGACTGAAGCTAAGAACAAAAAAATGAGGTCGTTACCCATTGCTGATAAATTAAGAAGTATTGATTAACCCCTCTTATTAACTGATTTAGTAGGTAATACTTAGAACTACTTCTCCTCCCCCAGATCTATCCGTGTTATCTGAGCACCCAAAGCATTTAGCCGCTCATCTATGCGCTCATAGCCTCTGTCTATTTGTTGTATGTTCTCTATTACAGAGTCACTGCTAGCCGATAGTGCCGCTATAAGCAAAGATACCCCAGCACGTATATCTGGCGAACTCATTCTGATGCCTCTCAAGGCACTCTTGCGATCTAGACCGATGACGGTAGCTCTATGCGGATCACAAAGAATCACCTGGGCACCCATATCGATCAACTTGTCGACAAAGAATAGTCGGCTCTCAAACATTTTTTGATGGACCAGCACACTCCCCCTCGCCTGTGTGGCGACCACTAGAAAGATACTCAGCAAGTCTGGCGTAAACCCAGGCCACGGCGCATCGTACACCGTCAAGATAGAACCATCAATAAAGTTCTGAATCTCGTAATGCTTTTGCTTCTGGACGATGATGTCATCACCGACGTATTTCATTTTGATACCCAACTTCTCGAAAGTAGAAGGAATGATACCCAGCATATCTAATCGGACATCCTTGATTGTAATAGAAGATTGTGTCATTGCAGCCAATCCGATGAGACTGCCGATCTCGATCATATCTGGTAGGATCTTATGCGTTGTACCCTTAAGGGACTTGACACCGGTGATGTGCAAGAGATTAGATCCAACACCCGTAATTTTGGCGCCCATTCTATTGAGCATTTTACAGAGTTGCTGTAGGTAAGGCTCACACGCAGCATTGTAGATGGTCGTCTTCCCTTTAGCGAGGACGGCAGCCATAACCACATTGGCCGTACCTGTCACAGAAATTTCTTCCATATGGAGGTAGGTGCCCTTAAGGGATTTGCCTTCGAGAAAAAACTCGTCTGTCTTTTCTTTGTATTTAAACTGTGCTCCAAGACTGATAAAGCCATGAAAATGGGTGTCAAGACGACGTCTACCGATCTTGTCACCACCTGGCTTGGGCAGATACGCTTTGCCAAATCGAGCCAATAAGGGCCCCATCAACATCACTGATCCTCTGATCTTTTTGGCTTCATTGAGATAGTCCTTAGAGGCAAAGTATTTGAGGTCTATATTATCTGCTTGAAAGCTGTATTTGTCTTTATTGATCTTTTTGACTTTGACACCTAGACCCTTGAGCAAGGCAATAAGCCGACGGACGTCTAAGATGTCAGGGATATTATTGATTGTCACCTTTTCTTTGGTCAGCAGAGTGGCGCTTATAATCTGTAGGGCTTCGTTTTTAGCACCTTGAGGGGTGATAGATCCAGAGAGTTTACACTTCCCTTTAACCTTGAATGCTTCGTTTGACATATTCAATTATTTTATAATGTGTGCAATTTATGTATTCCTAGCCAAAAGTAGCGGACAAGAGCAAGTAGTGAAGTAGCAGATGCGTATCTGTGGGGTTTAATCTAGTAGATGTACAGGTCTTCTGTCTAACCGAATGATGGATAGAGTCTGATATCAAGCAATATTGACTATAGTTTGTCTGTACTAGTAGAATTCAGTGATTATTTCCACTTACTGAATCGCCCACTTAGGTGACAATGAAAAATTTAATCTAAGAGAAGTGAAACTTGCCTCTGGCCTCTTTCATTTTAGGTTAGAAAGGCTAGAATTCCGTTAAGAACGGGCTTGTGTTTGAGTTATGAACGAATGGTGTCAAAGACAATTCAGTGACTAGATGTCACTGAATAATGAGTGAACCGTTTTATCAAAAACGGGTGGGCTGGCAGCCTTGAATTTTTTGTTTCAAGACATGAAAGTTGCAACCACAGGTTGCATCATAGGTGGACCTATGAAACGAGAGAACCGAAACATCAGTTTCGGATGGGGAAAGCCCGTCGGCGAGACAAGTGACTAACTAGTTAGTAATCAGTAGTTTAAGTAAACTGACTTAAGCAGATAAGTGCTTTTTAAATACGCTATACGGTCCACTTAATATTGCAACCAGCGCTCGGTATCTGTGGACTGATTTCTTTTACGCCTAGAATAACGGCATCGAGGGCGGATCTCAGGTCAGCACCAGTCACAGGGAGGTTGTTACCGGGACGGCTACCATCCATGCGGCCTCGGTAGATCAACTTGTCAGTAGCATCAAATATGTAGAAATCAGGTGTACAAGCGGCATCATAAGCTCTGGCAACTGACTGTGAGGCGTCATATAAGTAAGGGAACGGGTACTGGAGTACCTTGGCGACGATGGCCATCTTATCAGGGCTATCAGCTGGGTAGTTGTCTACATCATTAGAAGAAATAGCGACAAAGCCGACGCCTCTGTTGTTATAATCATTGGCGATGGAGACGAGTTCGTCGTTGATATGGACTACAAAGGGGCAGTGGTTACATGAAAAGACTACCACAGTGCCTTTCTCTCCTTTTATATCGGCAAATGATTTTTCCGTACCACTTACCGTGTCTGGAAGTGTAAAATCAGGAGCTGGAGTCCCCAAGGGTAACATATTGGATTCTGTAAGTGCCATAGCGTTTTTTTAGATTTGTATGTACGAAGATACTATTTGATAAGTTACACAGGGT
>CALFUU010000188.1 GCA_937929835.1 uncultured Saprospiraceae bacterium | reverse complement strand
GTGCTGCCCTTGATGAGAAGTCTCGTGTACAAATTTCCCTATGGGCCGGCTGTCTGGGAAGCCACTGGCCGTCTGGTAGTTGATGGTCAATTCTAGAAAATCTTTTATCCGGAAGGCTTTCAGACCATATTTTCCCTCATCCGTTACAGCTAGGTAGTTACCTGATAACTGCTTCATCAAATCTTTGGCCAGATCAGCTCTGCCCTTAAAGTTGATCGAGCGGATCTTATACTTTCCGTTGACTTGTTGGAACCAGATATCTCCATTGCCGATCATCGCTCCCCCACTATTTCGGAATATGCGATCTAGACGTTGCTCACTAATTGTCTCCTTCAGCTCTTCAGGAATCAGACGCTGGTAGTTATTCTTAAACATCTGCTTGTCCTTGATATCCTTGAGTGGATACTGAATAAGATCGGCTATTTTGTCTATCTCATTATTGGCGACCATCTCCTTGAAGTGTATCATGAAGACCTTGAATTGCTCACTATCAGAAATGCTTGCCGTCCCCCAACTTGTCGGTATAGTCCCCTCCCACTCGAGGTCATCAGCAGCAGCTTGTTGCAGGAGCGGAGAGGCGGCATCGTGTAGGGCTTTGATCTCTTCTGAGGCATAGCGGACAGCCCCACCATAGACCCAGCCTTGCTTGCCAGACTTCAAGTGCTTGACCTTCACCCAAGGCTCGTGGTAATATTTTCCTCTCAACTTGAGATTTTCTCGCTGCTGAGAGTAGGCATCCATATATAGGAAGGAGTCTCTTTCCGCGACAACAATTACAGTGCCCGCATTCATTGCACTATCCGTTCTGATCTTTAACCTATCGAGCTTGGCGATCATCGTCTTGTCGTACTCTGGCGCTGTTTTTTCAGTCTTAAGAAAATCTTGATCGGCTTCTGCGCTAGGCGCTACCTGCGCAGGCTTATCTTCTTTGCAAGACCATAAAAGGAGACACAAAACAATAGCAAGGGTAATTCTCATCATATATACTTAGTGTGTAAAGTTACATGATAATTATATGCAAGTGACCAAGAACACTACACACGAAGTAGTTAAAGCTTCTTGCATCCACATTGCCTTCTTATCCTTCCTACTGATCAATTACCTCCCTCAACCACCAGCTGCTGGACAGACCGCCCTCCCCTCTCATCCATCACTTCCACAAAATAGATCCCTGCCTCCAGCTCAGTGACATCAAGAGTTATTTCCTGACTCGGCTCCATACTTATAGTTCTGACATTCCTACCCATAAGATCATAAATACTGACTCGGATTATCCGCTGCGTTTGATGCTGTACCGTAATCTCTTTACTGGCAGGATTAGGCCAGACCCTGAGAGCACCCATCTGCTCTGCCCTCTCTTCCTCCACGGCACTCGTGATGCCATCTGCGATATGGAAGTGGCCAGACTGGTTACCGATGATCATCTGTCCTACAGAATTATAAAACAACCAGTCTACTGCGGGTAAGTCTTCAGGTGTCACCGCCAGCTCCTCGTAGGGCTGCGTGACATCATAGCGCACAAAAAATTTAGCGCCAGTATTGCTAGGTTGTACAATCAGTGTACCCAGGCTATCAGGTGTGGGATAGATGCGACCCCACGGCACACCGGATGTAGCTATCCAGCTCTCGCCAAAATCTGTAGAATGATAACCGATATCACTCAGAGAATTTACTGGATTCATATGGAAGGTCTCGTCAGGGCTCACATAAAAGTATACCGCATCCCCTCCCAGCTGATTATTAGCTTGTGGCACAAAAGGTAATGAAGGATCAGGCTCTATCATCACCACTTGTCCTTCCTTCCTATCATAGTACCCAAACCAAGCATACACGGCGTTGCCTGGGGCTAGAGCATAGGACTGATCCCGGTCATAGATGTAGACTCTGTCATCCGTGATAGTCGTGAAGCGCTGCTCAAAGCAGGGGGGAGCCAAGATTTCCCTACTCCAGGTGTCTCCTCCATCTGAGGAGATGGCCCCGTTTGTATCCCCAGGTATGAGTTCCTGACAGAACTGCCGACCTGTGATCAAGGTCGTGTCACCGAAATTGACCATTATGCCAGGTAGGTTAAAAGTTATATTGAAAGTATCGTAGCTCAAATTTTGATGATTGAACTTCATAGCGTATCCAGGTCCTCCGCTCAGATAGGAGTTACAATGCGCATCTATCTCAAAGCCGGGACCACCCCTCCAGTATTCTGTCCAACCTTCCTCTTCCAACACATAATAGTTCTCATCAGTCATAGCATGGACCACATCATCACACATATGGACATCAGTAACCTTAGTCGCTGTCACATCAGGTCGGAGGGTGTCGAAGCGGAGGGGGGAGAGGGAGAGAGGGCGGTAGATCTCTAGACTTGAGTGAAGAAAAAAGTTATGACTTTGCTGACCTGGATATGTTCGGCTTTCAAAGTTTATGTCACTGATTAACAGTAAAGAATTTGACTGAAATCTATAGAGCTCTAGAATATCCATTGAATAAATTAACTGAATCACCCACTTAAGATGCACTCTTTTTGTTCTTATAAGCTTGATAACCAAATGATTATCAAGCAATTAGTCATTTGCCTCGCCGGCGGGCTTTCATTTTTGTCTTGAAACAAAAACGAAACAAAAAATTCAAGGCTTCCAGCTCACCCGCTTTCGCGGTTCTCTCACTCAGAGTTGTCCACTCTGCCCTTTGGGTTCGTTCGTTCCTATTTCTTAACGGTTCTAAAAACTACAATTCCTAAACGGTCTTAAACTCGCCTTCGGCTCAAACACAAGCCCGTTCTTAACGGAATTCTAGCCTTTAAAACCTAAAATGAAAGAGGCCAGAAGCTAAGTTTCAATTCTCGTAGATTAATTTTTTCAGTGTTACCTAAGTGGGCGATTCGGTAGAGAAAATTAAGGGCGTGCTACCATATCTCGACAACCATTTCTATCTCCACACATAAGCCTCGAGGAAGGGAGCCCATACCTACTGCCGCCCTCGCGTGCTTGCCAGCATCACCAAATACCTCTACCATAAAGTCAGAGTAACCATTGATCACTTCTGGATGATCGGTAAAGTCTGGGGTCGCATTGACCATACCTTTGACTTTAAGTATTTGTTTGACTTTGCTCAGATCTCCTAGATGGTTTTTGAGTACAGCGACTTGTGCTATGCCTACATTTCTTGCGGCGGCATAGCCTTCCTCTACCGTCATATTATCTCCGAGTCTCCCTTTTATTATAGTACCTGAGGCGTCCCTCGGGCCCTTCCCTGCAAGGAATAATAAATTACCTGCTTGCGTTACGTGGACATAATTGGCTACTGGAGGCTTGATTACGGGCAACTGAATTTGGAGAGAATCTAACACTGCTTTTGCACGATGGGGCTCACTTACTTTTATTGATGCCGTACTGAGATGCCCTTGCTCTTTGCAACAAAATGCACTGCTAGCTATGAATAATAAGCACCAAAATCTGAGGGACATAAACATCTTAATTTTCTTGGGGGGCCTTAGAGAGCTGAGCTGCTAAGGCTGTAAACTTTTCATTCATCTGCTCATCCTTAATGCCTTGATCACCGAATACCTCTCCAAAATTAGGCACAGACATCTTTCCGACTACATGAGCTCCGAGATAAGGCAACCCAACCGCAGCAGCCTCAAGTACAGTCGCAGCGCCATTGCCCCCAGGAGAAGTTGCCATAATCAACATAGGTTTTTCTGCCCACACTTTGCGTTCTATTCTGCTGATCCAATCCAAGATATTCTTGAAGGCGGCAGTATAGGTGCCATTGTGTTCTGCAAAAGATATTATAATACCATCAGATTCATCTATGTGTTTCTTGAACCTCAGCGCCGCTGCTGGGATACCATCGGCTTCTCGATCTATAGAATAGATGGGCATCTCAAAATCATTAAGGTCAATAAGATGGACTTCACCGTCTGGTACGAGGGTGGCTACATGATGTGCTAGTCGCTTATTAATAGATTTCAAACTACTACTTGCTCCAAAAGTTAGGATTCTCTTCATTTCACTTGTTTGGTCTATAACAGTTGTACTTAGAGCAAGTTTGTACATTCTTAAGAAAAATCCATAAAACTTGCCAACGCAGGCATAAGTTCTTCCTTCTATAAAGATATAAAGGATAAACAAAGCTATTAAAATGGCTGATTCGAATCCTTTACCTTGTGACAAGGTACAACATATGAAGAGCAACCTCAGGACATACTCACTAGATATACCGCAGGAAAGGGATTATATCATAGAACAGTGTTGTGCCCATAATCGCATAGCACAAGAGATGATCTATCGTCGATATTTCGCCACGATGGAGAAGATGGTGCTCAGACACACCCGGGATGAAGATCAGATTATTGACATCCTCAATGACGGATTTATGCGGGTCTTTAAGAAGATCAACTTGTATACTGGAAAAGGGTCCTTTGAGGGGTGGATTAGAAAGATTATATATCATAGCATAAGCAACTACTTTAGAAAGTACAGTAAAGATCTAAAGTTCTTAATCTACGAAGAGAGTTATAAAAAAGAACCCAAAACGGCTGCACAACATCAGTTGTACTATCAAGATTTGCTAGGCCTCGTACAGAGTCTTCCTGAAAAACACATGCGAATTTTTCATCTCTTCTCCATTGAGGGTTTTGATCACGAAGACATAAGTCAACAATTAAACATCAACAAGAACACTTGTAGGTGGTATCTCTCAGAAGTAAGAAAACTACTGCAAGCAGCTTATGCAAAGCAGTACACAAACCATTATAATGAAGCAGGGTAATCATACAAGTAGGGTTGATAGAGGATGGGCACTGATGCAGCCCGAACTTGACAAAGCTTTTGCTCCGAAGAGCGCTAAAAGAACATGGCCCCTATTTTTATTTGGGATAGCACTCATAGCCATAGCCGTCTATGTACTTACGACACAAATACAAAATCACACAATTAGCCCATCTGATATAGACAACTTCGTAACAGCGACAAGACTCAATGACAACAGCAAGACCTCGTACACTCTTAAGTCCACAGAGCCTCAATCTTCTGGATCTAAAAACAAAAACTTAGCGCTGCCGCACTCGGAGTCTTCTATGGATGAAAAGATAGCCCTTGCAC
>CALFUU010000187.1 GCA_937929835.1 uncultured Saprospiraceae bacterium | reverse complement strand
ACTGGAGCTTTCAATTTTTTTGCTACCGTGATAGGACTCAAACCCATACCTTGCGATCCGTAGTCGCAGATGCTTTCAGTTACACCACACGGCAATGTTGAGTCAATGTGTAATTTTCATTGTACTTACTTTTAAGTGACTGTCCTAAATGACGATCCATAAATAATTTGTTATCGTGATAGGACTCGAACCTATACATTGAGAGTAGAAGTCTCATATGCTTCCAATTACATCACACGACAAGACAATAAGAAATAAGTACAGAGGGAGGGATTCGAACCCTCAACTCCAAAGAGTACGGTTTCTAAGACCGCTGCGTAAACCATTTCCGCCACCCCTGCGTTAAAAAAGTATCCCATAAGAGAATCGAACTCTTATTTCTCGATAGAAAGTCGAGTGTACTAACCATTGTACGAATGGGACATTTTTTCTAAAAATATTTAGCTCTAGCCTTTGCTCTAGCAGTCTAAGTGTCTGAGGAGTAGGATTCGAACCTACGACCCCTCGCGTCCAAGGCGAGTAAACAACCTCCGTTATCTCCCCAGATTTTTTTAGCAGTACTGACGAGAATCGAACTCGCTACCTCCCGATAGACAGTCGGGCACTCTGGCCATTGAGTTACAGTACTGTATGAAAAAAAGCGCCTCCAAATTTTGATCTGGAGACGCTTTTAAAAAAACTTATAGCCTAATTTTTTGTCAGGGCATAAGATGTTTATCTCCATATAGTATACAATCGAGCAGCAGATCTAATCTGGGACTAGATGCCGTGATGACTTGTTCATAATGTCTATGTATCAATTGTATCATTACATTTATTTTCTACCGCAAAGGTATATTCAAAGAATTATAATTTCCAAATAAAAAGTGAATTAAATTATTGATAATCAGTTAGTTATGTGCATAGTGGTGGTAGTCTCGCCGGTGGCAAGTTGTCTGCTTTTCTCATTTGTCTGTCTACCAAGTGATTAGGCATTTAAGCGCTGATTATTTTTTTAATTCAGTTCTTTCATAGGCTCAAAAAAAAACGTCCGTAACAAAATTTGCTACGGACGTTTTTGATTTATTTATCAAATATTAAGACCTAAATAAGACCCAACGTCCGCACCTCAATCGCAATTGCTCGCAATCCAGAGGTAGAAATTCACTATGTCTATTCAGTTTGTACATCTAATTATTTTCTAAGCGTAAAATTATACTATTTGTAAACGAATCAAAAGGCTTAAGTGTTACCTCTTATATCTTTTTTTCTTCCAAGGTGCATCTATCTTCCAGTTGCCTGCCATAACACAACCATACGGTAGGATTTTATCTTGCACTTCTCCTAACCCAAACTGCATCATTTGTGCTTGGACTTTGTCAGCATTCTTATAGGCGCTCGGCAATTCTGAGATATCTATATGTCCAGAATAAAATCTAACATCTAAGCCTTTGGTTTCTTCAGCAAAGATGGCGTCTATAGATTTTTCTCCCTGGTTTCTGATATGCTGCGTACGACTGATCTCTCTGCCTGCTCCATGCGGTGCGAATCCTAAGTTGTTTTCTGTGGTCTCACCCTTGACGACCAAGATCGGTTGACTCATATTCAATGGTACTAGGCGCAATCCTTCGTAAGAGTCAGGAACAAACTTATCATCTAAAGGGGTAGCCCCTTTGGCGTGAAAGAATTTGTTGCCCTCCTTAAAGACAAAGTTGTGCTCATTCCAGAATTGTAACGTCGGTTCTTTTTTTAAGCCTCGTGCTGTAGCATCGTGTAGGACACTATGGTTGAGCTTAGTCCATTCTCTCACGACTTGCATCGCTTCCCAGTACTCTGCACCTTGAGGATCAGAGTAAGGTAACCATGCATTACACTTCATCGTTTGAGGAGAATGTTCTTTTCTGTACTTTTCTGCTGCTTTCATTCCTTGTCTGTACAGATTGGCTCCAAACCCTCGACTCCCATGATGTGTCACCATAATAGTTTCGCCAGTCTGTTCTGATCGACCCACATAGAGAAAGTGGTTTCCATCACCTTGGGTTCCAAGATGTGTCTTAGCCAATTGGATACTTCTCTTGCTTTTGATGTAGTAGTTAGACTTTATCTTATCGACTAGTGGATCAGGTAAATCAAAAAGATCGTTCTCACTTCTTCCGCCTCCCCCAAAGTGTGTGATGCGATGTGCTGTATCCAAAACTTCTTTAGGATCGACCATTCCAAATGAGGTCATCATTACAGAGCAACATACATCTGCGCTATGCATAGCGGGGTGAATGGCATCTTCCGTGACGACTACACCCCCTACCGGAATTGTTCCTGCTGGTCCCGTCGGGCAAGCGTCAGGCATCACAGCGCCATCAACCACAGTCGGCGTCTTCATCAACTGATGCATAGAGTTACATACAGTGTTGACATTGTGTATTTCTAGTTCCGACTCGGCAGCTATGTTCTTGTGAAAGGGCACAGAATTCTCGTGCAAATCTCTAATCACGGGTGCTTTCTCATCTAAGAAACGTGTCAACGCATCACCACTGAGTCGATGTCTATTGGCTTCTTGTAGCGCTTCTTTGAACCACTTCCCTTGTCTGTACCCAAGGGCAATCAAATCCTTTCCTGTAATTTTTCCCATTGTAATTGTTTAATAATACAAATAAAGAGGACTACTGCGCAACTGTTTTGCGTACTTATATTACATCTTTACAGTAAATCAGAATAAAGAAGAATGGCAACCAATAAAAATGCGCTGATTAGATATAAGACCATAGATAAATGCCTGCAAAATAGATTTAAGAAGTGGACACTAGAGGAGCTTATTACCGCTTGCTCAGATGCCCTTTATGAATACGAAGGCAAACACTCGACGGTAAGTAAGCGTACTGTGCAATTGGATATACAAAATATGCGCTCTGACAAACTGGGATACAATGCGCCTATCATCTGCTACGAGCGCAAATTTTACACTTACGAAGATCCTGACTTCTCTATAACAAAGCAGCCGATGTCTAAGATGGATGTAGATATCCTTAATGAGTCGGTGATGATTCTGAGTCAGTTTAAGGATTTTTCTCTCTTCTCAGAAATGAATGGATTGATACAGAAACTAGAGGATCGGGTCTATAGAGAGACCAAATCCAAGCAGGCTATCATTTATATGGAAAAGAATGATCAGCTCAAGGGCCTCAACCATTTGGAGATTATCTACCAAGCCATCCTCAAGCGTATCGTTTTAGATATTCAGTACAAATCCTTTAAGTCGAGGAAGAGGACGGTCATTACTTTGCATCCCTTTATCCTTAAGGAGTTTAGCAATAGATGGTTTGTCGTCGGCAGGAAAGAAGAAGGTACTTTATTGAATCTAGCCCTTGATAGGATAGAAAATCTCGAAGCCAACTTAAAAGTAGATTATACTACGGAGACCTTTGATGCAGAGAATTTTTATAGAGATACCATAGGCGTCACAGTGCTTTCTGATAGAGATCTGATAACTGTCGTCTTCAAAGCCAGTCCTAAGCATGCGCCCTACATCGAGACCAAACCTCTGCATCCCTTTCAAGTTGTCAAGGAGAAGCACCCTGATCACAGTATGACTTTCGAAATGCAGGTACATCACAATTATGAGTTGGAAAAGAAATTACTAGCCTTTGGAGAAGGGGTGTCTGTGCTCAAGCCTGTACGCCTAGTCAGATCTATTAAGCGGAGATTGTCCTCTGCCCTTGCTTGTTACGAGCCCTCATAAATTATTAGCGTTGGCTATCATTCGCTATCTTACTATCCACAATACATTTTTATGAAACGTAGATCATTTATACAAAACACCACGGCCCTCTCTGCTGGGCTGCTTCTGCCCACCTCTCCTCAGTACTCTAATAAAAGTCAACTCAAGATCGCTGTCATAGGTACAGGCTTACGTGGCCAAGGACATATAGATTTATTGTTACGTCGAGATGATGTGACAGTCGTGGCCACCGCTGATCCCGATACCCGTATGAATCGTGAAACCCTTCAGATGTTTAAAGACAGAGGGGTAACTGCGCCCAAGACACATACTAAGGGTAATCGTGATTATCTCAGAATGTTAGATGCTGAGCGCCCAGATGCGGTAATCATCGCTACGCCGTGGAAGTGGCATGTAGAGCAAGCCGTCGCTTGTCTAGAGCGGAATATCTATGTAGGGTTAGAAGTCGCAGGTGGCCTCTCGGTCAATGATTCTTGGCAATTGGTCCGTGCACAAGAGGCCTCATCCACGCATCTTTATTTTCTGGAAAATGTGTGCTTTAGACGAGATGTGATGGCTGTCCTTAATATGGTCAGACAAGATCTCTTTGGAGAGTTGATACATCTCGAGTGTGGGTATCAGCACGATCTGCGTGGGGTAAAGTTTAATGATGGCAAGACGCCGTATAACTCTGGTGTAGATTTTGGAGAGAAAGGATACAGTGAAGCCAAGTGGAGGACCCAGCACTCCATCAATAGAAATGGTGAGCTCTATCCGACACATGGTATCGGTCCCGTGGCGCAGTATATTAATATCAATAGAGGTAATCGACTGACACACCTGACCTCGATGGCCTCCAAGTCGAGAGGACTCCATAACTATGTAGTCAATCATCCAAAGGGTGGAGAAGATCATCCGAGTGCGCAAGTCGATTTTTCTTTGGGAGATAAGGTCACGACGATGTTGCGCTGTCATAATGGAGAGACAATCGTGATGCATCACGATACCAGTTTGCCGAGGCCCTACTCGTTGGGCTTCCGCGTACAAGGCACCAAAGGCTTATGGATGGACCTCAATGATAGTCTCCATATCGAAGGTACTTCGCCGACACATCGCTGGGAGTCTGATGAGGATTATATGAAAACTTATGATCACCCACTCTGGAAAAAGTATGCCCATAAAGCTGAAGGTGCTGGACACGGAGGTATGGACTATTTCTTAGTGAATTCTTTTGTAGAACATGCCAAGCGAGTAGAGAGACCTCCATTTGATGTCTACGATGCCGCAACTTGGATGGCGATCACCCCGCTATCAGAACAGTCTATTGCGATGGGCAGTATGCCGCAAGCCATTCCAGATTTTACCAATGGACAGTGGACTACGACCCCATCCACGTTTGCAGTATCTGATGAATACTAATCGGAAAAGCGCAAAACTCGACGCCTTGTTAGAAAGATTGTCTAGTAGAGGATTTGTGCCAGACTGTGTTGTGAAAGCGCCAGGTCGTGCTAATATAATCGGGGAGCATATTGATTACTGTGAGGGAATGGTTTTGCCTTTTGCGATAGAGCAGAGTATGTATTTTGTCACTAAGCGCCACGCTTCTGACCTAGTAGTAATTAATTCAGAAGACTATCAGTCTACTTGGCAAGAAGGTCAAGCTACGACGGACTCTTGGATGGACTACATACGGCAAGTTCTTCTTGTCGTGCGCAAAAACAATTTGCTTGTAACAGGTTGTGAAGTTTATGTTACAAGTGATATTCCGATAGGTGCCGGCGTTTCATCCTCTTCTGCACTGTGTTGTGGATTTTTATGTGTACTCAATGAAATAAATAAATGGCAATTAGGTAAAAATGAATTGATTGCTATGGCTTCTGAGGCGGAATATGGTCTTGGACTCAGAGGCGGAAAGATGGATCAGTACAGTATTTTTTATGGAGAAGAAGGGAGTGCTGTTTTATTAGATTGTAGAGATCATACTTATCGGTTGATAAAAATAGATCAAGCTGTATTTCAATTTATGTTGTTGGACTCTGGTGTGCAACATAGCTTAGTACATTCTGATTACAACTCAAGAAGAGATGAGGTAGAGCGGGCTCTGGTACAGGTGAGAGAAGTGGAGCAGGAGGCTTGCTATAGATCGATTACAGCTCGCCACATAGACCTGTTGGCGGAGCATAGTGTAGAGTGGAAGCGCCTCAGGCATGTCTACAGTGAAATCAATAGAGTTGGTCTTGCGGTAGCGGCCATAGAGCAAAAGGACCCAATTGGCTTAGGGCAGTTATTGTTTAAGTCCCATTATTCTCTAAGAGATGATTATGAGGTGAGCTGTCCAGAAATAGATTGGCTTATAGCGTACTTAGAACAAGATAGGGGCATCTATGGTGCTAGGATGATGGGTGGTGGTTTTGGTGGGTCTGTTATATGCTTGGTAAAAGAAAAAGGTTTTCAAAATTCTGCACTATTAGCAAGGCTATATGAGAAAAACTTTGGTCGGCGATTACAGACTTATCCTGTCCAGTGTGCAATAGGTGTCACGACATTGTAGGCATAAAAAAAGGGGGCAGATCACCAGTCTGCCCCCTATGAAAAACTAAAAACTAAATTTTAGTGAGTAGAGGTAGTATCCTCATTTTCAAAATCAACTACTGAGAAGGTGAATTTTCCTTGGACGG
>CALFUU010000186.1 GCA_937929835.1 uncultured Saprospiraceae bacterium | reverse complement strand
TGATGATCAGGTTGATAATCGACTTAGAAAAGTAACTATTCCACTATCAGGCTTAACCTCTAATACGGTTATAGAATTGGTTAGCTCTGCTGATCCAGGCCAATGTCCGAGAGTCTATAACGGTGTTGTAGAGACGATTACTGTCGGAGATTGTGGCAATACAGGTTGTACAGTCTTTAATTTTGAAGACTTTGAAAATGGCTATGGAATCTGGAACGATGGCGGTACTGATTGCTATCTGAACTATGAGCCTGCCCAAGGGGGTAATGGAAGCAACTATTGCGTAAGAACTAGAGATAACAGTGGTTGGAACTCAAGCTTATACACAAGTCCACAAGACTTTTCTTGTGCCAGTGAGATAAGAGTTGACTTTATGTACTTACCAGAGAGTATGGAGAGTGGTGAAGACTTCTTTTTAGAGTACTCTACAGATGGTGGTGCTACCTTTGCTACTGCGGCACAGTGGGTATCAGGCGTACACTTTCAGAATGGAAACTTTTACAATGAGACGACGAGTATAACAGGAACGTTCACTTCTAGTACTGTCTTAAGATTTAGATGTGATGCCAGCAACAATAGTGATAGAGTTTACTTAGATAATATTTCTATATCTCTTTGTGGTTGTGACAGCGGCAATCCAGCAAGCTGTAACGGTGCGATTAGTTCATTTGAATTGATTAATCCTGGTGGCCACGTAATTAATGCTATAACTGACGGCTATACTTATTGTGGAAGCGATTACTCTACTAGCTGGACTAGAGTTAGGGTAGGTGCGACTGGCGATCACCAGAGTGTCTTGATTACAGTTACGGGCCCTGCTGGTACAGTCTCTAAGACAGAGAATATGGAAACTTATGATTCTGACTGGATCTGGGCTGCCTATGCTGGTACTTACACGGTGACTGCCAAGTTATACAGTGAAGACAATCTTGGAGGAATGGCTTGCGATGAACGTACTATATCTTTTACTGTTGTTGATTGCAATCAGCCAACTTTTGATTGTCCAAGTCTATCATTAAATATTGGTGATGCTTGCGATGACGGAGATGCACTTACAGAAAATGATGTTGTAAATAGTAACTGCCAGTGTGCAGGAACACCTGTTGTGGATAACTGTACTCGTAAGATACTTACAATTTCAAATGATGGTATCTGTGCAGTGAATGTCTACAGGTGGATAGCCACTGGTGATGTGTATTATGCTACAATGGATGCAGGACAACAATGGAGTGTTCAGACTTCGCCTAGTCATGTATGGAGAGTTGTAGACACACATAATGACTGGAATAATCTTAAGCATGACGAAAGTTATACTGTCGGCGAAGATTGTGAGCAGATATGGAGTGTTAATCCTACTTACTGTGACCAGACTGGAGGAGGAAATACAGGCGACTGTTCTTCTACCCTTGTACACTATCAAGGATTTGAGTCAGGTTGGGGCCAATGGATTGACGGCGGTACTGACTGTACTAGATACTATGATCCGAACATAGATATTGCCGGAAATTATTGCGTCCGACTAAGGGACAATACACATAATAATTCAAGTGCAATTATTGGAAACCTTAATTTTGATGGGGTACAGCAGGTGACAGTTGACTTCATATATATCGCTAAAAGTATGGAGCACGGAGAAGATTTCATGTTGGAATATTCCAATGATGGTGGTCTGACATACACGACTGTACAGTCTTGGAGATCAGGTACAGATTTTTATAACGGAGAGACTAAGAAGGTAACGGTAGCATTCAGTGGAAGCTTTAGCAGCACGACTAAGATAAGATTTAGATGTGATGCTACTTCTAATTATGATATCATATACCTAGATGAGATATACGTGTATGCTTGTGGAGGTTCTTGGTTATCTGATGGTGGTAATATTGCTTATGCAAGTACACAATCAGAATCATTAACGATGGATCTACAGAATGAATCTTTTGCTACTCCTGCTAGTGATCTGCAGGTCGATAGAGTAGAAGCGCTAGGAAGCAATTCTCCTGTAGTGGAGGTATACCCTATCCCATCTACGGACATTGTAAATGTAAAGGGACTTGATGGTCAGACTTATGATGTATACAGTATAGCTGGACAGAGAATCATCAAAGATTCTAATGTTCAAGTGTTAGATATTTCTGGATTTCAGGATGGCACTTATTTGTTGAGAGCTTCTGATGGACAGATTGTAAGATTTGTAAAAATGTAACTCTTGGAGCCCCTCAGGATTATCTGAGGGGCTTCTTTTTTATCCTACCTAATGCGCTAATATGAGACACAATTATTTTTGGAATTTAATATTGGTATTTTTAATTCCCTACTGTCTATTATGTCAGAATAATTCCGAACTGGACATTTTCGATCAGAGTGTGATGCATGAGATTAGAATATCGCATAATAATCAGAATATAATTACAGTGCTGGCGCAACAGTACGAAGACAATCGCAAAGTCAGATTCAAAGAACCATCCAATGAATATATCAATTGCCAAGTAACGATAGATGGATATAGCTTGGCTGACGTAGGCGTAAGGTATAAAGGCGTTTCCTCTTATTCTTCTACACGTTCTATAAAAAAATCACTTAAGCTAGATTTTAATGAGTTTGTCAAAGGCCAAAGTTTTCAAGGCCTAAAGAAAATCAACCTTCATAATGGTATGGGTGATCCTTCTTTTCAGAGGGAAGCCTTATCATACGCATTGTTAAGGCAAGCTGGAGCACCCTATTGTAGAACAGCCTATGCCAAAGTATTTCTCAACAAGAAGTACATGGGCCTTTATTTAATTGTCGAGCAGATAGACAAGACTTTTCTCAAACGTCATTTTGGAACAAAAAAAGGGACGCTATATAAAGTCATATCAGGCCAAGATCTGTCTACAATCGACAATAAAAACTTCTTTAAGAAATTCTTTCAGCTTAGGACTAATAAGGAGACGGGCAACTATGATAGGCTTTTTGAGTTTATAGAGTTAATCAATAATGACTACAGCGAGCAGTTCAAAAAAAATCTTGAAGAGATATTTGATGTGTCTAGTTTTTTGAAAGCCTTGGCGACTTATACCTTGACGGATAATTGGGATTCCTATCTGGGTACTTGTCGTAATTATTATTTATTTCATAATGAAAAAAGCAATAAACTGAGCTGGATAGCATGGGACCTTAACTTGGCCTTTGGTGGGACTCTTAAGGACTATCACTATGATGAGTACGACGGCATCTGTAGTGTGTCGAGTAAGTTTAAAATTTTGATGCATTCGCCCTTGCAATATGAGTTTGTTAATAAGTCATCTGCCAATGTTCAGGATTACTATTGGGAGTTTGGTGATGGAGTGACTTCTAGTGAGGCAGAGCCTAATCATACCTATAAGGAGGAGGGCAATTACGAGGTCTGTCTTACCACCTCGGCTCGTTATTTTGGACAAGACTGCAAATCTACTGTCTGTCATAAAATAAAGACTCCAAAGCATATAGCTAACTGTCCTTGCTTTGATAATGGATGGGCACCCTATCCGTCTACAGATTTTACAATGCAGCAAGCGATAGCCTATTATCCAGAAATCTGCGATAAAGAGTGGAACGCTAAGTGCCAATCCATATATACACACTTGAGCACATCAAGCTTTGACAATTTGAAAAAACCAAAACTTAGAGAGAGACAATTCTCCCTCCTGCATACGGAAAACGATAAAATTCTTATTAAGAGGATACTTAGTATACCCGAGTACAAAACAGAGTATCTCGACATAGTCAAGAAACTATTACAGCAAATGTATAATCAAGAACAACTAGATCAATATTTGAGTAATGGTATGGACCTTATTATGGAAGCCATCTCTAATGATCCTCTCTATCTATATCCAGAAGAAATTGTAAAATTAGATCTGACAGAAGGAAAGGCAGCAGACCCACACGATCCTGAAGGTGTCAAACTGATAGGTATCTATAATTTTATCAATAAAAAACTGGAGCAGATACAACTCGAAATGAATCAGATTCATTCAAGATAAAATATTTTTATAGCATATTTTGCATAGCCTCTCAGAGTTGTCTGAGGGGCTTTCTTTTTTAGTCCAGTCCATATCAGGTGTGACTACTCTGCGACAGTTATGGATCGAATTACATTCAAACTGAGATACACCCATTTATAGGGATAAAAAAGCAAGTGGGTAGGTGTATCTTTATAAAAGTTATTATAGTTAACCATTAACTCAGACTTAATGGATCTTAGTGTCAAAGTCAATATTCAAGATGAAGTAAGTATTATTTACATCTTGAGATAATACAAACTCAATTCGAAATGTCGATGGGTTTATCGTCAATTATGTCACGACAGACTGCGGACTAGATTTAAAATTAAGTGTGTGTAGATGGTTTGTGTATTGTTACAGAATGTCCTAAGTCCATATTTGTAGTTAGTAGTATGTCAGGATATTTGTCGTAGTGAGTCTTTCTATATCATTCGGAAGGTATATCGTGTTGCTTGGGTATTTAGAATAGAGTTTGTCTGTTCTATGCAGTAGGTTACATAAGGTTTTTTGTTGCTGGTTATGCTTTGCAACATTAAGCTGACAGTAGTAGCAGTTGTAACTTTTATTATCACTCGAGATGATGATAGGATAACTAGAATTCGCCCTACCGTGGATTATAGTTGTAGGGTGCGGATCAGTAATTAAGACAACAGATAAGGGGATGGTAGTTCATCAAGATGTGATGAACGTGAGAAGTGATAACCATAGCAGGTCTAGGATAGCTATGCTCTGTTTATAGTGAAAAAACTGTGCGCTTCGGTAGCAGCCGAAGACTTTAGATACATTCAATTTAGTTCTCAAAATTTTATAACCAATCAAAAAATCACCGATGAAAACCAGAACAGCAATTAGGACTACCTTAAGTAGTATTCTGATTAAGTATCATTTTTTTTCCAAGTTTAGTTCCAATAGCTTATGTGCAATTTTATTTTTAGTTGGATCAGTCTATGCGGTACAAGGTCAATCCAATTGTCTCGTCGAGGCAGTCTGCGAAGATATAACAGTGCAGATCAACGGTGACGGCCCTCCTCGTATCTCAGCGGCAGCTATAGATGGAGGAAGTACCAGTACTTGTGGCATTGCAAGTATGCAGGCAACTCCTGATGAGTTGGTCTGTTTTTTTGGAGACCAGCCTGTTACGTTAACGGTAACTGACGATAACAATAATACAGGTACCTGCGTGGCTACTGTCACTCTTGAAGAGGGCCCTAGTCCAGATATAGTTATCGATAACTCGGAGGTCTGCTATGGTAGTGCAGTTGAGCTCAGTATTGTAGGATTACCAGGTACAAGATATTTGGGGTCTGGCAATGGTGTGCCCACTGCGTATACCTTTGATGTGACTGCTGACGCCTCTGGTGAGGCTATCGTTGTAGCTCCAATTATGTCATCCGCAGGGATGTACCAAATTACCATAAATTCTATCCGGTATGGAGATTGTCCTATCGGAGTCAATATTACAGAAGAATATGAAGTGATCGCACCTCCGTTGGCACTTTGTGATGACATCACTATAGAATTAGATCCTAATGGTCAGGCGACTATCGATCATAGCGAAATAGATAATGGCAGTACTGCCGATTGTGGTCTAGAAAGCATAAGTCTTAATATCACGGAGTTTGATTGTGATGACTTAGGAGCCAATACTGTGGAGCTAACTGTCGTGGACATTAATGATAACGAAGCCAGTTGTGTTTCAGAAGTGACAGTTGAGGATGACTCAGACCCAGTAGTCGATTGTATGGATATCGTCATAGAGCTGGATCACCAGACAAGTTCAGTTAGTGTAGGCGTAGCGGACATTGATGATGGCAGTTATGATAACTGTTCCGTAGACTTGAGTGTAGCTTCTAACACATTTGATTGCAACAATGCAGGAGTTAATATAGTGGTCCTTACGGGTGTGGATGAATCAGATAATACGTCTGATTGCGAGGCAGAGGTAACAATACTTTTACCTGAGCAACC
>CALFUU010000185.1 GCA_937929835.1 uncultured Saprospiraceae bacterium | reverse complement strand
AGAAGTTTCTTAGGAGCTATCTGCGTGATCTTTAATCCCCTAGGCGGATGATCCATAAAGTCTAGAGCATCGTTATATATTTCGTGGCTCGACTCAAATATCTGACACAACTTCGGCGTCGACTTAAAATATTTGCTACCAAAATAATCAGCCCAACTTTGTTTTATTCTTAAGCCTTTAGGTTTGGTTCTGATAACGAGAATCTTTTTGGCGCCATTCTCATAGGCCCACTTGACTGGCAATGGGTCACTCCATCCACCATCAAAATAGGACTTGTCGCTGATTTTGTGCACACCTTTAGTCGCAAAAGGAAGAGTCGAGGAAGCAACTACAGCTTGGACCCAATTGTCCTCTGTTGGATTAAAATATTCAGGTTTTCCATTCTTTCGATTAGTTGCTACGATGAAGGGATTAATAGACTTTTTATTTTTAAGAGCTTTCTTGAGATCGAACGGTACTTTTTCTGCAGCCACTGTAGCGATAAAGTCTATATCCAAATAACCCTTTTCTGAGAAGGTCCGCCGATATTGGGCAAACTGCTTGCTAGCCGCCAAGTATTTCATAGCATTGATACAGTAGCGGTATTGCTCACTCATATAATACGACAAGGCTACAGCTCCACCAGATACACCTATGATGGTGTCAAAGGGTCTATAACCAGTAGCTATCATAGCATCTACGACACCAGAGGTAAACGCTGTCTTGAACCCTCCGCCCTCAATAATTAGAGTATCATAACTCATTTCGTATCTCTGTAGTCGTTAAACACGGGTGAGCGCTTTTTCATATTTGCGTAGACCGCTTCTAGTTGGTCTGGCTTTATCATAATTTCTTGTTGCAAATCTGATTCAGTTTGTAATCCCTCTTTAGCCGACACATACTTCGCTGAGTTAATCAGTGTTTTAGCCTTAATGATAGCCGCAGGATTTTTTGTGGCTATCTTATTGGCTATCTCCATAGCAGCCTTCATCGGATAGCCCGATACGTGAGTAGCAAATCCATATTGCACCGCTTCTTCTGCACTGAAGATTCTATTGGTGAAGGTCAATTCCTTAAAGATGTCTTCTCTTACATTGCCTCGCATAAGCTGCGTACCAGAAAGATCAGGAATCAATCCCCATTTCATTTCGAGTATACTGAACCGTGTTTCTGGATGCACATATTTTATATCAGCAGCCATTGTCAACTGTAACCCAGCGCCATAAGAGAGACCCTTTACTGCCGCGATCACAGGGACGGGGCATTCCCACCAAGTCCATATTGCTTTTTGCCATTTGTTGCAGATGCCGTGTGTACGTTTCTGTATTGAGGTAGTTGTCAAGTCTGAGTCTGGGTTAAAATTAGCTATGTCCATACCTGAGCAGAATACCTTCCCTTCTCCAGTGAGGACTACTGCACGTACAGTTTTGTCCTTAGCTATTTTCTCTGAAGTGACTATGAGTTGATCAAACATCTCAAGGCTCATTGCATTGTATTTGTCTGGTCTATTAAGCGTCACGATTGCGACAGCTCCTTTTTGTTCATATTTAACAACTGATGACATAAGATTATATTTCTATGAATGAGTAAGATTTAACCAACGCTTTTGCAAGTTAGCTTATTTGAACTCAAGGTTCAAAAATGTGAATGACGATAGACGAGTATTAGTATTTTTGAGTTACTAAAATTACTTCTGATGAAAGGGCTGTTATTACAGGTGGATAAGACATTAAAGATTGCAGAGTTGCCGAGACCCTCAATTGGACCGCACGAAGTTCTTGTGGCCATAAAGGCCTCTGCTCTGAATCATAGAGAGATTTGGATTCAGAAAGGCTTATATCCAGGAATGAAATTGCCCTGTATACTTGGTGCTGATGGGGCTGGTGTAGTTGTATCCTGTGGCTCAGATGTGCCTTCAGCGTGGCTTGATAAGGAAGTCATCATCTATCCTGCCTATGATTGGGGTGATGAAGAGCAGGCACCTACCCGCCAGTTTCGTGTGTTGGGGATGCCAGATCCCGGGACCATAGCCGAGTATATTGCGATGCCGATGACGAATCTCATCGAAAAGCCTCCTTATCTGTCGTGGGCAGAAGCTGCAGCCATTCCTGTGGCGGGCTTGACAGCTTGGAGAGCTCTATTTAGTCACGGTGGTATGGATAAGCACAGCAAAGTCTTGATCACAGGTATAGGCGGGGGAGTGGCTCAGGCAGGTCTTAGTCTTGCAGTCGCTGAAGGTGCTAATGTCTATGTCACCAGCTCTAGTCGAGATAAGATAGATCAAGCTGTAGCTATGGGGGCTCGAGGTGGTGTTAACTATAGAGATGAAGACTGGCATCTACAACTGAAAAATCTATCTGGTGGTATCGATATAGTTCTAGACAGTTCACCTTCACCTATTTTGGATAACTATTTCAAGTTTATGAATTATGGAGGCCGTATAGTGACTTATGGTTCCACTGGTTCTCCCAAGACAAGCATAAGTATCAGTAAGTTCTTTCTGAGACATATACAATTCATTGGGACAGCGATGGGGAGCCCTAGAGAATTTCAGGATTTGATTAACTTTATGGAACAACATAAAATCAAACCTACCATCTATAAAAACTTCTCCCTCGATCAAGCTGTTGAAGCCATAGAAACCTTGTCAAAAGGTCAACAAATAGGGAAAATTGTGTTAACCCACTAAAGTATTATGGTAATCGATTATCAGAATAAGTACAATCTAGTTATGAAAATGAAATATGTAGTTCTTAGTATTATCAGCCTTCTAGTAGCTTGTGGAGGCGGCCCTAATGAATCAAAAGCCACAAATAGTGCTTCCCCCAAGGTCAATCCAATTGAAATAACGAAAGCTGATGAAAAGACTGCAGTGCAACATGCGCAGACCCAAGATAATAGGACCTCCAGTCTAACAGCGGCTGAATCCAGTACTCAAGATCCAACAATGACCAAGGAGCAGCTAGATAAGGCTAAGGCCATCATTGCCAAGGTAACAGAAAAGGATATGGAAAACTTAAAGGCTGGAAGGCTCTATAAAATGCACTGTGCGCTTTGCCATGGATTTAGAGGAAAAATGCAGGTAAATGGTGCTAAAGACCTCTCTAAGTCTGTATTACCACTGCATGAATCAGTGGCTCAAGTCTATTTCGGTAAGGGACTAATGAATCCTTATAAAGGTGTCCTCGAAGACGCTGAAATTGTAGCCGTCTGCCAATACATCGAGAACAAACTGCGTAAGTAAGCAATTGTTGTATCGAATTGAAGGTCGGATAGAGCGACTCTTCTTTAGTTCTAGTATATTTATAAAATTTAACCCGAAGTTCATTTTATGTTTTGGGTATATCATATGTCTTTAAAGTTATAATCTTCCTAAATGAAGTATCGTATACAGAAAGTGGCAGTTCTAGGTTCTGGAGTTATGGGATCTGGAATAGCCTGTCATCTAGCCAATATCGGATTAGATGTTTTGCTCTTGGATATAGTCCCATTTGACCTCTCAGATGAGGATAAGAAGAATCCTGTTGTAAGAAATAGTATCGTCAATAATGCCCTCAAAGCAGCCCTCAAAAGTAAACCAGCGCCACTATACAATAAGAAGTTTGCTTCTCATATCAGCACTGGAAACTTTGACGATGACTTAGACAAGATCGCGGATGTCGACTGGATAATAGAAGTCGTCATCGAAAATCTGGATATCAAGAGACAGCTTTTTCAAAAGGTAGAAAAGCATAGAAAACCGGGAACGCTGATTACTTCTAATACGTCTAGTATTCCTATTGAGCTTTTGGCTGAGGGCAGATCTGAGGACTTTGCCCAGCATTTTGTAGGTACCCATTTCTTTAACCCACCACGGTATATGCCTTTGTTTGAGGTCATTCCACATAAAGGGAGTCTGCAGTCTGTGACGGATTTCTTTATGGATTACGGGGATACTTACCTAGGTAAAAAGACAGTTCTGTGTAAGGATACGCCAGGCTTTATTGCCAATAGAATCGGTGTTCTTTCAGGTGTCAAGATGATGGAGCTCACTGAGAAGCACAAGATGAAAATAGAAGAGGTCGATGCTCTTGTAGGTGACCTCATAGCGCGGCCCAAGACGGGGCACTTTAGATTACAAGATCTTGTCGGTATAGACACTGGCGACA
Source organism: uncultured Saprospiraceae bacterium (assembly GCA_937929835.1). Taxonomy (GTDB): domain Bacteria; phylum Bacteroidota; class Bacteroidia; order Chitinophagales; family Saprospiraceae; genus RFSX01. Next base: position 18,903 of record CALFUU010000185.1, on the reverse strand, counting down.
AAGTAACGAAGTTCGTTATGGCCAATGTCAAGGGAGATTCTGCGGTCGATAAGTTCTCTAAGATGGCGACGCCGAAGAGCATAGAGTTTTTAGTGTCCAATAAGTTTTATGGCAATAAATCTAAAAAAGGGTTTTACCATAAGACAGGAGAAAAGGATGAGCAGGGTAGAAAGATTATCAATGCCTTAAATCTCGAAACGCTTGAATACGAGAAGTCTATTAGACCTAAACTTCCAGCAATAAAAGCAGCTAAGGCCATAGAGTTGATGGACAAGCGTATGCTTACCCTCGTGTCAGGAGATGAGAGAGAGTACAAGTTTCTCAATGAATACTTCGCGTTTTTATTCAGCTATACAGGAGAAAGAATTCCAGAAATTTCTGATGAGTACTACTCTGTAGATGATGCTATGCGCGCTGGCTATATGTGGGGATATGGACCATTCGAATATTGGGATCTTATCGGATTAGAAAAAGGTATCGAGCTGATAGAAGCCAATGGATACAAGGTGCCGACTTGGGTCAGTGAAATGAAGGCCAGTGGCCATAACCATTTCTACAAACTAGAAAATGGACAAAAGAAATATTTCAGCCTGGCCTCTAAAAGCTATGAGCCAGTACCAGGAACCGAGGGCACCATCAATCTTGATGCCTATAGAGAGTTAAAGCCTATCCTCAAGAATAGTGAGTGTACGGTGCACGATATAGGTGACGGTGTGATGTGTGTAGAGTTCCGCAGTAAGAGCAACTCAATAGGTGAAGGTATCGGTTCAGCTATCCGTGACGCTATTACTAAAGCAGAGGAAGAGGGCTGGAATGGTGTCGTTATCGGTAACAATGCAACCAACTTTTCTGTAGGGGCTAATCTTATGCCAGTCGGTATGATGGCGATGCAGAAGGAGTTCGATAAGTTGGATGAAATGGTCAATGGATTCCAGCAGTTGACGATGCTTTGTAGAACTTCTAAGGTGCCAGTGGTTGTTGCTACCCAAGGTTATGTCTTTGGTGGTGGTTGTGAAATATCTATGCACGCTGACGGTGGTGTATATGCTGCGGAGTCCTATATCGGTCTCGTAGAGGTAGGTGTGGGATTGATTCCAGGAGGAGGAGGTACCAAAGAGATGGCACTGAGAGCTTCAGACAGTTATTTCGAAGGGGATGTTCAGATACCAACATTGATTAATCACTTCAAGCCTATCGCCACGGCAACTGTAGCGACCTCAGCACACGAAGCCTTTGATCATAGTCTCTTGATTGGTAGTAAAGACATCGTAACAGCCAATGGGACGAAGAATATTGCAAAGGCCAAAGCGCTCGTGTTAGATCTGGCCAAAGATTATGTAGCCCCTGTCCCTAGAAAGGATGTGACTGTTCTTGGACGTACTGGTCTATCCGCTTTGTATACGGCTATCAACGAGTTCCGCTTGGGTAACTATATGTCTGATTATGATGTGGAGATTGCTAGAAAAGTAGCCTTTGTCATTAGTGGCGGTGATCTGACAAGCCAGCAACAAGTAAGTGAGCAATATCTTTTAGATCTTGAGAGAGAGGCCTTCTTATCGCTTTTAGGTAATCAGAAAACTCTCGATAGAATACAGCACATCTTGATGCACAACAAACCACTTAGAAACTAGATCCTGAGATCTAAAAAAATTAATCATCTAAAGTCTAAATTAAAAATGGAAGCATATATAGTAGCAGGATATAGGTCAGCAGTGGGAAAAGCGAAGAAGGGTGGATTTAAAAATTATCGATCGGATGATCTCGCAGTAGATGTCATCAAATATCTGATGGAGTCAGTGCCAGAAGTAGACCCTATCACGGTTGATGATGTTATTGTCGGTTGTGCTAATCCGGAAGGCGAGCAAGGTCTCCAAGTCGGTCGACTTATAGCTGCTCGAGCACTCGGAAAAGAGGTGCCTGGCATTACGATCAATAGATACTGTGCCTCAGGTCTTGAGTCAATTTCAATGGCCGTCGGTAAGATCAAGGCGGGCTTTGGTCATATCTACATAGCTGGTGGAGCGGAGAGTATGAGTATGATACCTATGACGGGATACAAGCTGGCTCCTAGTTATAAGGCCAATTTACAAAACATCAACTACCACGTCGGTATGGGGCATACGGCAGAGGCTGTGGCAGAAAAGTATAACATCACAAGAGAAGAGGCGGACGCTTTTTCTGTACGATCGCATGAGAGAGCAGCTGCAGCAATTGATGGTGGAAATTTTAAAGATCAGATAGTACCGATTACAGTAGAAAATATATTTGTCCAAGATGGCAAAAGAGTAGAGACCAGCCACGTCGTTGATACGGATGAAGGGGTAAGAAGAACAACTAGTCTAGAAGGATTGGCCAAGTTGAGAACTGTATTTAAGCTAGGGGGTATTGTTACAGCAGGTAATTCTTCACAGACCTCTGATGGTGCTGCGTTTACCTTAGTCGTGAGTGAGGAAGTTGTTAAGAAGCTCAATCTTAAGCCCATAGCTAAGTTGGTTTCTTGCGCTGTCGGTGGAGTAGATCCGCTGTATATGGGTATTGGCCCTTGTGTGGCTATCCCCAAAGCCTTGAAGCAAGCCAATCTTAAGTTAGACGATATCCAACAGATAGAGCTCAATGAAGCCTTTGCTGCGCAAGCTCTTGCCGTTATAAAGGAGTCTGGCTTAGATCCAGAAATTGTCAATGTCAATGGAGGTGCCATTGCACTAGGTCACCCTCTAGGTTGTACAGGTGCCAAACTTACTATCCAGTTGCTAGACGAAATGCGTAGAAGAGATCAGAAGTATGGTATGGTCACTGCTTGTGTTGGTGGTGGACAAGGTATCGCTGGTATCTTTGAGCGATTGAATTAAAAAGTGAAAGATATTTATATGCAAAAAAAGGAGCGGCTCGAATTTCGAACCGCTCCTTTTTTTTGAGTTATTTGTAGTCACTACGATTCGAAAAATTCATCATAGTCAGAGTCATCTTCTACTGGCTCAGACGGCGTCTTCTTTGTTTTTTCTGTAGCCTGATCTAAGGATACATCATCTAGCTGCTCTACTTTTCTATTGTTCTCTTCAAAATGCTTAAGGTCATCTTTTGTGAGCATTATGTCTTCTTCCTTTAAGTTGAAATCTCTCTCCTCTGCGCTGACTGCTCTACCTTTGCCATCTCTACCGAGCTCTTTATTAAGATCCTTATATACTTTTTGCTGAGCTGGTTGTTGTTGTGGAGGTGCACCTCTTCTGCCACCAAGATCAGGTTGTTCCATTCCTCTCTGTCGGGGATACTGTTGTGGCCGTTGCTGGGGTTGGCGTCTTTGTTTATTTCTCTGATATCTGGTCACCTGATTCATTATCATTGGACCAAACATAACTAGTAGTCTTACTAAACCTCTCATTTTTTATTTGTTGATAATCTCTTAAAATTTGTAAACAAAAAAGACCTCGTCAATAGTTTCCAAAATATCGTCTAATAAACCATTCGACAATAAGTAGAACTAAAAGTACAGGTAAAAGCCACCATAAGTCTAAGACTGGTGTTGTCTCTGCTTTTTGATGTATAATTGGTTTGATACTATCATTGTTACGGATCTCTTGGGTAAGTGAGGCTAGATCATTTGGATAAATCATCCTGCCGCCATACTGTTTAGCTAAATCGTTAAGCAAACTGTGCTTAGCCGTAAGATCATAAGTCTCTTTCTTTAGACTTCTTACACTGAATTTTCCAGTAGCAGATAAGTCCTTGCCGTTATAGTTAGTCGTTGCGTTAAAGGTATAGTTGCCCTCAGCAAATCTACCAGCGTCTATATAGTAGGCATTGTTGGACTTGGTGTATTGATAGTCAAAGGTTTCTCCTTGAGCATTTTTAATGATCAACTGTGCATCTGGTACATTGATCGGCTCATAGTTTTCATTGTACAATTGTGCATCGAAGCTGACAGACTCATTTTCTTTAAAGACATTTTTGCTGACATAGGCTCTGAATTGCCGCTTATCTTTTTTCTGTGATAGATACTGAATGGTCTTCTGTAGTAGGGGTGTTGTATTTTTAAAAGACTCAAATTCCTGGTATTCATACAATTGCCACTTCCATATACCTTCACCCGATAAGACAGCTTGTTTATGGTTTTTGATATCAGAGTAGGCGAGAAGCGGGTAGTTCGTTTCTACATTGCCTATACGTTGCTTGAGTAAGACCTTAGCTGTTGCCGTTGCTGCATATTCACCAAAGGGCACCTTAAGTGGTACGTATGCATTTAACTCTGAGGCCATAGATTCCTCTAGCGTAAATAAATCAAAATCCGATTGCTTAATTGCAGTAACATCATTCATACTTCCGCTAGCACCTTTCACAGCAATAACATCTTGATGACTGGCGAACTGTGCTAAATCACTATCACCCCCAGCCACAAATAGGACAGGCTTGCGACTCTTCTTAATCTGATCTAGTACACCGTTGATCTTATGCTGACCACTCGGTAGATTATGAAGTATAACAAGGTCGTATTCAGTTATTGAAGCGGGTGCTTCCTCCGCCATAACAATATCTAGTTCGTAATTTTTATTGGACTTGATGATCTTTTTATAGGCCTTGATATCTGGGTGTGTCGCATTGGCCAATAAGAGAATTTTTTGTCTTGCATCTAAGACTTCTACATAGATGTTTCTAGAGTTATTGGTCGTTGTGATTTCATTGTTCAGTTTGGCCACGCTGACCCTATATTTGACATTGCCGACAGTGGTTGCTGGCAATTCAAATTTGAAAGATTTAAAGTAGTTATCGGAATCTATAGTAAATGATTGTGTCTCAACTTTGGTCTGCTTGTCTCCTAAGTATTTGTACAGGGTTACGCTGTTACGTGCACCCTTAGAATTATAAGCTTGGATGTCAGTTTCTATCAGGAATTTGTCATTGAGGTAGACGATTCTATTGTGTAAGACATTCTTTATCAGTATATCCGTCCGTATTGTTGTATCACCTAGAGGTATGGTGTAGAGCGGTACACTCAATTGCATATTGGCGTAGAGCGGATTTTTTCCTTCATTGTAGATACCGTCAGACGCCAAGACAATAGCACCTAGATTTTGATCTTCAAAGGTTTCTGAGACATATTCGAGTACCTTGGACATATTGGTGGACTGTCCATCGATCGTATCATTTGGGGTCAAGCCAAAGTTTTCTCCAAAGGGGATGTCGACGATCTCAAAGTCTTCAGAGATGGTACTAGTAAAGTTGCCTAGGCCGCTCTCGACAGCTTCTAATGTGGATGCTTGAGTAGATGCTTGTATCGAGGCACTTTGATCTTGAAGGACAACGATCACAGGCTTCTGCTTCTCAGAAACAAACCGCTTAAATAATGGTGTCAACAGCAAGAATAAAATCCCAAGTACAGCCAAGAACCTCAGCATTCCCAATAGATAGGGTAGCCACTTGATATTTTCTTTGATCCGCCTATCTCTAGCGTAGAGGCCTAAGGCAAATAGGATAGCGACGACGACAATCCCAATCGCATAGTATCCCGGGTATGATAATTGTAAATTCTCCAATCCTTGTTTCTTAATCCCTTATTCTCTTTCTGAGGGCTTCTCTTCCCTTAATAGATATTAAATAATACGCTAATGTATGAATATCTGAGTTCTAATGAGTAAAGTGTTAAGAATCCGCTAAGACTCCCAGTTTAAAAACTCAGAGATTCGGGTCGACGTTCCTATTTATGTACTAATATTGTACTCATATATATACGATAAATGAAACGACTGGTAACATTTTTAAGTTGTGTTTTCTTTGCTCTTAGTCTGCAAGCTTCCTATATACTGATACCGATGGACCCTGATGGTCAGAAAAATCATCTCAAAGCGTACGGTATTACCTATTGGGTACTGGACTCTGGTGAGGAGGCTTATTGGTTGCTTAACTATCGTGGGGGCAGTTTCGCGTTTAAGCATAACTCTACTTTCGAGAAGGAGTGCAAGGTTCGTGGGGTCAGTTATCAAGTCATAACGGATGGAGAGTTTGGCCAGATTAGGTCTAAAATTGCCCATCCAGAAAAGAATCAAGAGACAATAAAGCTAGAGCAGGCCCCCAAAATTGCGGTCTATACCCCTGACTTCAATGCTAAAGGTGAAAAGGTGCAGCCTTGGGATGATGCCGTTACGTTGGTTCTGACGTATGCCGAGATACCCTATGAGACTATTTATGATCGAGAAGTCTTAGATGATAAGTTACCGCAATATGATTGGTTGCACTTACACCACGAGGACTTTACAGGTCAATACGGAAAGTTCTATGCTGCTCACGGCTCCAGAGCTTGGTACAAAGCCAATCAGCAGAAGATGGAGGCGTTAGCTACTGACCTTGGATTCAGTAAAGTATCTCAACTCAAATTGGCAGTTGCTAAGCGTATAAGAGAATATGTAGAGGGTGGCGGTTTTATGTTTGCAATGTGCTCTGCTACGGATACTTATGACATAGCGCTCGCTTGCGAAGGCCACGATATCTGCGCTGACATCTTTGATGGTGACGGCAAGGATGACAATCTCGACTCCAAGATTGATTTCAGCAAAACGTTTGCTTTTAAGGATTGGGAACTAGAGAAGAGCCCTATGGTCTACGAGTTTTCATCTATAGATCACAACAAGCGTAAGCTGAATCCCAAAAATGATTATTTCACTCTTTTTGATTTTAGTGCCAAATGGGACCCGATCCCTGCGATGTTGACTCAGAATCATACGACGACGATTAAGGGATTTATGGGGCAGACTACAGCCTATCCTAAGGAGCTCATCAAGTCAGATGTTCTGATCTTAGGAGAGAACAATGCTATCAACGAAGCGCGGTATATGCACGGTACAAGGGGCTATGGTACTTGGACATTCTATGGTGGACACGATCCAGAAGATTATCGACACTTTGTCGGCGATCCTGAGACAGATCTGAGCCTACATCCTAATTCTCCAGGATATCGTCTGATTCTCAATAACATTCTATTTCCTGCAGCTGAAAAGAAGAAGAGAAAGACTTAAGTATTTGCAAAGAGAGGTCTTGGCCTCAGTCTTTAAGCCAGTTAAAATCCCCTTGGAATAATAGGGTGAATCCAACGGCAATGATTATGGGTGCTAAGGCCGATAAGCCCATCCAATAGAAGAAACTCTTGGGGACCTTAGATTTCTGTACCAGCTCTACAACCAAAGAAAATAGAAAGAGCCCGCCTATCACTATAGCCATTATAGTGCAGATCAACATTCCAGTATACTCATCTACAGCCCAGAAACCTGCATAAAATATAAGTTGTAGGAGGAAGCCTTCTTTGTAGTATTGCGCCAAATTTGGTTTTAGTTGAGAAGGTATATATAATCATATACAGCTTCTTTAAAAGAATCTATTATCTCGAGAAGTGTCTGTCCTTCATAAGTTACGAGATCATTGATTCCTTCGATTTTTCCAAAGAATATCTTATCGATACAACAGAAATGGACACATCCTGTAAACCCCTTGTATGTTAGTTTCTCCGTCACAACAAATTAGTTTGAGTAACAAATATAGAATGAATCTAAGTACTATCTCACATCGTTGTTAAGCCTTAGCTTCTTTAGAATCTAAACTTAGATGAAGGTGTAATCTTCGAGTCTCTAAATGTTGTAATCGAAAGCTTTTTGTTGCACTAAACTATTCTGATAGTATACTACAAGAAACTCAACAGATATCCCAACAAACCACCACCCACAATTATCCATAAAGTATTTAGTCCCTTGATGCCAAAGTAGGCTGCAAAACTCAATACACAAATCACTATGGTCTGCCAATCGACGAGAATACTCTGTCCCATTTTGAGACAGACGACGAGCATAACAGCCACTGCAGCAACATTGACTGCTTCGAGAAAGCGCTTGAGTATTTTGTTCTTTCGCATCTTATGGACATAATTGTTAAGTATCCATACATAAAAGAAAGAGGGAAGAAAGATACCTAGTGAGGCCAAAGCCGCTCCACCAAATCCACCGACTTTATAGCCGATAAATGTAGCCGTAGATAGGACAGGTCCAGGCGTCATCTGACCTACCGCAATCGCCTCGACTAGATCATCGTGGGTCAGCCAGTTAAGTCCATCTATCAACTCTCCATCGAGGTAAGCAAAGAGCACATAACCACTCCCAAACAATACAGAACCTACTTTCAGAAAGATTAAGAAAAGCTTGAGGTGGGAATAGTTTATCGGAGCCATAAAGAGCAAAGGCCACAGAAACATACTAAGCGTGTCTCTTTTCTTGTATACTAATCCGACTAGTAACATTAGTAAGCCAGCACCTAGGATACAGAAGATCTCATTGATCCCGAAGAGCGCAGCCACAACGACAAGAGCACCCAGCACATAATGGATAGGTTCCTTTAAGGCTTTCTTACCTAACTTGTAGACGGCACCAATTATAAATGAGATAACTGCGGCCTTGATACCATTGATAATGGGCTCAATCCAAGCCAACTCACTGATGCTCTCAAAAAAGACTGCGACGAGTAGTGTGATTAAGACTGCTGGAATAATAAAAGACATACCACCTATAAAGAGGCCTTTTACACCTGCACGGTGATATCCACAGTGCATTGTCATCTCCGTAGAGTTAGGGCCTGGAATCAGATTGGTGGCGCCCATATAGTCAAGAAACTCTTCTGAGCTGAGCCACTTTTTCTTCTCCACGAGATCATCTTGCATCATAGCCACGTGCGCTGCAGGCCCACCAAAAGCGACGAATCCTAACTTAGAAAAGTACTTAAAGACTTCTTTGACTTTACTTTCCATAATTATTGCTATTAGATTTCTCCAGCTACAGATTCATTGATGTTAACTATATGGTCACCTATTCTTTCCAGAGAGGAGAACATATTTGTAAATATCATTGCAGCGTTAGCATCATAGTTTTCTGTACCAATCTTTTCTTGATTGTACTTTCTCATAGTGTTTCTTTGGATGTTTGTTTCATCTTCGAGTTCATAACACTTGGTTAATGTAGCTGAATCGTAAGAATCTAAGTTGAGATTGTAATTCATTTCATCAAAGGACTTTTCTACAATAGCGAATAGCTCATTTAATTGATTACGTTGCTCAGGAATGAAATAAATTTTTCTATTTATTTTATTTTCCATTGACTTAGCAAATTGGTAGAAGATGTCACCGATTCTTTCCATATCGTTGCAGATATTAAAGAAACTTCTCAGTCTAATGCTCGTCTTATGGGTCATTTCTTTATCAGACAGATTGGTAATATACTCTGTTATTTCCTTCTCAAACTTATCGGTGATGTCTTCGTATTTTTTGAGTTTAGTGATCAACATTAATTTCTCCTTGTCTTCAGAGCTATTGAGAAGTTGTTTGCTAAATCCTAACATACGTGTGGTAATCTCTCCATAACGAGCCACTTCCTTTTGAAGCTCTACAGTTGCCAATTCCGGTGTTCTGTTTGCAGCATTAATAAACTTTAAAGTGTCTACAGAATCTTCTCCAGCTTTTTCCTTTACTGTCTTAATTGACATCTTAATAAGCCAAGGCACAAATCCTATAAGTAGAGCCACGTTGAGGATATTGAAAGTCGTATGGAAAGCGGCAAGAATATAAGTATTGATTGTGTTGGTCTGATCCAAGTCAGAAGTCTTAATCTTTGCATTGCTCTCAAATATGCCAGTGAAATTCTCTACGAAAGTCGTGAGGAATTCTATTACCCAAGGCAGTAATAATACCATCCAGAAGACACCTATGATATTAAACAAGGAATGTATCCTTGCCGATCTCTTAGAGGCAGTGTTTCCAATAATAGAAGCTAGCTCTGCCGTAATCGTCGTTCCAATGTTTTCTCCCAAAACCATTGCAGCAGCCACTTCTAAAGGCAACCATCCAGCATAGACCAAGGTCAATGTAATGGCCATCGCTGCACTTGAAGACTGTACTATGACAGTAACTAGCGCGCCTACCATTACAAATAGTATTCTTGAAAAGATTCCAAATCTCGCCCAGCTTTCTACAAAGGCCAACGCCTCTCCACCTAAGTCGGGTACAGAGTTTTTGAGATAAGAAAGTCCAAGGAATAAGATAGCAAAACCTATTAAGAACTCACCCCAATATTTTCTCTTTCCTACCTTAGAAAACATCAACGGAACACCAATTGCAAATAAGGGTATAGAATAAGCACTCAGCTTAATCTTGAATCCTAGGATAGCAATGATCCAACCTGTCACGGTCGTACCGATATTGGCACCCATCATAACGCCTGCAGATTCTATAAGTGACAATAGTCCTGCATTGACAAAAGATACAGTCATCACTGTCGTCGCAGAAGAGGATTGGACGAGAGCTGTTATCAAAAATCCTGTAAACACTCCTAAGAACCTGTTCTTTGTCATACTCCTAAGAATATTCCGCATCTGAGAACCTGCTGCTCTTTGGATACCTTCGCTCATCATCTTCATTCCGAATATAAAGAAAGCAAGGGATCCTGCAATATTTATCAAGGTGCCTATTCCGAAAGAAGCCTCATCTCCACCAGCGAATGCCATAAATGGAGAGCAAATAAAAAGAATCAGAATAAGGAGAATTGACTTTCGCATTTTGTGTCTTTTTTTATTGGTCTATTGTATTGCTAGAAGTGAATGTCTAACTGTGTTCTAAACATAGTTGTGTTTTGCCCCTCTGCTCTATCTATAAAAGAAAAATCGGATTGTAACTTTAGTTTGTGGCCAACAAAGAATTTATTAAGTCCTACAGTATAATGTTTTTCATCTGTGGCAGCATCCGCTTTTACATCTGTATATCTTACTGCAAATTCTATATTATTTTGAAACATATATCCCGTGGCAATATTATATGAAGAACCAGTATAGTACGTTCCTATAATAGTATCATCTACGTCAAATACATTTGGTCCATCTTCTGCTTCCTTATCGGCATACTCAATCATAACTGAGAGTCCTTGGTATTTGAACATAAGATCAGCGAAAAAAGTATTGAGGTCTTTGCCGACTATATCTCCTTCGCTATTAGTAATAAAGCTACCATTTTGTCCTCTCGTTCTGCCAGCATCATTATTGTTGTCATAGGTAAATCCTACAGCTAGTTTTGGAGTGGATTCTCTTTTGATAGATGACCCTACATAATCTCCTTTAGATTGAAAACTACCGAAAGGTAGAAACTCAACTCTATAAGTATAACCGAAGCCTCCATTAAAACCTGTCAGGTGGTTTTTTCCTTCTCCAGAAGAAATCGACGCATTTTCTATCATTATAAAGTTGTCTCCTATCTTGTGCTTGTGACCTAATCTTACAAATACGTCTCGATCTATATTGAATCGGGAATTGAGCCTTGAACGGTCTACAAATTGTAGGTTACCCGAGGAAATTACCCTTTCCCTATTACTGGCTAACTTACCTTGACCAAATCTTACGCTGAAACCTTTATAGAAATTGTACGTAACGTGGGCATCTAAGATGATATTTGCAGCATTGTTGAAATTACGGCTATTACCTCCTCCTCCATTATCTCTATTAGATAAGGCTAGCTCTAATTTGTATTTGAGTTTTGGCGTGTAGGCCCATCCATCAAATTTCAATCTTGATCTTCGTACAAAAGCATTGACGTCATTGTCAGCAACGAAACCTTGAGCCTCATCTGCTAAGTCCCATTCAGCTACTATTAAGTTTTGAAACCTGAATCCGATTCTAAGTTGAAAAGTGGAGTCTACTCCGTTGATATTCAGCCCTTTACCAAACTTAGCCGGTATAAATTGCGCCGAAAGTAAGCCTGTGCTAAATATGACTATAATTACAGTTAGTGCTGCTAGTATTATTTTACGCATAAAATGCTATTGGTAGAGTTTTATACCAATAGAGCATAAAAATACTTTTCTATTGTTAACTCAATGTTATGTATTAAAAAAGTGCAAGTTTAACAAGAACATTCCATTTGTAGTATTCACTTCATTAGATTTATATGACTATCTAGAACTGACATCACAATGAATACAATTCACCATAATTACGTGCTTTTCTTATGAAAATATGAAGCATATTATTACTTACCTGCAGATGTGTGCTAATTTGTTAGATTCACTTAAGTTATTAGGATCAGAATATTGAAAATCATAAATAATAGATGCGTACACGATGTGCTCACTTATCATTAATTATACTTGCAAAAGTCCTTTCTAAACAGTTATTATGCTTTTTATAGAGCAGCAGTATTTATAAAATTGCTTGGGCCATTCCTAGTTCATGTAGGGTAAGAATTTAAGACTAGCATTTATTTTTGTACGTAGACACTAAACAAGATGAAGACCAATAAATTAGGATTCAATTTTACGCATTTCAAAGGTGATCTCTTTGGAGGCATTACAGCTGGTATAGTGGCCTTGCCGTTAGCCCTGGCTTTTGGTGTAAGTTCAGGCTTAGGCCCTAGCGCGGGGCTCTATGGTGCCATCTTCATTAGTTTCTTTGCTTCTTTATTTGGAGGGACCAATACGCAGATATCTGGGCCTACAGCCCCTATGACCGCAGTAAGTATGGTGGTGATCGCCAGTATCGTAGCCGCCTGTGATGGAGAGGTGTCCAAGGCTCTGCCTGTAATATTGACCGTTTTCCTTATTGCCGGCTTGGTTCAGATAGTGCTAGGATTGAGTGGGTTAGGGAAGTACATCAAGTATATACCGTATCCTGTGGTTTCTGGTTTTATGTCCGCCATAGGCGTGATAATTTTAATTACCCAAATACTACCTGCTATAGGCTATTATCCAAAGGAGGATACAGCATACGTTGAGAATTTCAAGCCATTTGCAGAGGAGATCATACTAAACAACATACTGAAGGAGGAGGCAGGTGAAGGCATACTTGTTTTAGAAAACTTCAAAGAAACAATCGTAAAAGCTGAAAATATCACCCAAGCCGATATACTCAAGGAGTCTAAAACACTGGCTGGCAAGGAGGCTTCAGGTGTCATTGGTGCTCTTAAGGTGATGCCAAGAGCTCTTAAAAGTATCAACTATCTAGAGCTATTGCTCGCCTTAGCGACCATTATCATCATTTTCGGTTTCAAGAGAATTACCACAGCCATACCGAGTACCTTAGTGGCCTTGTTTGTCGTCTCTGGAGTGGCTATAGCAGCAGGCTTACCATACAGACCTATAGAACAGATACCGAGTGGAATTCCCTTGCCCAATATGGAAATCATCACAGGTTTCAGCTTGACACAGATCACCCCCTATATCTTTACTGCTATAACCTTGGCCTTGTTAGGGGCTATAGATTCCTTATTGACGTCTGTGGTCGCGGACAATATGACCAAGACGCGTCACGTGCCCAACAAAGAGCTTATAGGACAAGGTATCGGTAATACGATAGCGGCTTTGTTTGGCGGCATACCTGGTGCAGGGGCTACCATTAGAACAGTTGTCAATATCAAGGCAGGAGGAAAGACCAAGCTATCCGGTATGATAGCTGGGGTCTTATTGTTGGTCATCTTATTGGCACTAGGACCTGTCGCCTCCAAGATTCCAGCTGCCGTCCTAGCGGGTATCTTGATTACGGTGGGTATAGGTGTAATGGATTATAAAGGTCTTAAGGCCATTCCGTATATGCCCAAGCAGGAGGTGGCTATACTCCTGATAGTCTTGGTCTTGTCGTCGATTTGGAACTTGGTATATGCTGTTGGTATAGGTCTCATTATGGCCTCTCTGATGTTTATGAAGAAGATTGGTGACCTGACATCTCAGAGTTCTAGAATAGAGGAGCTAGGAGAAGAGTCGTGGGAGGATGAATCTAGTTTTCCTATCAACCTCAAAGAAGAAGTATTTATCAAGCACATAAAGGGTCCTTTGTTCTTTGGATCCACCAGCGATATACAACGACTGTCTAAGCAAATTCCAAGTACGGCATCCACTATCATTATGAGGATGGAGAAGATGTCCTATGTAGACCAATCTGGTTTGTATGCCTTAGAAGATATATTGCAGGAATTGATCAGTCAGAACATCGACGTTATATTCATTGGCCTGACAGAACAACCCAAGTATATGTTGGAGCGCATTGATATCATTCCTGATCTGGTGGGTAATGAGAAGATATTCGCTGATTTTCAGAGTTGTATTCCATATATAAGGGCCTCTGTGGAGAATAAATTTTCTTAAGATTATCATCATCGACGCTGGCGAAATAGGCCTTTCTACAACCAATAAGCTTTATTAGAGTTGTATAGTCAAAGACAATAGGCATATCTTATTTTAACTTAATTTTGCACCAGAAAAAAAGTAACAATGTCAGACATACATAATAGCGTAAAGGATTATTACGGAAAGGAGTTACAAAGCTCAGAAGACCTCAAAACCAATGCGTGCTGTGAACTCAAAGCGCCACCACAATATATCAAAGATGCCCTAGCCAAGGTTCACGATGAGGTAATGGCTAAGTACTATGGTTGTGGTCTGACAGTGCCCGACAAACTGGAAGGACTAAAGATCCTGGATCTGGGATGTGGTAGCGGAAGAGATGTTTACCTAGCAGCTCAGCTAGTAGGAGAAACTGGTGAAGTGTACGGTTTAGATATGACTACTGAGCAGCTTAATGTCGCAAGAAAACACATTGACTATCACACTGAAGAGTTTGGTTATAAGACCAGCAATGTCAAGTTCATTCAGGGTAATATAGATGCAATAGGGGAGTTAGGGCTAGAGAAGGGCAGCTTTGACCTGATCATATCTAACTGTGTTATCAATCTAGTAGAGGATAAGCAGAAAGTCCTCAATGACGTATACGACCTACTGAAACCAGGTGGCGAAATGTATTTCAGCGATGTCTATAGTGATAGACGTATCCCAGAAATGCTCAGACAAGATCAGGTGCTTTGGGGTGAGTGTCTTAGTGGAGCTTTGTACTGGAATGATTTCCTAACCTTTGCGACCAAGGCAGGATTTACAGATCCTCGTGCTGTCAGTAATAGCCCGATAACTATAGAGAACGAAGTCCTGCAAGAACGCGTAGGAAACATTAAGTTCTACTCTGTGACCTACAGATTGTTTAAGATAGATGGTCTCGAAAAAGACTGTGAAGATTATGGTCAGGCTGTCGCATATAAAGGTGGAATAGCACACATAGGAGAATCGTTCTTCTTGGATGATCACCACGAGTTCCCTAAGGGTAAGGTGATGCCTGTCTGCGGTAACACTTACAAGATGCTGCACGATACCCGTTACAAGTCCCATTTCGACTTTATCGGTACTTGGGATACCCACTACGGGATCTTCGAGGGGTGTGGAGGATCTATGCCTTTTGGCTCAGTTGATGGTTCTGAAGAAGGTGGCTGTTGCTAATCTGCAGTCCCTTGATCTAGAAAAGCTTAAGTCGGAGTTTCGCTATACTACTGCCCGCTCTGGAGGTAGTGGCGGTCAGCACGTCAATAAGGTAGAGACAAAGGTTATCCTCAGTTGGTCTATAGATAACTCTCAAGCGGTAACTGAAGAACAAAGAAAGCTCATCAAAAAGATGTATGCCAAGCGTATAGACAAGGGTGGTTATCTTTCGATGTACAGTCAAGCCACTAGATATCAACTCCAGAATAAAATTCGTGTTACCGCCAATTTTATTAAGTTGATAAAAAAAGCGCTTGTCCAAAAGAAAAAGCGAAAGCCTACCACAATCAGTAAGAATGCAAAAGCCAAAATCAAAAAAGATAAGAGCTTCAGATCAGAAATAAAGCGGAATAGACAAAAACCTAGACTAGATTAATCTCATGTAGGTCAATCAGTACAGCCCGCACTTTGAACAGTTAAATAATGGGCTATCTTTACATCCCGTAGTGAAGAATTCAAAGAAAGACCTTAAGACCAAGTATGTCTTTGTTACGGGTGGAGTTACCTCCTCGCTCGGCAAAGGCATAATAGCAGCCTCCCTGGCTAAGCTTCTCCAAGAAAGAGGCTATAATGTAACCATTCAGAAGTTAGATCCTTATATCAATGTCGACCCTGGTACAATGAATCCCTATGAGCACGGCGAATGCTATGTCACAGAGGATGGAGCAGAGACTGATCTTGATCTAGGGCATTATGAGCGCTTCCTCAATACACCTACTTCCCAAGACAACAATATCACCACAGGTAGAATCTACCAGACTGTGATCAATAAAGAAAGAGAAGGAGCCTATCTGGGTAAGACGGTGCAAGTGATTCCCCATATAACTGATGAGATCAAGAGAAGGGTGCGCCTCCAAGAGCAAAAGAAGTATGATATCGTACTTACAGAAATAGGCGGCACAGTAGGAGATATAGAATCGCTGCCATATCTGGAAGCATTGCGCCAACTGAGGCAAGAACTGGGTACCGAGAATTGTCTCTGTGTACACTTGACACTTATCCCATACCTCTCTGCAGCCCACGAGCTCAAGACCAAGCCTACGCAACACTCCGTAAAGGAACTCTTGCAAGCTGGAATACAACCGGACATCTTGGTGTGTAGAACAGAGCATGCCTTGCCCAATGAGGTCAGAGACAAGCTGTCACTCTTCTGTAACGTTGATAGAAAATCCGTTATAGAAGCCCTAGACGCTAAGACCATTTATGATGTTCCACTCTTGATGCTTAAGGAAAAACTAGATAGTCGTGTACTCAAGAAATTGAAGCTACCCAACAAAACAGCCCCTGAGCTCACCCAATGGAAAGACTTTCTAGGTAAACTAAAGAACCCCACTTACGAAGTCGTCGTCGGACTGATAGGTAAGTACAACGAGTATCCAGATGCCTACAAGTCTATTTATGAAGCCTTTGTGCATGCAGGTGCGGTCAATGAATGTAAAGTCAAAGTGGTGCCTATCCACTCAGAGCAACTGGATAAAGAAGATATAGAATATAAGTTGGGTGGTCTTGATGGGCTACTCGTAGCGCCAGGCTTTGGTGAGCGCGGGGTATCCGGTAAGATTAGATCCATTAAGTATGTTAGAGAAAAAGGTATTCCATTTTTTGGGATTTGCCTCGGGATGCAGACAGCCGTGGTGGAGTATTCTAGATCTATCCTCAAACTCAAAAAAGCAGCCTCCACAGAGATAAATCCCAAAACAACTGATCCCGTTATTGATATCATGGATGATCAGAAAGACGTCACCAAGAAGGGTGGTACCATGCGTCTAGGTAGCTATGCTTGCAAGTTGAGTAAAGGGTCTATTGCTTATAAGGCTTATGGGACCACTGAGATCAGTGAGCGCCACCGCCACCGTTATGAGTTTAATAATGTCTATAAGAAGCCATTGATAGAAGCAGGTATGAAAGTAACAGGTGTCAATCCAGAATCTGGTTTGGTTGAGATCATCGAAGTGCCTTCGCATCCCTATTTCATAGGTGTGCAATTTCATCCTGAACTGAAGAGCACCGTAGAAAATCCCCACCCACTATTTGTCTCTTTTGTTCAAGCAGCTTTGGCGTACAATTTATCAAGTTAGGCTATGCGCAAGCTCACTCTCAATGAGCTCGGTAGACAATCTCTATCAGATTATAAGCAGGCTGAAAAGCTGAGCATCACTGTCGTGTTAGATAATATCCGATCTGCGATGAATGTTGGTTCTATATTCAGAACGATGGATGGCCTAGGTCTAGAAAGATTAATCTTAACAGGCATCACGGCAAGACCCCCACACAAAGAAATCAATAAGACAGCAATAGGGGCGACCGACTCGGTAGATTGGGAGTACATAGATTCTGTAGAAGAATGTGTCCGACATCTAAAACAAGAGGGATATACCATCTTGGGGATAGAACAGACAGATGCTTCCATAGGACTAGATACCTATGAGACGTCAGCTGATCCTAAGATAGCCGTAGTTATGGGTAATGAAGTCAAAGGCCTCTCTGACAGCATCTTGCCCTTACTCGATAAAGCCATAGAGATTCCTCAATATGGTACCAAGCATTCATTTAATGTCGCTGTATGTGCGGGGATGGTCTTATGGGAGTTATCTAAGCAACTCAGGCGTTAACTACCACTTATCCTTATCTAATCTTAGCGTTGCTCTCAGCCCAAAATGCAGCTGTCTGTAGTGTTGTATTGCAACCTCTGCTATGCCGAAGTAGTCATATTCCTCTCCAATATTGAACATTACAAAAGGGGTTAGTGCAAGAAGGTTAGTCACACCGATATCAAGTCCAGCTCCAGCCCCAATCCTAAAAGTAGATATTTCACTAGCACCAACTGGCTGAGAAGCAATCACCAAATCATCTGGATTGGATAGATTGAAACTAGACCAGCCAGGTGTAATTATCCAATGGAAGCCTTTCTTGATGGTCCCGCCTTCCTTAGAGAAAGTTGGGCAAGAGTTGCAGTCGTTGTGGAAGTCTAATGGATAGATCAATACATTCAGATTGACATTAAATCCTGAAGCAGTCGTTTCTGTCGCCCCAGAATAAAGAGAATAACCGACTTCTGGAATAAACTCCAGACGCTTATTTTTAAGTCTAAACCAGTAGCCCAGATCCAACTCAAAGCCTTGATTCAATGTATTGTCCGTCCCAAAGTTGAGGTCTATACCTACAGAGTTGTTGTTAAAGTAACGAGCAGTTACAGTAAACTGACTAAAGGCCATAGTACCTATGAGGAGGAGTAGGGTTATAAGGATTGCTTTCATCATAAATTATATTAACAAGTTAAATGTACTAAGAATAGCCTTGTTAGAGCGATATAAGCGGACCTGATGCTGCTATAGGACTGAGTTTTCGACCAATGAATTTACGCAGCCTACATACAGACGATAAGACCTATCTTTGCAGCTAATTATGAAGACCAAGAACAAGAAGAACAAAGTCAGTGTCATCACCTTGGGGTGCTCTAAGAATCTGGTAGACTCAGAAAATCTGATTACGCAACTCAATGCGAATGACTACGAGGTAGAGCACGACACCAAGTCCGATGATG
>CALFUU010000184.1 GCA_937929835.1 uncultured Saprospiraceae bacterium | reverse complement strand
CAATACTTTAGGAGAAAGAGGGTTAGAAGTTATAAAGTATAATAGTAGTTCAAGCTCGGAAGAACTATTGGTAAGTCTGAATTATGATGACCTTGATGAATGTCAAGGCTTATGTGGTGGAATGGATGGATTTAGTTTGGTAGGTCGGCAATTGTTGAAGTTCGGAGCATGAAAAATTATAAGCATTGACGTAGATACAAGAGTTGCTAGTGTAATTAATCAGCCGACAGATAATGGTATTTTCGTTACCATAAGTGATTGCTTTGAGTGTATGGACACGACGTACTGTTTAGAAACTGCTTTAAACCCTTATGTTTATATTTACGATTCAGAAGAGATGGTTTTTCAAAAATCGTTTCGACCTGAGATAGGTACTCTTTTTGGCGAGTATGGTTGTATAGGCCATACTGCAGAATTTGCAAGGTGGATTTCAAAAGAAAATAATGTGATAAGGGTCTATCCGTGGGATGGACCTTTTTTTCCTATTTACAGAGAAGAATTTGATTCGGATAGTGAACTGTGTCCTATGGGCTTACGTCGAGGTTTTGAAGTTGTAGATCGACCTTTTCAGATTCTTTTGAGTAATGAGAATGGAGCACCAACCGAAAGAGATGTCTTTCTTGATATCCCAAGATGTGAGTCACGTAATATTTTATTTAGTGCGCTCAATTCTGAAATGATAAACGGAGGTAGTCCCATAGATAGCTTATCTATCCACGCATCCCAGGCTCCCATAGATTCTTATTTTAGATTTGATACTCAAGATCTGACGATCTCTGGGAATATGACGGATTCAGTTGTCATACACAACACGCAAAATTTGTCTGATGAAGATTTTTTAAGTGCCTTTTCCAATGGTGTATTACGATTAGACAATATACCCGTAAGTGATAGTATCACACTGGAATTAAGAGTATATGATTTTCTGAATTTGGATGGAAAGACAATCAATATACGATTGACGGGAGACCCTCCGTGTGATGAATGGAGTACAAGTACCGATGAGTACAACAGTGACGGAATACTTTTTCCAAATCCTTTTAGTGATAGATTAATTATGCCCGAGAGCTGGCTTGGTTGTCAGTACAGTATGTATGATCTGAATGGAGTGAGTTTAGATTTTGGGATTATTGGTAAGGCTTATTGTGATATGAATCATTTAAGTGTTGGCACCTATATTTTACAAGTATTAAAAGGAGACAGTACCTTAGAAACTTATAAGTTGGTAAAAATATAGGGCGCCTTTAAGTCGGGTAATTGCCCAATTCAGAAGCCACCTTCTTTAATTTTCTTAATTAAAGCACTACTAGAATACCCCTCCTTAAACGGTAATATCACCACCTCACCCCCATAACCCTGCACTAGGTCAGCACCTATCATTTGGTCAGGCGTATAATCGCCACCTTTGACGATGATGTGTGGTCTTATAGCAGTGATGAGCTCTAGCGGTGTGTCTTCAGAAAAAGGGATAACATAATCGACACTTTGGAGAGCAGCGAGCATAGCCATCCTGTCCTGTAGCGTATTATATGGGCGGGAAGGTCCTTTGAGTCTAGAGACAGAAGCATCATCATTGACACCGACGATCAGTTGACTGCCGAGGGCTCTTGCCGCTATGAGATATTCTATATGCCCAGGATGCAAGAGGTCAAAGCATCCATTGGTAAATACCAGTTTGGTATTGAGGCTTTTAATGTGGAGCAGTCTTTTTTGTGCCTGATCAGGCGCTATGATTTTGCCGTACAAGTCGAGGTCTATTGATGATAGGTAACAAGATAAAGAAGAATATACCGATTAGGATATTGCCAAAAACATTTATCGCAAAAAAGATAATATTGGAAAAGGAAAAAGCATCTGCACCATTGATGCCATAGATGATCAGTGCCTGACTGATGAGCAAGTGATAACTGCCCATCCCACCCGGAGAAGGAAAGACCATCCCGAGTGTACCAAAGACAAAGACCACCAAGCCCGCCACCATACCTAAGTGTGCTGTCGGGGCAAAGGCAAAAAAACAGAGATAAGTCATCAGATAGTACATCACCCAGATACCTACCGTGTAGAAAATGAGCAGGGGAATATTCTTAACCTTTTTCAATGAGGTCAGACCATCCTTAAAGCCTTCCCACAAGTTTCTAATCTTAAGGAGTAGGGGGCTCGTAAATTTGCCACTTTGCAGAATTCTATTCAGCACAAATAGACCAATCAATCCGCCCACGACCACTACACCAAGTAGGACGAGAGTGGATTGGCTGGGTGCCACAAAGTTTTGAGCAAAGTAGTCTTTAAAGGTGCCAAATGATAATACCAGTGCCATCCCAATGACTACCAGCAAGCCTAGGATATCTAGAATCCTATCCACGACCACAGTACCGATAACTTTCTCGAAGGGAATGTTTTCATATCTAGAAAGGGTCCCAGTTTTGATAAGTTCTCCGATCCTAGGGAAGGCAAGATTGGTAAAATAACCGATCATCAAGCTGCCTAAGGTATTGATAACTCGAGGCTGATAACCCATCGGTTCGAACATCTGGTTCCACCTCAAAGCCCGCATCAGATTACTGACCATATAGGCGATAAGTATTGCGATGATCCAGATGACCTTTACTGACTTGAAGTCACTGATGATCTTATCTAAAAGGGAACACTCAGCCTCCGGAATTCCTTTGAGTGTGCAGTCCTCGAGGTAGGCCGTCTCAAAATTCTTAAAGAGGTAATAGAAGATAAACAAGCCGACGCCCAGAAAGACAACAAACTTGAGAATTGTTTTTAGCCGATTATTCAATGAAGGGCCTTAGGCGAGTAGATTCTTCTCATTAGGGAAGACGGTTACTGCTTTGTAGCTCTTGGCTTCTTCAGGAGTCATCCAACCATAAGAGATGATGATAACGATATCGCCGAGCTCACATTTACGGGCAGCAGCCCCATTGAGACAGATAACCCCCGAACCGCGTTCACCTGTGATCACATAGGTCTCTAGTCGCTCGCCATTGTTGTTGTTGACAATCTGCACGCGTTCTCCATCGAGGATATTCGCGGCATCCATAAGATCCTCATCTATCGTAATAGATCCGACATAATTAAGGTTAGCCTGTGTAATAGTGGCTCTATGGATTTTCGATTTGTGTATCTGTAGTAACATGGCACAAATTTAAATAAAAGAGAGAACGAATGTTACTACAGAATTTTTCGAAGCCTTGGTAAATGAATATAACCTTGAAACTAGCTAGCGGGAGGGGGTCCTTCACCTTCGACTCACTTTGCTCGCTCAGTGCAGGCCCTTGAGAAGTATAGAAAGTAGCAGAAGCAGCTGGGAGTAGTCCTTTCACAGCGTATGCCTAAAAAGAAAAAAGCTAGTGCTGAGACGGGAGTCTCACACACTAGCCAATCATTATAGAACAACTTCACCCTTATAATGCAAACCGTGCTCCAAAGGTTGCTCAGAGTATATTTTTTTAACGAATTATTATCACATTAGCTTTAAGTTATATGCGTAATTCCTTCTCTTGTAGGGTCTTATGACAAGTCTGTGCCAAAAATATTTTTTACTTAATTATAGGTAAGAGTCTAATGAAGCATACCACACTAGTAACGGAATTGAGCAAAGGGCTACCGAGGTTATCCCACCAGAATCATATTATCGATGAGTCTCACCTCACCTGCCCATACGGCCGTACAAGCCACTATATAGGAGTGGTCCTTGCTATCTTTAATGGGTTCCAGAGTATAGCCATCTACTATTTTGAGGTACTCTGGCTTGAAGTCTGCGATGCTGACCATCTCTAAGCCCTTCTTTTCTAGAGTCTTAGGACTTTTCTTGTGGATGTTATCCTTAATATAAGTCAGGGCTTCATAGAGTATGGTAGAACGCTTTCGGATGCTAGGCTTGAGCCTTACATTACGGGAACTCATAGCCAGTCCATCCGCTTCTCTTATGATAGGGCAGACTCTTAGCTTAGTTTTCATCTGAAGCGTCTTGAGCATATGGGCGATAATGCTAAACTGTTGAAAATCCTTCTGCCCCATATATAATTGATCGGGCTCTACAATCTCGAGCAACCGATGTACCACCTGCACCACACCTTCGAAGTGGCCAGGTCTATTAGGCCCTTCCATATGTTGTGTAAGCGCTGAGATATCTAAGTCTACAGACTTTTCAGCACCATCTGGATAGACGGCTTTCGGTCCAGGCGCAAAGAGGTAATGGCAGCCATTTTCTTTGAGCATCTCTGCATCTCTTTCTAAGGTTCTCGGGTATTTATCGAGATCCTCTTTTTCGTTGAACTGGGTAGGATTAACAAAGACACTACAGACGGTGATGTCATTTTCTTGTACCGCCAGCTTGATCAGAGACATATGGCCTTGATGTAGTGCACCCATTGTAGGTACAAAACCGATGGTTTTTCCTTTGGCCATTTCTTTGGCGAGATTCCGGCGAAGGCCTGCTACTGTTTTATAAGTTTTCATCTACTGAGATTCTGAAGAGTCTTTGCCAAACCAGTTGGTGATAATGCGCTCTGCCTTTTTGTCCTGCGGTGTATAGTCTCTAGGGACATAGCCTTCGTGACCCATACCTTCTGGAAACCATTTCCATATAAAGCCTCCCGCCCAGAAATTTTCTTCCCACAGACTGGCGTATAGGGCCTCAAAAGCGTTAGCTTGGGCTTGCTCATTGATAGCCAGATCGTGGACTTTCTTTTCTAGCTCCCAAGTCTTACCAGCACAGCCATCCACGGATAGATAACCATACTCAGTGAATAGGATTTGCTTGCCTGCCTTTCGGTAATACTTCCTTAAGGGCTTCATCTTGCTTTGCCATTCCTTCTTGAGGCCTGTAAGAGTGGGAGTGGCAACCTCTGATAATGGAAAGTAGCTGCTGATGCCTACGTAATCTAAGTCTTCCCAAAAACTTATATTCTCATAGTTGTCCCAGTTAGAAGAATAAACCATCTTACCCACATATTGGCATCTGATATCACCAATCAACTCCTTCCAGAATTGAGGACGTTGCGCCACGCTAATCTTAAATTCTGTACCGACACAAAACATCTCGACGTCGTATTCTATGGCAATGTCGAGATAGAGCTGAATGAATTTTTTATAGTTGGCTTCCCACTCTTTCCATTCTTTATCAGTTTTGAAATCGATAGAGCCAGGCCAGCCACCAGGCACGTAGACTTGTGGCTTCAGAAATATTTTTAGTCCTTTTTCTTTGGCCAATTTTATGTTCGTGATGAGGCCTTCGGGCTTCTCTCCCCACCATTGTCCATCCACGTTGTACCATAGTGCGGGTTCTCCCACTCTAGAAAAGCCATAAGGGACTAGGCACACCCAGTTGGCATTGGTCTCTGATAGCCGCTCATAGGGATTACCTTGATAACTAGTGGGAGTAGCCACTGCGGTTATACCATTGATATGCTGAGCACTCAAGTTACTAAAGAGTATCATCAATATGGGCAGGAATGCGACCTGCCAATTGAACTTGCTTAAACGATCATTTGCTCCTTTCATAATAAGTACCAAAAGTACTTAGAATCAAAGAATTAGTAATTTCAACTTTACTTACGATTGAGGACCACAGCTTGATGGTGCTCTATTAATTAGCCCTATATTCCCCTTTATGAAACTTAAGAATTTATATGTCGCTGCGACAAGTCAGCACGTCGGTAAGACAACCTCTACCTTAGGCCTAGCAGCCAGTTTTAAAAAAGCAGGTATCAACACGGGTTATTGTAAGCCTGTGGGCCAAAGACACGTAGAAATTAAGAACTCAGTAGTTGATAAGGACGCAGTACTCTTTGCAGACTTGCTTAAGTTAGATATAGAACCAGCCATCCACAGTCCCGTGATACTCGGCAAGGGTTCCACCTCTAAGTACCTTGACAACCCCGGTGCCGTAGATTTATCTTCCGCTATACTTGAGGCCCGCCAGCAACTCGAAGCGTCTCACGATGGGATTATATTTGAAGGGACAGGACATCCAGGGGTAGGGTCAGTTGCCGATGTATCCAATGCTACTGTAGCAAAACTCCTCGATGCACAAGTCGTTATGGTTGTAGAAGGGGGTATAGGGAGTACCATCGATAAGCTCAATATGTCGCTCGGTCTTTTTCGAGAACACAACGTGCCGATAATGGGAGTCATCGTCAACAAGGTTATTCCAGCCAAAATGGATATGGTCCAAAAGTATGTTAAGATATGGCTCGACAAACAAAATCTACGATTACTCGGAGTCGTACCTTATGATAATACACTGGGTTATCCATTGATCTGGACAGTTGCTAAGACCGTTGGTGGTGTTATAGAATACAATAATGAAAAAGGCTTCAATAAGGTAGAGAAGATACTGGCTGGCTCACTTGTAGATCCAGAGTCTCTTAAAAAATCTAAAGACAATCTGTTGGTCGTCAGTTCTCGTGTGCTCGACGAAGCTATCTCCAGAATAATTTCTATTTCTGAAGCCGAGGGATTTGAGGAGAGCCCACTTTGTGGCGTCATCATTACAGGAAAAGAACCTATTATTCCGGCTAGTCTAGAATATATCAACAAGCATAATTTACCACTTATAAGGACCGAGTTAGACACCTTTGGTGCCGTCATCAAGATCAGCAAACTTGAGGTAAAGATTAACCGACGTACCCCTTGGAAAATCTCTAAGGCCATAGAGCTTATTAATGATCACGTTGATATCCAGACTATGGTAAAGTTGCTTAGGAAGTAGTTGTAGGACACCACCATCACCTGTTTGTGGAGGTATTACAATCAATAGAAATTAGTAGATCATTTCAGGATGATGACCCCATCAGCCATAAACTTAAGTTCCTCCTCTGGTTCTGTGATTTTGGAGATTTCCTCTGCACTCTTGCCTTCGTCTTCGGCATAGTGTCTGAGTTCATCTACAGAAGTGACTTCACGATAGGCTATGCCATCGACTATGACATTGGAGCCAGCGAGATCTAGTGGGATAAAGAAACCGTAGTCCTTGAATTTTACAAATACAGATTCTTCCACGCTATTATCAACGAGATTCATCCAGCAACCTTTTACTTGGCATACGCCTTCCACTTTGGCTTTTAGTTGGGTCTTGACAGTATCTTGTTGAGAGAGCTGGCCCATCAATTCGGTCATAGTTATTGGTTTAGGATTGCTGATTGTGGCGCCTATGTTCTCACCGAGGGGGACAGATTGAGACTTTTGCTGGCCTTTACAACTTGTCATTAGACCTATTACGAGTACGAGGTATAGTACAGGATTCTTCATCTTCTTTGCTTTTATGATATGCATAAATATAAGGCTGGCTGACATTATAACGAGTTTCTTCCTCTTTTTTCATCACAATTTCGGAGGATAAGGGATGCAGTCTTTCTTGTTTGCCAAAAACCCCTATATTTGCGCTCCTTTTTGAAATGATGTTTTAAATAATTACTCAAAGTCTTATGAGACAATATGAGATTACCTTCATCATCGACCCAGTTCTGCCTGGTGATGAAGCGAACAAGGCAGCGAAATCTTACGAAACCCTACTCTCGGAAGAGGGTGCGAGTATCGTAAATGTAGACAATATGGGCCTCAAGCAACTGGCTTATCCCATTAACAAGAAGAACTCTGGTGTCTACAAGTGCATTGAATTCCAATCCGAACATGGCGCTATGATCCCTAAGGTCGAGCTGGCTATGAGAAGGGATGAGCGCATAATGAGATTCCTAACCGTCAAGCTAGACAAGTACGCTGTCAAGTACAATGAAGACAAGAGAAATGGTCTCATTGGTTCAGCTAAGAAGTCTAAGGACAGCGATAAAAAAGATTCTAAAGATGGCAAGCCAGCTTACAGAGTTGCTAAAGATGATTTGACACTCATTGAAGGTGTTGGTCCCAAAGCATCTAAGTTGTTGACCACAGCAGGTATCAATACCTATGCTAAGTTATCAGGAGCAACGCCTAGTGAAATCAAAGAAATCCTTTCTAAAGGAGGTCCAGCATTCAAGACGATGGATCCAGGCACATGGCCAGATCAAGCACAATTGGCTGCAGATGGTAAGTGGAGCCAACTGAATGCGATGAAAGAAAAATTAGTGGGCGGAAAAGCAATAGGAGAAGAAGAATAAAATAAGAACGCTATGGCATCTAGAGACGATATAAAATTCTTAAGCAACCCTAATCTAGGGAAGGACAAAAAGAAATATTGCAGATTCAAGAAATTTGGAATCAAACACATCGATTACAAAGATCCTGACTTTCTTTTGCAATTTATCAATCCTCAAGGCAAACTGTTGCCGAGAAGAATTACTGGAAATTCATTGAAGTATCAAAAGAAAGTCGCAGTAGCGGTAAAGAGAGCAAGACATTTAGGTCTAGTTCCTTACGTAGCTGACTTACTTAAATAACCCAATACACTAAGGCACTCATCATGAAATTGATATTATTACAAAATGTGGATAACCTTGGGTATAAACATGACGTAGTCAATGTAAAACCGGGTTTTGGGAGAAACTACCTCATCCCACAGGGCTATGCAGTAATTGCTAACCCCACTAATCAAAACAAACTAGACAAGATCATAGCAGACATCTCTGCTAAGGAGAATGCTAGACTAGACGAATACAAAGCAATGGCTCAGAAAATTTCTGGTCAGACCCTTAAGATTGGTGTCAAGTCAGGTACCTCCGGTAAGATCTTTGGTAAAGTAACCAACGTACAGGTCGTTGCTGAACTTAAAGACAAGTTTGATCTCGATGTAGAAAGAAAGAAGATTACGCTTCCAGATGATCCTAAAGAAATAGGAACCTATACTGCTGTCATTAACTTCCACCCAGAAGTTTCTGAAACAATAAACATAGAGCTGGTCGCTGAGTAATCAGAAAGATAGACTTAAAAAAAGAGGCTATTCAGAAATGAATAGCCTCTTTTTTATTGGTGTTCATTGAGTAGCTCACTTTTTTGAGATTTTCGTGGAACCAGAGGAGAGTTTGGATTCGGTATTTTTTTTTAGGTCTATACCTAAATCTGATTGTGCCACTTCAGACAACTTCTCTAAAAAGTCAATCTTCAATTGCTTCTGACCGACGATTCTTTCAAGTTCAACAATACGTCTTTCATAGTCTTTTAGCTTTTTGGAACTGCTATCCTTGCTTTCCACAATGACTACATTTTTTTATTGAATTTAGACAACTTGTATATCCATCTGTAAAGTACAGCTGGCGTAATAGTATACATCCTAGCTAATTCCAATATAGTAAACTCTCCTGATTCGTATTCCTTGTCTCTAGTAAGTTTGAATTCTTCAATAAATCTACGTCTAGATCTGACGCGTTTTACCTTTTCATTAGTAAATAGTTAGTATAAAACGGTCAACCTATATCAGGGACGGACAAAGAAAGATCTATTACCTATGCTCTATTATCTATCATCTAAAGATCTACCCCTACTCTGCACTCTGAACTAAGTATCTCTGCACTAAGTAACTCTGCACTAAGAAAGATCTATTATCTATGCTCTATTATCTATTATCTAAAAAGACCTACCCCTAACTCTGCACTCTGCACTAAGTATCTCTGCACTCTGCACTAAAGAAAGATCTATTATCTATGCTCTATTATCTATTATCTAAAAAGACTCTGCACTCTGAACTAAGTGCTCTGCACTCTACACTAAGTAATTCTGCACTAAGAAAGATCTATTATCTATGCTCTATTATCTTTTATCTAAAAAAGACCTAGTAACTCTGCACTAAAAAAACTCTGCACTAAAAAAACCTCTAGTCCTTCAGCTTCCGCCTCAGTATTTTACCGACTGTCGATTTCGGCAATTCATCTCTAAATTCTACAGCCTTAGGGACTTTGTATCCAGTAAGGTTTTGTTTACAATGTGCGATAACCTCATCTTCAGTAAGTGACTTGTCTTTTTTGACGATAAAGACCTTGACACTTTCTCCAGACCGTTCACTTGGTACACCGATGGCAGCACACTCAAGTACTTTTTTATTCAGAGATAAGACATCTTCTATTTCGTTAGGATAGACGTTAAAGCCAGACACCAAGATCATATCCTTTTTACGATCCACTATTTGTAAGTATCCATCTTCATCGAGTCGCCCGATATCGCCTGAGCACAACCACCCATCTTTAGTAATGGTCTTAGCCGTTTCCTCAGGTTTATTATAGTAGCCCAGCATAACTTGAGGTCCAGCGATCTGTATTTCCCCTATTTCTCCTTGAGGTAAGACAGTGCCATCTTCGGCGACGATTCTGATATCTGTAGAAGGCACAGGTACACCAGTTGTACCGACTTTGTTAGCACCTTTAGGGTTACTTGTCACTACTGGAGAGGCTTCAGTCATCCCATAGCCTTCGGATATCCATTGTCCTGTCATCGCATGCCATTCTTCTGCAACTGTCTTTTGTAGAGCTGTACCGCCAGCTGCTACGAAGCGCAATTCCTTCCAGTTCGCTTTTTTAAAGTCAGCATTGTTGAGCAATGCATTATACAAGGTGTTGACTCCCGTCATACCATGTAAAGTATATCTGTCAAATTCCTTGACAACAGTTTTCAAATCTTTCGGATTGACGACCAGAACAGATAAGGCTCCAACGTCCATCGTCGCAAGACAATTCAATGTAAAGGCAAAGATATGGTACAGCGGCAGCGGTGCTAGTATCGCGGGAGATTCGATGTCACCTAAAAATGGATCCATCATGCTTCTAATCTGCAGCATATTGGAGACCAAATTTTTATTTGTCAGCATCGCCCCCTTACTGACTCCTGTTGTACCACCTGTATATTGATGTACAATCACGGTGTCAGGGCCGTTGTCAAATGGCGTTATTTCAAATTTCTTACCATACTTGACCGCATCAAGAAACTTAACAGTATTGGGCAGATTATACTTAGGCACCATCCGCTTGACATTCCTTATTGCGAAGTCTACCATTTTTCCCTTCATACCTAGCATCTCACCAATACTGGTCGTGATGATAGTTTTGATCGAAGTAGAAGAGAGTATCTTTTCCAGATTACTGGCAAAGTTCTCTACGATGACTATTGCTTTGACGCCACTATCATTGAACTGATGCTCCATCTCACGAGGTGTGTACAATGGATTGGTGTTCACGACGACCAACCCCGCCTTAAAAGCACCGAAAAGGGCTACAGGATACTGCAGTATGTTGGGCATCATAATCGCAATCTTATCTCCTGGCTCAAGTCCTCTGCTATGAAAATAGCCCGCCAGCTGGGTACTCATACGATCCAGTTCCTTAAATGAGAGCTTGACACCCATAGAAGAGAACATATCTCGTTGCGAGTATTTTTCCAGTACCTCATTGAAATACTTCAGAAGTGTTGGGTACTTAGAACTATCTATTTTTACAGGAGTTCCTGACGGATAACTCGATAACCACGGTTTTGCTGTTTCCATTTTTACTTTTTTCGATGATTCCAAATTAACAATACGCGGCTAATTTTTTATGATAAAATTCATTCTGCCTCCTTTTAATAAATTTTGTACCTTTGCGCTCTTTTTTAACCCCTGCGACTAGCTTTAGTTGCATACAAACCTGATTTCTCATGGCAAACGAGAATCCTGTAAATACTGGTGATAAAATCGAAGAATCATCAGAAA
The DNA here is from genome assembly GCA_937929835.1 of uncultured Saprospiraceae bacterium. Lineage (GTDB taxonomy): Bacteria > Bacteroidota > Bacteroidia > Chitinophagales > Saprospiraceae > RFSX01. The sequence continues at coordinate 5,047 of CALFUU010000184.1, read as the reverse complement.
ATTTAGCTCCAACACTCAAGAAAATCGAAGATCAAGGTCCAGAGACCGTAGAATTAGAGATTGAGGACATTAATGCTAAACTCAAATCTACTCCGCACGACGACTTTGACTGGTCTCAGACCAATAAGCACCAGTTAAATTATTCAGAATCAGAAATTGAGAATTACCTCAAAGATTACGAGCAATCTCTCAATAACATTTCTGAATACGAACTTGTAGATGCAACTGTTTCTGCGATAAATGACGGAAATGTACTACTTGACATCAGCTACAAGTCTGATGGATTGATATCTCTAACGGAATTTAGAGATACACCCGATATGAAAGTCGGTGACAAGATACAAGTCTATATCGAAGCAAAAGAAGACGAAAGAGGGCAACTTCAATTGTCAAGAAGAAAGGCTAAGCTGATCAAGGCTTGGGATAACATTGTCGATTCATACGAGAATGGTACTATCCTTAAAGGTCAAGTAGTCAGTAAAACGAAAGGTGGTCTTATCGTGGACATGTCTGGATTGGAGACTTTCCTTCCTGGATCTCAGATAGATATCAAGCCTATCATTGACTATGATTCTTACGTAGGTAAGACGATGGAATTCAAAGTTGTCAAGATCAACGAAGTCATCAAGAATGCAGTCGTTTCTCACAAAGCACTTATCGAAAGTGATCTTGCTGAGCAAAGAGAGCAAATCATTGGTAGCCTAGAAAAAGGTCAAGTCTTAGAAGGTCTTGTCAAGAACATCACTGACTTCGGAGCCTTTATGGATCTTGGTGGTGTAGATGGACTCCTTTACATTACGGATATTTCATGGGGTAGAATCAATCACCCTTCAGAAGTATTAGAGCTTAATCAGAAATTAAATGTCGTAGTTCTAGACTTCGATGAGGACAAGAAGAGAATATCACTTGGTCTTAAGCAATTGCAACCACACCCATGGGAGGTACTTGGTGCAGATGTAGTCGAGAATTCTACTGTCAAAGGTAAGATTGTCAATATAGAAGACTACGGTGCATTCTTAGAAATCATACCAGGTGTTGAAGGTTTGATTCACGTATCTGAGGTGACATGGAGTAATCAACCAGTCAATGCTAGAGAGTTCTTTACCCTAGGTCAAGACTTCGAAGCTAAGATTGTAACTATAGACAGAGAGCAGCGTAAGATGTCTCTAAGTATCAAGCAATTATTAGATGACCCTTGGGCTAAGGTGGCTGATAACTTCCCTGTAGGTTCTAAGCATACTGGTGAGGTGAAGAACTTAACACCATATGGTGTTTTTGTTGAGATGAATGATGGTATAGGCGGTATGGTCCATATCTCTGATTTATCTTGGACAAAGAGATATTCGCACCCTTCTGAGTTTACCAAAGTAGGGGAGAAGATAGATGTAGAGATTCTAGAAGTAGACCTCAATACGAGAAAGCTATCTCTTGGACATAAGCAACTAGAGGAGAATCCTTGGGATACTTTCGAAAATGTATTCCCTGTAGGTTCATACCACGAGGCAACAATAGTAAAGAGAGAGGACAGAGGCGCGATCGTTCAGTTACCTTACGGATTGGAAGCTTTTGCACCTTTTAAGCACATCAAGAAAGAAGATGGATCTAATGCTGGTGTAGATGAGAAGTTGACAGTTAAGGTTATCGAATTCAATAGAGACGATAAGAGAATTATCGTATCTCACCTGAGATACCTAGAAGACATCAACCGTGAAGCAGAAGGCGAAGTAAAAGCAGAGAAAGTTAAGCAGAGAAACGAAACAAGATCTGCGATTACTAAGCAAAATTCTAAGAAAGAGGCAACGACACTTGGAGACTTAGGGGTTTTCTCTCAGTTGCAAGGAGCTTTTAATGATGCTAACGAGGCAGCTAAGCCGGAGCCTGCCAAAGAAGAGGCTAAGCCAGCAGCAGAGACACCAGCACCAGAAGCTAAGCCAGAGCCAGTTGTAGAAGCAGCTGCTACGCCAGAGCCAGCAAAGGAAGAGGCTAAGCCAGAACCTGTAGCTGCAGCTGAACCAGCTCCTGCAAAAGCAGCAAAAGATGACGATCTCAAGAAAATAGAGGGCATCGGTCCTAAAATTTCTGAGTTATTGAATCTTAGCGAGATTATGACCTTCCAGCAATTATCAGAGACGCCTGTTGATACGCTAAAGGGTATACTCGAAGATGCTGGTCCGCGATACAGAGTACACAATCCGACGACATGGCCGCAACAAGCTAAGCTAGCAGCCGATGGTAAGTGGGATGAGTTGAAGACTTTGCAAGATGAGCTAGATGGCGGTAGAGCATAATTCTATCCGATCTAAGTACTAAGACGTAAAATTATTAAGGTCCAAGTCAACTGACTTGGGCCTTTTTTTATTTTACATACAGTCTCTTCATAATTCATTCAAAAAAGTTCTTCTTTACGTTAACCATTCAAATGAGTAAAATTGTAGTGATAGGAGCTGGAATTGGCGGGCTAAGCGCAGCAGCTACCCTAGCCAAAGAAGGCCACCAAGTAGTTGTTTTAGAGAAGAATGATAAGTCAGGTGGAAGGATCAACTATTTCAAAGCAGAAGGATTCACCTTCGATATGGGACCTAGTTGGTATTGGATGCCAGAAGTGTTTGAGGACTTTTACCAGAAATTTGGACACACAACAGAAGATTTTTATTCGCTGACAAGGTTAGATCCCTCCTATACCGTCTTTTTTGAAGATTCTAAGATGGATATGCCTGCCGACTACTCTGCACTCAAGGAACTCTTTGAGTTAGCTGAGCAAGGCTCAGGAGCACGCCTAGACGATTTTCTTTCCGAAGCCGCCTACAAGTATAAGGTGGGTATGGAAGAGTTTGTATGGAAGCCTGGAAAGTCGCTCACTGAATTTGTAGATATCAAGGTTTTTAAGAGTCTCTTTAGGCTACAGATGTTTTCTTCTATGTCTACTGCTGTATCCAGAGTAGTCAAAGAAGATCGACTTAGGCAGATATTAGAGTTTCCAGTTTTATTTCTTGGAGCAACCGCCAAAGACACACCTGCACTATATAGCTTGATGAACTATGCAGATATTAAATTGGGAACGTGGTATCCACAAGGAGGGATGTATGAAATTGCTAAAGCTTTCCATAGCATAGCTTCAGAGCAAGGTGCAAAATTTCATTATAATTCAGCAGTAACCTCATTTGAGTACGAGGGAAGGAAGATAAAGAGTGTCAATACCGCTTCAGAATCCTTTAATTGTGACTATGTGTTGTCCAATGCTGATTATCACCATATTGATCAAGAAGTGCTAGATCCTAAGGTCGCCAACTATACACCGAATTATTGGTCCAAGCGTAAAATGGCACCATCGAGCTTGTTGGTGTTTTTAGGTCTAAACAAGAAAATTGAAGGCATCAAACATCACAGCCTCTTCTTTGATGCTGATTTTGATGGACATGCCCACCAGATCTATAAGGAACCCGAATGGCCAGATAAGCCATTATTCTATGCCTGTGCGCCCTCCGTGACAGACCCTAATGTAGCACCATCGGGCTGTGAGAATATTTTCTTACTGATGCCTATTGCTCCTGATCTCCAAGGTTCTGAGACACTTTACAATAAGTATCTATCGACAATGCTCAAGAGGATGTCATCGCAACTCAATCAGCCTATCTCATCTGACAATATTGTATTCAAAAGGTATTTTGCTGTACCAGATTTTAAGTCTACATATAACGCATTCCGAGGCAATGCCTATGGATTAGCCAATACCCTAGATCAGACGGCAATTCTAAAACCCTCTTTGAAAAGCAAAAAAATTACTAACTTATTTCACGCAGGACAGCTAACAACGCCAGGCCCAGGGCTTCCGCCATCGATCATATCTGGTCAAGTAGCTGCTGCACAACTAATGAAATCTATCAGATGATTGATCTATATCACAAAGTTTGCGACGAGTGCAGTCAGCTCATTACCAACAGATACAGCACATCCTTTTCATTGGGTATTAAGTTGTTTTCAAAGGAACTGAGAGCTCCTATTTATGCGATCTACGGATTTGTAAGGTTTGCGGACGAGATCGTTGACACCTTTCACAACTTTGACAAAGAGACACTCCTAGAGCGGTTTAGGGACGAGACCTTCTTGGCTATTGATGAAGGTATAAGTCTTAACCCTGTCTTACACACTTTCCAGTCAGTAGTTACAGAGTATGATATTACCAAGGATCTCATCGTGGCTTTCCTAGACTCTATGGCTATGGATCTCGATGATGTACACTATGACAGGCAGCTCTACGAGAAATATATATATGGCTCAGCAGAGGTAGTAGGTCTTATGTGTTTAAAAGTCTTTCTCAAGGACCAACCAGATAGGTATAGTGAGCTCAAGAGCTCAGCAAGAGCACTAGGCTCTGCTTTTCAGAAAATCAACTTTCTAAGAGATGTCCATGATGATTATCTCAATAAAGGACGGACGTATTTCCCTGGAGTCGATATCCAAAATTTTACAGAAGAGGACAAAATTGAAATTGAGAAGGATATTGCTTTGGATTTCAAGCACGGATATGAGGGCATCAGAAACCTGCCTAAGTCAGCTCGACTAGGTGTTTACATCGCTTACATATTCTATTTCAACCTCTTTAAGAAGATAAGTAATACAAGTTTCAGCACGATACTCCAAAAAAGAGTCCGAATTAAAAATCGCAAGAAGGCCTATTTACTTGCAAAGTATTCTATCAAAAACTCATTAAACCTTATTTAAAATCTTTTTTGAAAAAAACTTTAAAAATACTTGGAGCATAAGAAGAAAGTATAGTATTTTTGCCGTCCGTTTCGAAGGAAGCGGTTAAAAGAAATTGACAAGGTTAATAGGTAAGAAGACAAAATTTAAGGTTTAGCGTACAACAACACAAAATTTGACAATAGTAGCTCCAACTTGTTGGAGCAGCACTATAAAGAGCAATACTATGGAGAGTTTGATCCTGGCTCAGGATGAACGCTAGCGGGAGGCTTAATACATGCAAGTCGAGGGGTAACGATAGAGCTTGCTCTAGGCGACGACCGGCGCACGGGTGAGTAACGCGTAC
>CALFUU010000183.1 GCA_937929835.1 uncultured Saprospiraceae bacterium | reverse complement strand
AGGGGCTTGGATAGCTCGGTTTGCGGCCGTCAATTTTATCATTCTTGCCTTGGTCAATGTGGATTGGTCCTTTATGGAGCACTTTCTCGTCTATGCCCGTTCTGAGACGATGTATGTCATCACACAGTTTAGCCCGACACCAGGAGGCTCTGGCGTGATGGAGATCATGTTTTCTGGTTTCTTCAAGGATTTCATTTCAGCATCTATAGGTTCTGTGGCGGCACTGCTCTGGAGGCTCATCACCTATTATCCTTATCTCATCATCGGTGCGCTGATTATCCCTAACTGGATTAGGCGGGTGGTGAAGCAGAGGAGGAAGTAGGTTAGAAGGGTCTAGGGGTTTCAGGAGACTCCTGCTGAAAAATGACTCACCCTATTTTTTAGATTTTGTATTTGGCCATCTTTCAGGACTAGAGCTAGGGTTGGTGCCAATGTTGTTGTGGGGTCTCGGGTTGTCTTATATAATGGGGTATGTCTAGGAGTAAACGAAACTCTTCGAAGAAGTAGATGCAACGATGCTGCATTTATTTCTCTAAATGCAACATTGCTGCATTTATTTAATTAGTTTTGCTTTACGTTAGGTTTTAATTGCTCATTTACAAAAATCAGAAATATGAAAACGCATAATCTACCCTTATGGGCCTTACTTTTTTCTCTAGTGTTATTTGTCGCTTGCGATCCAGAGGAGCCGGGAGATGGGCCAGAACCAGAATTAATTACCACGCTTAATTATACATTGACGCCAACAGATGGAGAAGTAGTGGTCCTCACTTTCCAAGATCCTGATGGAGACGGTGGCGATGCGCCAGTGATAAGTAGTGGAACCTTATCAGCTAATACAACCTATGTAGGTACTATAGAGTTGCTCAATGAGTCAGTTGATCCGGTTGAAGATATCACAGAAGAGGTGGAGGAAGAAGATGAAGAGCACCAATTTTTCTTTATGTCGACAGTTGCAGGATTGACTGTTGATTATGCAGATCAAGATGAAGATGATAATCCAGTCGGACTAACCAGTTCATTGACTACAGGAGATGCATCGACAGGTACATTAACGATTAATCTGATCCACGAGCCACAGAAAGATGCAGACGGTGTCGCTACTGGAGACATCAGCAATGCCGGTGGCGAGTCTGATATAGAAGTTACTTTCTCTATCGTTGTACAATAGAGGCTACTATATTGCTTTAGTAATAATACTTGGTGCATTTCTTCAATGTTCTGCACAAGATTGTGATCTGACGATCAGGGGTTATGTGATAGATGAATCTTCGCAAGCCCCTCTGGCCTATGTCAATCTCTATATACAAGAGACACAATCTGGAACGACCACCGATGAGACAGGATTCTTTTCCTTAGATAAAATCTGTATGGGGCACTATCATATTATAGTGTCCCATATCGGTTGTGAAGACGAGAAGTTTCATTGTGATATTCTGTCAGATACTATTCTGAATCTCACGCTATCACATACGCCGATATCGTTAGGTACTGTTGTCGTCTCTTCGCAAAAAGAGGATTATAACAACCAAGCCAATCTCTCAGTCAACAGAAGTGTCATAGAAGACAACAGTCATCTGAATATCTCAGGCCTACTAGAAAATGAAACGGGTGTCTCCTTACTCAAAAATGGTAATGGCATCTCTAAGCCAGTGGTCCACGGGCTCTATGGCAATAGACTCATCATATTAAATAATGGTGTCGCGCAGAGTGGGCAGCAATGGGGCAATGATCACAGTCCAGAAATTGACCCGTTTGCCTTAGATAAGATTACCATCATCAAAGGAGCCAATGCCCTAGAGTACGGCAGTGGCAACTTAGGTGCCGTCATACTATCTGAGCCTAAGCGCATCGCCAAAGAACCCCACCTGCACGGCCAAGTCAATTATGCCTATGAGACCAACGGGAGAGGACAGACGCTTAATACGCGTCTCGGCAAATACTCGGAGGCCTTGGCTTGGCGGCTCACCGGCAGTCTCAAGAGGTATGGTGATAGAGAGACACCAGACTACTTTCTCAATAATACGGGGCTAGAAGAAGCCAATCTGTCTATCCAATTAGAGAAGACCTACAATGAAAAAATATTTCTAGATTTTTATGCCAGCACCTTCAATACGCGGTTGGGTGTATTGCGAGGATCTCATATCAGCAACTTGACGGATTTGGAGCGGGCGCTGAGCCAAGAAGAACCATTTTTTACAGAACCTGACTTTAGTGATGAGATAGAAGCTCCTATGCAAGAAGTCTCTCACCACCTCGCCAAAGCCAAAGCGAAATATTTTATTTCTGATAATCAGATCATAGAGTTTGTTGTCTCTGGTCAGGTTAATAATCGAAAAGAATTTGACATCAGAAGGAGTGGGCGGTCAGAGATACCTGCACTTAGTCTTTTTCAATCAACGGTAGGTGCGGACTTGTCTTATGGATTTACTACGGAAAATAATTGGAAGCTAAAATTCGGCAATCAAACTGCCTTTGCTAAGAATACCAATAATCCGGAGACAGGCATCTTCCCTCTTATCCCCAATTATACAACATTGAAGTCAGGCCTGTTTGGTACGGCAACTTACAGTAAAGATGCATTGACTTATAACTTTGGCTTGCGTTATGATATAGAGGATCAAATTGTCTTGGGCCTGACAACATCCTTTCCTAGAGAGGTGGTGCGCTATGATAATCTGTTTCATAATTTTAGTGCACTGGTGGCATTGACAGCGCATCTCTCTGATCAGCAATCATTGAGTTGGAATGTGGGTTATGCCATGCGAAATCCTGCCATCAATGAACTCTACAGTGCGGGGCTGCATCAAGGGGTGAGTGGCATAGAGGAAGGAGATCCCAATCTGAACCAAGAGAAAGCGCTGAAGAATACGCTAGAGTATAAGTGGGTGCCGGGATCACAGTTTGCCTTCAATGTCTTAGGCTACTATCAATACTTTGAAGATTACATATACTTGAATCCTCAGGACGAGTTTCGGTTGACCATCCGAGGGGCCTTTCCTGTTTTCTCTTATGAGCAAGCGGATGCGGATATTATTGGTCTCGATGTTTCTACCCAGTATACCATCAGCAATTCTCTGTTAGGATTATTAAAGTATAGTTACCTCAAAGGGGAGAATCGAGGGCAGGGTGAGCCCCTTATCTTTATGCCGCCCAATAGTCTATTTGCGAGCCTCACTTATAGAGGGCACAACACCCGTATGCTTACCGAGTCACTCAATATGGAGGATACCGAGATAGAAGTGACCAATAGATATGTATTCAGACAAAATAATCTTCTAGACGAGCAAGACTTCCTTGCGGCACCAGAGGCTTATAACCTCTTTGGGCTCAAAGTGTCCACTAACTTTATACTCCCTCAGTACAAGATTAGAGGCTATCTGAAAGTGGACAACTTATTCAATACGCAATACCGCGATTATCTCAATAGACAGCGATATTTTGCTAATGATGTGGGACGGAGTCTCGTAATAGGCCTCAATTTGAAGTTCTGACAAAATTCGGACAGGCACCCCATTTTAAGCCCCAATTCTATACCTTTAAAATTGGGTAAGAGGGGTGATTAGCTTATCATTGCCGCCTATTATAAATGCAGAGACTATGGGCTGGAAGGCATCAATGATTGTTATCAATTCAGGGGAAATACTTCCTGTACAAGAGGTATTTGATGCTCTAGGATATTATGAATTGAGGAAAGTGGATAAGCAGCCTTTTGAGGTGGTTATGAATCCTGATGATGACAGGATATACCTAGGCCAGTATAAGGGAAATACGATTATCTGTATGCAGAATATGCCACTCGAGTCACTAGGCGAGTCAGTCTCAGATGCAGAGCGGATCCTGTCGTCACAATTTAGCAATACGGATATAGTCACCTTCGCTCTCCACAGTGTCGTCAATCTCTGGGGGTACTCCGTTGTCCACAATGGCAAAAAACTAAGAGCGAGAGCAGGCAGCTCAGAAGGCACTACCATAGAGTATGGAGAGATGCTAGAGGAGGAAAAAGAGCTTTTCTCTATAGCCAAGAAAAATGCAAAGGGTGAGCGCATCTTTGTCTTCGATGATATGCCCGAAGAGGAATTTGCCGATGATCAGCTCGGCGAAAATTTTGTTTTCGATATCAGCACAAAATACTTCGGCGAAAGTCTTGATGACTGCGAAGAATTATTTGAAACAGAATTCCAAGGGTACACTTTCTCCAAAGTTAAGCCTGTCGTAAAGGAACCTGCCCAGCCTCAGCCAGCAGCCCCAGTTGCTCAGCAGCCAACTGCTCCAGAAAAAGCTGTAGAAGCCGTTGTGAAGAAGAAGCCTTGGTGGAAGTTTTGGTAGGGGTGAGCTGACATTAGTAAGTGGTTGTATGAAAATTTGATTGCTCGCTTGGATGTTGCGATTTTTTGAATTACATAATTTCCTTAGTCGTCCACTATGACTTTGCCAGTTCACATTGCTTTGAGTTTGTCGGAGAATGTTGGGGAAAAGAAATGTATCCCAAATTCAGCATCACCATTTATACAGAGTAGCTACGTGTGAGGAGCTGACCGCAGACGTATACTGTGACAAGTCTTCCTGGAAGGATGACGGTGGACGCCTTTAGGCTCCATGGCGCAGTATATGTGCAAGGAACCCGACGAACGCAACTTCTCTGCTTCGTGGGTGGCCTTTGATCTGTGGGGGACTGACTGGTCACGTAGTGAATGAGCAGACTAAACGTCTGGTCATAAGGAAGGAACCTGATCATCAGATCAGGGTGGGCGGGCTAAAGGATCAATGAATAAATCTCTACGACCGAAGGAGTAGGCTGCTTTCTATATATTCGCCGTAATGTGAGTGAGCACTCAAGACTAATACAGTAACGACTTCATCTTTGATTTCATAAAACTAGCCTGTGTTTTCGATTGATTCTTCTTGAGTAGTAGCCTGCTAGATCATATTTGAGCAGCTCGGGTTGACCTGTCCCTGTTCTTGATGTTCTTTTAACTCATTTAGGAGTTTCTCAATTTTTCTTAGTACAGTCTTGTCTCCTGATTTCTTGTGTCGTTCAATATCCAACAGGGCTTCATCAGTAAAATCTAAGTCATAACTCATAGACCTAGAAGCTCCTTGATTTCTTTGGATGAAGAGATGGTTGTGACCTTTCCCTTTTTCGCTTGAGCAATACTCTTCTTTATCTTTTTGACCATTTCGGCATTGAAGTACAAGTCGTCTTCGCTAACTGGAGTTAATACATAGGACTTATCTTTCCCACGCTGCACAATGATCTGCTCACCGTTGTCTGCTTTTTCAAAGTAAAGTCTCTGATTCTGCCTAAATTCTCGGCTGCTAAACTATGTGAAACAGTTCAGTCACCTTACGGCACCATAAAAAAAAGACCTTCCAGCAAACGCTGAAAGGTCTTTTTTGTGGTGCCTCCAGTACCAACTATTAGAAGCTAAAAGCCCCGTATTTACTAGGTTTTAAGATTTGGGTATCACAATGGGTATCACAGTATAGAGGAAGAGGTCATATTTTAAATTATTATTAAGTTGTATTACAGAATAGAGTATAAGAATAATCCTTCTTCATACTCCTATGCATTTAATAATATCATTTTCAATTAGAGTGTTAATGGCTGGGTTGCATAAAAAGTAAAAGATGTACTATCTCTTTATAAATTTTCGAACCCAGTTGCCTTCCTTATGTATAGCTTCTATCAGATAAGTACCCGCTTCTAATTCCTCAATCTTAAGGCGGCTACCTTCGAAGTTGTCGACCTGCTTTATCAGCTTGCCATCTAAGCTAATAATACTGAGCCGATCCACTTTTATGTTTTCTGAGAAGTACAGTTGCTCTGTAACAGGATTAGGGTAAATCATAACTGCTTCTCCTTCTTCAACTTGGATAGTGTTTGTTTTTATTTCGCTATAGTGATAAAAATGTCTACGGCCTCCTATAGGTACAGGTTCCCAATCTCCTGTGCCATAATCTACCATCTCAAATCTGCTGAATTCCTTGATCTTATGATACTTAGGCACTTGGTTAAATCCGGCAATAAATGATCGCGGATAACGAACCCTTCCAAAGTCTACAGCTTCATCATACACAAAAGATAATTCCTTACTATTCCAGCCTTGATCTTCATTATCACCAGGTATAAATCCTTTCCATGATTCTAGGCTCCCTGAAGGCAAATAATTAAAATAAAATTTATCTATTCGTTTAAAGGACTGGGTTAGTGTATCGTAAAATGTAGAATAATTCACCTCCTCGAGCCTACCTTCCTCGTCATATATATAGTCATATGATCCACGATATTCTATTGGTTCATTCTGAAAGAACCAATAGGTATGATAATCACTCTTAATCAATTGGTTGTCGGTATAGTGATATGAGATACTGTCATATGGAGACCACCAGCTATTATCTCTCCAAATGTATTCAAAGATGTGATCAAGCTTATCTTCCTTATAATTTAGATCGAACGTAGAAATATTGGTATACGATCCATCTGGATGAACAGCATAATAGGAAATGCTTAACATCTGATCCATGTGATAGTCATATATTTCAATGTCACTTTCAGCATTATCTATAAAAGTCCAAGTCGGAAATCTTTCCCTGGAGATTAGTTTGTTTTCCTCATCATAATTAAATACATGAGTCAGATATGGTGAATCGTCCCAACTATCAGTGACACCATTCCATCTGTGTAATGAGTGAGCAATCATAAGACCCTCTTTGTTGTAAGTATACTTTGAATAGACAGTAGGAAACCATTCTTCTACTGTGAAATCAAAATCTCTAATTGCGACTATTTCTATACTATCTAAGTAGAAGTATAATTCTCTGTAAAGTTCCTTACCTGTAGCCAAACTATAAATGCTCGCACTATCCGCAGACTCGTGGTAGTCTTCAGGAGTCACATTTTGGGTGGCATAATGATCCTCTAGTAGACCAAACCAATCCACTATATTGAATTCAGTCTCAGTAATGGATGGTAAGGATTGTGCACTAGTATATGATAACGAAAAATGAAGAAGCGAAAGCAATACTAATAAGATAGATTTCATTTTCCGATTTTTAAAATTGTGAAAATAATCGAAGACATATAGTTGCTAGTAAGTATATGTGTTTTAACAATTGATTAAATGCCTTTAACTGGTTATAATTCTCAACAAAATCAAACATAAATTAGCACAATCAAATATAAATTAGCATAATCAGTAAATCAAGTCATTATGAAGACATTTAAAATTGTGCCCCTAATTATTTCACTTTTACTTAGCATTTCATTGTTTTGCCAATCTAGCGAAGCAGTTCTAGATGATGATCCTCCAGAATTTTTCCCAAAGTACCTGGAAAGTCCAAGTGGTTTGATTTTTAAGGAAGAAGAAATTAATCATCCGACAGAGAACGGCAATTGGATATTATTTGAAATGCGTGAGACTGGGAGATATAACCTATATACAATTTCAATTGGTTGTATCTCCGATGAAGTTTCTCCACGTTCTTCTAATTCAAATCTTAGGAAATACTCCATTTATCCTAATCCGACCTCAACTGAAATAATCATTGAAGGTGCTGAAGGATTGTGCCAAGTTGGCATCTATAATATATATGGGCAAAATGTTAAATCTTTAGAATGCAGTCTTTATAATGTTTGCAAAATTGATATAACCGATTTAACGGATGGAGTATATTTTGTACATATCAAAGGCGAAAGTCTCGATACTCTAGAAAGGATAATAATCAAATAAAGCAATTGAAAAAATGAAAAATCTTTTTATTATAACTGCGATAATAATAGTCTGCGTTGCACCAGCTAAGTCACAATTTTTTTATGATGACTGCACTTGTGATGTAGTTATTACCCCATATCCTATTCCAAGACCTCCAAGTAATCCTACATATTTAAGAAGTGGAAACCTGGACAAGTTTTATGAAGAAATAGACGGAGAATGCTACAGATCAGTGGATGTTAGAATCAGAAGAATGAAAGACCAACAATCCTTCACTTTTAAGGAAGATAAATTTATACTCAATATCAATCAAGTATTGGACATTCATTCCAATAAGACTATCTGTTTATCTGGAGAATTTTTCTTTACTGAAACAATATTTGCAGGTCGGCAGACAATAAAATTAAGAAATAGCCTTATTAATTATGAAGGGGATGGTTTAAGTCCTGGCATAAGTATTGATGATAGAAATGTCACTATCGATGGTTCAGGCAGTTCTGTCATAACAACTAATGTACCGATGACTGAAGGCCTGATTGCATTGAATGCAATTGGAGTAGCTCCAAGTAAAGCACCACAGGTTATTTTTACTCAAATTCAAGGATTAGAACTTAATAGTACTTCAAATTATGAGTGGGGTAGTCAATCAAGCCCCGGAAAAGGCGCGATCGAAGATAGAGCTATAGTGCTATATAATACTAACGAAGGGATTGCTGGACCACGAGACGTAGGAACTAACTATCATACTAACATATCTGATTTAAAAATAAATGATTTTACAACCGCTATACACTTAAGAGGACAAAGCAATGCCAATCATATCAACGGCATTGAATTAACTGGAATAAAAAAATATGGTATTTGGCTTTCAGGGTGCTTTGATAACACTATTTCAAATGTCACTTTTAAAAATTGCTTAGAAGCAACAGCCGTGAGATTAGATAATGATGTAGTAGATCATATAGCTGATCCTAACGGATGGTTTCCTAACACAGATGATCCGAATAGGAAATTTGAAATAGGATTTGAATCTACTGTTAGGCAAATCCTTAACAGTTTACAACTAAGTAATATAACGAATCCTACCCAAGCTCAAAATGTATTCAATCAACAGCTTACCGATTTCATAGGCGACATTAATGATCCATTGTTCGGACCCCAACGATTAATGATCGAAGACTATTGCACCATTGAAAATGTATATAATGATGATGATGAACTTTTGCAAGTGGGTTTGAAAGGGCTGTCAAATTCCAATTTAGTTCGGTACGATAATACTTCAGCGGATTATAATGACATTACAATACTTGATTTTCTTCACCCTGGAATTTGGAATTTATTTGAGAAGCAAAATTATAGAAATAGTACTAATGATATTATTGAAATTCCTGCGGCTTGTAAGGATAGATTTAATAATAGTATAACAGACTTCTTCATCAGGCCTGCTATAAATTCTCTAACTAGAATAAAAATATTCGATGAAGAAGATCAAAATCAAGTCCTGCATGGAGTTGAAGTTTATGACAGATATGATGATGGATTGCTTTGTGAGGATGATAATCTGGTAAATAATTCAATGAATCCTTTGCCTCCAATCAACTGCGTGATCAGTTCCAATGATTGTTTTGACTATTACGGAATAAGAAATGCAATATATTTTTGCCCACCCGCAAATTCTAATTTACACCCTATAAATAGTTTAAGAGAATCAAGAATTAATCCAAATGCTCTATTTGAATGTGAATGGGTGGATAGAGGTCTTCATGTTAAATATCACAATTAATTTATATTATGAATAAATCAACAGTTCTCATATTAAGTTTGGTGTTATTTTTCAACTTAAAATACACTAATGCACAATGTTGTTATACAATTCAATTAGAAAACGGCAGCTCTGTAGGAACCCAAATTAATGAAGCTCTCAGTGGTAACGATTTAGTTTGCCTAAGAGTCGACCCAGAGAAAAATTTCATATCAGTAGAAATATCAGAAGACATTATTTTATCTGACAACAAAACATTGAATTTGGGCTCTAGGGTAAAATATAATCTCACGAATAACGCTAGTTTCAAACTTAGTGGAAAATCTACTTTGAGTGGTGAAAATATGAGTGCTACAAGATTATACAAACATGATCCTGGACCTACTGTAGAGTTAGAGGGTTGTACAGGCTGTAAGGTGGAAAGCCTAGAAATATCTGGAATGACAGAAAATGCGGAAGGAATAACAATTGATTCAGAGAGCAAACAAAACGAAATTTCTAATGCGCAAATTAATGATGTTGCTCAAGGAATAACAATTCAAGGAACAGAGAATAAATTGAAAAATTTGTACTTCTTAAGGACTGCAATTGATGCCACAGATTGTGAAGCAACAGAAGATAATGTTTCTGCAGTTGTGATTGAGGATGCCAACAATAATTTTGTGGATGGAATTATGCACCGATTATCACCTGGCGCAATAACATTATATTTAAAAGGTAACTCTAGCGAGAATATAGTGAATATGACAACTGAGCAAGAGGAATCACAT
This sequence comes from uncultured Saprospiraceae bacterium, assembly GCA_937929835.1. Lineage (GTDB taxonomy): Bacteria > Bacteroidota > Bacteroidia > Chitinophagales > Saprospiraceae > RFSX01. Next base: position 345 of record CALFUU010000183.1, on the reverse strand, counting down.
TGTCAAGATAATGGATTCGATCCTGCTTTATATATTCCGTCAATTTCAAATTGTACTAATAATGTTATTACGATAAACCTAAATGGTGGAGTTACACATATTGATGATCCAGATTTTTGCTCATCAAATACAATTAATAATGATTGGACTGGAGGAGTGGAACAAGTATGCAATGGAGCCAATCTTTTAGTATGTGAAATTGATTAACTGAATCACCCACTTAAGTTACACTAAAAATTTCTTTTCTTGTTTTTGGTGGATAATTGATCATACGCCTTAGAATTGTATTAAATATCTCCCCCTTCATTTTATGTCTATTGAATTTAAAGACATATTCATCTAGGT
>CALFUU010000182.1 GCA_937929835.1 uncultured Saprospiraceae bacterium | reverse complement strand
CCAGATACTACTCTTCCATAACACCTCCAACTCATCATCCAAGACGGTCACATCATATTCAAAATCAACATCTCGACTATTACGATCTAGAGATTGTACAACAGCCACCATAGTAGAATCCTCTGACACAGACCAGTCTACATTTGGCTCATCTCCTCTCGTCTTAAACTCAATAGAATTGATCTTGACCCTCTTACCCAAGTCTCCGTTCTTATCTATGGCCACTAAGAAATAATCGCGCTCAGTTCTGTCAGGCTCCTCTGCAAACAACCACAAAAACTTGTTATTGGCCGTCTTTAGTCCATACGTGCTCGTGCGCCTTTCTTCTGGATAATAATCATAACTCCATATTTCATTAAATGCTTTATCAAACTTCGTCACGACCACAGCTGTCTTATATCGTGCATCACGGGATTCCTGATAATAATACAAATAGTGCCCCTCGGCGTCAGAATCTAGATGCCCCTCAAAAAACTTATTTCGATCCAACTTAAACTCCTCGCTCAGTTTAACTACTGGCGTCTGAGCAATTATGGGTAGGCAAATGAGTAAAGTCGCTAAATGGATAAAAATTGTAAGGCTAAACTTAGATTTCATAAAGGTTCTTTGTGTCTTCAAATATAGAATAACCGATTATTATATACTTTTAGTGTTTGTACATAAACGATAACAACTGGGTATATATACAGACATCATCAAAAAAAAGACGCGGGGACAGAAAGCCATCGCCGTCTTGATAGATCCTGAAGTTACCCAAGGCTCTCGATTGATCCAAGTGCTGATGCTGGCACAACAGTCTGGTGTGGACTATCTCTTTGTAGGTGGTAGCACCGCTACGGCTGCTCAGATGGAAGAAGCCCTTAAGCGCATCAGAGAATTCTCAACACTCCCTTGCCTTATATTTCCCGGAAGTCCGGAGCAGATTAACGACAGAGCAGACGCCTTACTTTTTCTATCACTGCTCTCTGGTAGAAATGCAGAACTCCTTATAGGAAAGCAAGTAGACAGCGTGCCTCTCCTCCGCCAAAGCCACTTAGAAATAATAGCAACTGGCTACCTCCTAATCGACGGAGGCAACAGGACTACTGTAGCTAAAATAAGCAAGACCCAGCCACTCCCGCAAAGCCAGCCAGAAGCCATAATAAATACAGCTCTTGCTGGGCAGTATCTTGGTATGCAACTGATCTATCTAGAGGCAGGCAGTGGCGCGAAGCATCCCGTACATACTAACATAATAAAACAAGTCTCTCAAGCACTCACCACACCGCTAGTCGTCGGTGGAGGGCTCAGGACTACCGATGAAGCTGACGCTGCACTAGCAGCTGGGGCAGACATTATTGTCGTCGGAAATATTCTAGAAAAAGACCCTACACTGATGCCAGCACTAACCCAAGTGGTCAAGAAATACAATAAAATTTTGTCCTCATGATAGAAGGTCTAGTAATGCGGTCTACAGGCAGCTGGTACGAAGTACAAGTAGGAGAAGACATCATCAAGTGCAGGACTGTAGGGAAGCTACGTCTCGGTACAATGAAAGTGACCAACCCCCTTGCCGTAGGCGACAGAGTAGCCATAGAAATGGAACCCAATGCCGATACAGCCACCATCAAAGAAATCCTAGACAGAACCAATTATATCATCAGGCAGTCACCTAGAAAAAAACATTACCTACACATCCTTGCTGCCAACATAGAACAGGCCGTCCTTATTGTTACTATCCGACAACCCAAATTGAAACAGGGCTTTATTGATAGATTTATTTTGATGACGGAACCATTTGATATACCTGTACATATCTTTTTCAACAAAGGAGACGTCTATATTAATGATGACCTCGCCACGTACGAGTACCTCAAAGATATCTACGAAAACATCGGCTACAAGTGTTATCTCATCTCAGCCAAAGAGCATAAGGGATTCAAACAATTAGAAACGCTTATAGAAGGAAAGACGACACTGTTTAGCGGGCAGTCGGGTGTAGGAAAATCAAGTATCATCAACGGGCTAGCACCAGATCTTGATCTTAAAGTAGGTGTTATCTCCGACTATATGGGTAAGGGGCAGCACACAACAACCTTTGCTGAGATGTTTGACCTCGGTAAGGGTACTAAAATTATCGACACGCCGGGTATCAAGACACTTTCCTACAACTATCTCGAAGTACAAGACGTCGCGCATAATTTCAGAGAGTTTTTTGAAGCTTCTTCTGATTGCAAATTTCCTGACTGCACTCACAGAAACGAGCCCAAGTGTGCCGTAAAAGAGAGACTACAATCTGGTGTCTTTAGCGAATTGCGTTACAACAATTATCTAAAAATTATCGACGAGGTAGAGGAACAAAATTATTGGGAGAGGAATAAGAGTTGATTGACTGCTTCGCAGAAACAACTAACTAATAGTTTTGTTGAGGCTTGCAGCTATATGCTAACAACTGTTGAATTAAGCTCTGTATTTTCATTTCGAGCATCGCCGAGAAACCTCCGTTCTCGTAATGAGTAACTAAATTTACTATCGTACACTAAAATATTTTGGAGAGAACTGAAATATGTGGTTATATATTATCTCCCGCTTTTTTGCATTGCCAAAAAAAGCTCCAAAAAACGCTAGTTGTTTGAATGCTTTTAAGTTACCAATAGTTGTCAGTCAGCGATGATGTCAGTAGACGAAAAATATTCTACGCTTACTGTTAATTGGTCATTTTATAAAAAATAGTCTACGACTAATTATCTATTCTCAACAAAATTATCCCGTCAGCTGTCAAACAACACCAACCC
>CALFUU010000181.1 GCA_937929835.1 uncultured Saprospiraceae bacterium | reverse complement strand
TAAGAAACATTCTTACCATACTGCACTTTGATTCTTCTAATTGACTTTGAATCTCCCTCGTAGCTAAAAGTTAATGCTCTACTCAGCTCCTCTGTACCTTCTTCATCGCACTCTAGTTCAAGTATTTTTTCTAGCCTATTTAAATTATCATAGGAATAAGCGGAATGAGCTGCTAGAGTCTCCACCATTTCCCCTTCATCTCTCAAAGGATAATTATTTACCTTAAAGTAGTGATTGATGCCTTTAAGTTTTCGCTCATTATCATACTTATACTTTGATGTCTGAACTGACTGCAAATATCCATCATCAAAATTACTAGAGCTATTTTTCATAATTTCTCTTATCTCCTGTATTTGCGTATCAATTATGACTTGTGTGAACTCAAAATTATACTCCATTAGCTTGCCTAAGTTAAGATTGTGGCTTCTAGTAATTGTATTCTTATTAGGATACGTGTATCTATGAGTTGTATTTAAAATTTCTCCCTCCGAAGTGTGCACCTCCAATACACTGTCCAACACGCCAGCGTTGTTATATTTAAAAGTGTATACTTTACTAGAAGGTCTGGCCATACTATGCCATCCCATCTCATATGGCCAGAAACTAGGCCTATTATCAATTTCCTCTATAAGCAGAGCTTGATCATTGAACCTCCAACATCTTATGGTTTCCCCAGCCTCATTGAGTTCAATAAGTTCTGATACCTTATGATCAGCATTAAAAATGTCCACAAACAAATGAGCCTCTACATCGTCTATAGAATTTTGGGCGGTGCAGAAATTTAACATAGAGCTGCTGATTCTTATTAACGAAATGAGTACACAGAGAGTGCTGACGAAGGAAGCAAGATCGTGATTATCGCTTGTTAGTCAGAGGCTCTTTATCTATCTTTAAACTATCAATTAGCATAATTCGTTTAAGATCCGCTATGTATACCTGTGAAATAATAAAGGAAAATACTGAATATAGGTTTGAATGTCTTGATTACAGAGGATATTCGGTATTTAGAAGTGTTGATTTCACCTCTAAAAATGAAGCTATTTCTCGTTTGTCCTATTATCTTAATAATGTTGAAAAGGACGAAATATATGAGGTTTGTGATGGAGAAGGGTGCAATTATTTCAAAATCACAATTGACGGTGTCTTGTTATTGGAGAGTAAATCTTTTAATAATAAAAAATCTGCCTACGAATTTGTTGAAAAGCTTAAAGGAGGCTGTTTAGTCAGTCATATTATTGACAAGTCTTTTGATGAAGGAGAGGTTTTTTATTATTTAAGCTGTACCTCAGAACTACAATTTAAATCGCCAATTAGAATTTCTTTGGAGAAAGAGGATAACCAATTTGTTGCTTCTATTCCAGACTTGAAAGTATTTTCGTACTCTGAGAATTTGATTGAGGTAATTGAGGAATTGAAATTTGATTTAGATGATTTGTTCAATGACCTCTTCGTCAAGAAACACCAACTTTCTAAAAATGCTCTAGCTTTAAAAGAACGTTTTGCATCTCAATTAGTTCTTTAATGGCATATCGAAACTTTACAGAAAAGGAGGTACGTAAAGCAATTCTAACTAAGATTTCACCCACAATAGTTAATAAGCGAGCTCCTCATTGGAGAGGAAAAATCTATATATCTGATGTGTATTTTAGTACTGTAAAGATTCCTAATCCTCATAAGAACAATTTTGGCCAATCCAAAGCAAAAAATCTTGCCTCGCAAATCGGCCTCTCTCAAGAAGAATACAATGAATTTGTTAGTTGTACTTTAAGTTCAAAACAATATTACAAGGTTATCTCAGCAGACGAAGAGGAGGAGTAATTTGGGCTTCTCTACTGTAGTTTTTGAAGTACTAAAGGTTTCTTTTAAGTATTCTGAAATCAATATAAAGTCCGTCAAGTTACACAATTTGTCATCTAAGTGATGTGCCCATACTTGCTACCTAAATCTTTTTGGTTGAGAGCTAGTCGCACCGATAGGTTTCCACCCCTAAAGTCCCAGCTACATCGCTTATCTCTATAAGTCTCAAAGCTCTATCCTCCTCCACCCTCAAAACAACCCATATGCCACCAACTGCCCCAGCACACCGACCACAAATCCCCCATAGATGTCTTTATTGACATGCGCTTGTAGATACAGCCGCGCTGAGAGTACCGCTCCTATAAATCCAGCCAATACCATAAGCACCACGACGTAATGCAGATTGTAAGACGTATTACCTAGCCCCAAGCTCAAGTAATTGCCGCCATTGTATAACAGCAAATGCAATACCCCTACCAGCATACCCCCAAGACCTACGGCGTGCAGACTGATCTTACTGAAGTTGTTGACAAAGAAGGTCATCGCCAAACTAAATAGAGTCCCCAAGACGAAAGTGGCATAGGGTATCGGAATGGCACTATTGGTCCTAATATTGAGGTAGATCCAGATATAAAAAATACCTGTCACCATCAATGGGCCCACCCTATCGGTTCGCTTATGCATCTGTACAGAGTCTATGAAGCCCACCCCCAACATCAGTAAAATGGAAACGATGGGGATAATGACAGAAGTAAACAGGATCATCAGCACCAAGGCCGTCATCTCTCTATTGGAGCTATAGGGGAAGAGATAGGGATTGACCTTAAGGTAGAACATCAGCAGATACATCACCATCAGCAGAGGGTGGCCTATCAGGGACAAGAAGTAAGATAGTGGTCTGAGGAGAGCTGCCATTAAACAATCATTAAAGGATATTAATATCTAACTTTGCCATCTCATCTGGCAAATATCTTGAGTTAACAATTTGTTCAGTAACATTAGCTAAAAACCAGCGTTTTTGCAGTAATAAAACTGATTTTTATGAGGTATACCTTCTTATTCCTGATTCTAGCCCACGGCCTCACTGCACAGGTCAACCCTATGGTCATACCACGTGCCTCTACTCAAGAGGAGGTCCAGATAGATACCGTCAAGTACGAAAATCTCGAAGATCCAGAGATGTTTGAGACCACTGTAGACGGTCAAGTGATGACTGCAATGATTACCGAGGATGGGGACACCCTGATTATGGCGACGCTGGATGATGTCAGCATAACCACCCCGCGGACCTTCAGCAGTGCTGCCGATTACAGGAAGTATATGAAATTTAAGCGTTATGCCGCTGTAGTCTATCCTTATGCTAAAGAGGCCATCAGAATCTTTAAGGAGACAGAACACGTCACCAACACCATGAACAAACGGAAGCGTAAGAAGCACATCAAAAAGCTACAGGAAGACCTAAAGCGAGACTTCGAAGCACCACTCAGCAAGCTCACCAAGTTGCAAGGAAAGATCTTGGTCAAGATGATAGAAAAGGAACTCGACAAAAACATGTATGAACTCATCAAAGGTGTACGTGGGCGATTGGCTGCAGCTTATTGGCATAATGCTTCCAAGCTCTACAGCTATGACCTCAAAGAAGGCTACAATAGAGGAACTTATGATATATTGGATGCCGTCCTTGATGACTTTGATGTGTCCTACAGGATAGAGCAGGACCGATTAGAAGAACTGAATAACCAAAAATAATTGAGCAATAATCCTATCAAGCCGGGCCGTGTTACTTGGACGAGCCCCTCTAATATTGCCTTGGTCAAGTACTGGGGCAAATATGGCAGGCAGCTACCGACCAATCCCTCTATAAGCCTGACCTTGAGTCAAGCCTATACGGAGACAACGGTTGCCTATGCGCCCTCTGATAAGCCCTCTTATACCTTTACTTTCGAAGGCCAAAAGAAACCTGCTTTCGAAAAGAAAGTTGTGGGCTATCTAGAGAGTATTAGGGACGTCTTTCCGTTGGTCAGTCGTCTGGATTTGAAGATTGATAGCCGTAATACTTTTCCGCATTCCTCGGGTATCGCTTCTTCCGCTTCGAGTATGTCTGCGCTGGCTATGTGCCTTGTCGACATCGCTAAGCAAGTCAGTTCCTCTTCAGAGCTTGACCTCCGTCTCGCTTCAGAGCTAGCTCGGCTGGGCAGCGGGAGTGCCTCACGGTCTGTGTATGGGCCAGTCGCCATCTGGGGAGACAACACCACCACTAAAGAAGCGTCTAACAATTATGCTATCCCCTACGCTGAGGGTATAGCGGAAATATTTTCTAGCTATCATGATGACATCTTGATTATCTCAAAGTCAGAAAAAAGTGTCTCCTCTAGAGCAGGGCACGCCTTGATGGACAACAATCCCTATGCGCTCAACCGCTACGAGCAAGCGCATATACATCTAGGTGAAATCATTGCTGCGATGCAGAACGGGGACTTAGAAAAATTTGGCAGCATCGTAGAAAAAGAAGCCCTCACACTACACGCCTTGATGATGGCTTCTGAGCCACCTTATATGTTGATGGAACCCAATACACTAGCAGCCATCAACCGTATACAGACGTATAGGAAAGAAAAAAACATCCCTGTCTACTTTACCTTAGACGCTGGGCCCAATATCCATCTCCTCTATCCGCATCAATACGCGGATGATATCCATATTTTCAAAAACGAACTGGCCACCTATTGTGCTGATGGTCGTATTATAGAAGATCGTGTCGGCACTGGGCCCCTAAAGAAAGCTTGATATGACAAAGACCAATTCCCTACTCTTCAATATATTGACTCTACTTCTAATGGCTTCTTCGACCTTCGCTCAAGGGCAGTGGGTAGAAGGGACGATGGCGGGCTGTCAGGATCCAGATTTTAACAGAAAAGTCAATAAGATGCTCAACTACAGCGTTGATGTCATCGGCGTCCAAGAGTTGCAAAA
>CALFUU010000180.1 GCA_937929835.1 uncultured Saprospiraceae bacterium | reverse complement strand
AGCCGGCCCATAGGGAAATTTGTACACGAGACTTCTCATCAAGGGCAGCACTCTTTTGTCGAGTCTACTACCGACAGTCTCCGAAGACAACTTACATTTCGAGTAGGGGATAGCGGGACTGAGCTTTCTGTTTATAATGATTCGCAGACTAATGGTCTCGTATTCAATAAAAGCCAATAATCAGGTCGATGATGAAGGGTATCTGTAAGCTTCTTAATTAAGTTACCTAAACGCCTATTTAAGTAGCACTGAATGATTAAATCAACAAGAGTGAAATATAGACTTCGGCCTCTTTCATTTTAGGTTATAAGGACTAGAATTCCGTTAAGAACGGGCTTCTGTTTGAGCCATAGGCGAGTTTAAGACCGTTTAGGAATTGTAGTTTTTAGAACCGTTAAGAAATGAAATAAGCCTTGAATTTTTTGTTTCGTTTTTGTTTCAAGACAAAAATGAAAGCCCGTCGGCGAGACAAGTGACTAACTAGTTAGTAATTAAAGCAAGTTGACTTAAGCAGATAAGTGCATTTTAAATACGCTATTCGGAAAACAAAAATGGGAAGAGCCGTGAAAAACTCTTCCCATTTTTTATGAATAAAAATTCAAAAAAGACAACCAATGTTTAGTTGGCCATTTCTTTTAATTTCTTTAGTGGTCTCACTTTTACAGTTATAGATGCGGGCTTTGCTTTGAACATAACCTCTTCTTTAGTAAATGGGTTGATGCCTTTGCGCGCTTTTTTAGCGGGCTTCTTAACCGTCTGGATTTTCATCAAGCCTGGGAGGACAAACTCTCCGACAGATCTTTTATTTATGTGCAGTTGAATCAATTCTGACAAAGATTCTAATACGCCATTTACTTGCTTCTTAGAGAGCTCATTTTCTTCGGCGATCTGATTGACGATTTGCGTCTTAGTGAATTTTGCGTCTAAGGTTTTTCTTTTTTTAGCAGCCATAATTTTTTTCTATGTTTTAAATGGTAAGCGAGTGTCCAGATTGGTAGCACTACGCTTCTTGTAGCACAAAAATAAAGCATATATAGTAATATTGCTAATATGAGAGGCGGTCATAGAACAGCTATTATTGGTCATAGAATGCGCATCTGATGGTTTGATTACAGCTGCATCCATAATCTGTAGTCAACAGTGATGGACACCTTAATGCATTGGTAGTCAGCAAGTTAGTGATTGTTTTGCTTTCAGCTGTCTAGGCTATGGTGTAAAGATTCTTTTACCTTCGTGTCACAACGACGAGATGATTAACTCCCTCACTGCTGCACATCATAGAATCATTGTTGCCCCGCTCAACTGGGGGCTAGGTCACGCTACGCGATGTATTCCTATCATTAATGCCCTGCTAGATGCGGGTAAGGAAGTTGTCCTCGCCTCTGATGGAGAGGCTCTAGAACTGCTGCGAGAAGAGTTTCCCGCTCTCGTCACTGAGCCTTTGCCGGGGTACGATGTAACATACAAGGGAGAGAGCTTGGCTAGTCTCGTCTTGCCTAATATGCCGAGAGTACTTAAGGCCATTATTCAAGAAAATAGTTCTGCTAGAAAGCTCACTGAAAAGTATCAACCTGATCTCATTATCTCTGACAGTAGATTTGGATTCAGATCTAAGACAATAAAAAGTGTCATCATCTCTCATCAACTCCAATTGATGAGTCCCTCTCCACTTCTAGGTGTTTTTTTAAATTTTGTCAATACCCAACTGCTCAATGCTTTTGATGCTTGTTGGATTCCTGATGATCAGGCTAATGCACTTGCAGGCGCGCTGACACACAACCCGCGCATCAAGAGTCAGAAGCACCTCGGTATTCTTTCTCGATTGTCACCGCATATAGAGATAGACAAACATTATGAGGTGGCCATATTACTCTCTGGTCCTGAACCCGCTAGAACTAAACTGGAGAAAAAATTAATTAGAAAGTTCTCTACTTCTACAGACGCCATTTGTCTCGTCCGCGGCACTACCAAACAAACCAGCCTCTCACTTCCCACCAACTGGACAGTCATCGATAGAGCTAATTCTAGACGGATTAATGAAATACTACTGGGTAGTCAACGCATCATCAGCAGATCGGGCTATACCTCATTGATGGATTATAGAGTGCTCGGCGTTGGTGCTGAGTTGATTCCTACAGCAGGGCAGACGGAGCAAGAGTATCTGGCAGGCTATGTTGATGGGCGGTATGGGTTTTCTTTATGGGGAGAGCGGGAATAATTTGATTCATTTACTAAACTTTTCTCTAGAAACTAATTGTAAAGTTGGACTACAAAAAGTTTTCTCATTGCGAGAGCGGAGATTCTTCCACTCCGCTGAGGCTGTGGTCCAAATCAAAAGGAGTTGGTAGTTGTGTTTTAATTTGTAATACAATAAGTCTGGGTGCTCCTTTATATGATAGGGGTTAATGCTTCTCGTCCTCAAAGCTTCTCGTCCTCAAAAAGGTCGGGCAGTACAGACTCTTCATGAGGGTCAGCTGCCATCTTGGTTAATTGATTTGACCAGTTGGCTCTCGGCTTGTGAACGGGCCTCAATTCTATGTAACCTTCTTTTAGATTTAATTCTACGGCATCCTTTATCTGATATGCTTCTAGTATTGCTTTGGGTAGCTTCAATCCTATTTTGCTACCAATCTTGACGAGGTTGACTTTCATAGTGCCTACAATTTAAGTGCAATTTTATTTCTTATATAGACCATTATGAAATTCAGCAAGTATCTACAAGGCTGAACACCCTATATTTGCCCATACAATACCTACAACTATGTCCAATTCTATAAGTACTCTCGAGCCCCAAGCGATGTGGGCCAACTTTGCCGCCCTCAATGCTGTACCACGTGCCTCTAAGAAAGAAGAACGCGTAATACAGTTTATGATAGACTTCGGTAAGGGGCTAGGCCTAGAGACAAGGACGGATGAGATTGGCAACGTCATCATCAAGAAACCGGCTAGTGCTGGAATGGAAAACAGACAGACTATCGTGATGCAGAGTCATCTCGATATGGTCCATCAGAAGAATGGAGATACCGCTTTTGATTTTGATACAGAAGGGATAAAGATGCTCATAGATGGTGACTGGGTCCGAGCAGAAGGCACGACACTCGGTGCTGATAATGGGATAGGTGTTGCAACGATTATGGCTTTGCTGGCTTCAAAAGACATTGCCCATCCTGCTATAGAAGCCCTCTTTACGATAGATGAGGAGACGGGTATGACGGGTGCGCTAGGTCTCAAAGGAGGCCTCTTGACAGGCACGATCTTATTGAATCTAGATACGGAAGATGATCGAGAGTTGACCATAGGTTGTGCAGGTGGTGTAGACATCACGGCCACGGGTATGTATAGAGAGGTTGATGTGCCTGCGGGTTACAACACTTCCAAGATTCGCATCAAAGGATTGACGGGAGGCCACTCTGGAATGGACATCCATCTCGGCAGAGGCAATGCCAATAAGCTGATGAACAGATTGCTGGCTCAACTGAGCAAAGAACTCAATCCACTCGTCACGACTATAGATGGTGGAGGTCTCAGAAATGCCATCCCAAGAGAATCTCTGATGATTGTGTCTGTACCCAGTAGCGAGCAGAGTCAATTAAAAGAACTCGTCAATAATTTCAGAACTGTTCTCAAAGCTGAATACAGCACTACAGATCCAGAAATTGAAGTGACTTTAGAGTCACAAGATAAAGCGGCCAAGGCTGCTGCTCCAGATTTTATGATGCAGTTGTTGCGAGCGGCCTATGCTTGCCCCAATGGCATCTACAGAATGAGCCCTGACATAGACGACCTCGTCCAGACTTCCAACAATCTCGCAAGAGTCTTACTTCAAGAGGGACGCTACGAGATATTGTGCTTGACCAGGAGTAGTGTCGACAGTGAAAAAGATGATCTCGAAATGGCCATCCGTTCTGCCTTTGAGTTGATGGGCGCACAAGTAACCACAGGCGGCGCCTACCCCGGCTGGACACCAAAACCCTCCGCACCCATCATCAAACTGATGAGCGAAACTTATGAGCGACTCTTCAACGAAAAGCCATATGTCAATGCCTGCCACGCGGGCTTGGAGTGTGGCATCATCGGTACCAATTATCCCGATATGGATATGATTTCTTTTGGTCCCAATATCCGCGGCGCCCACAGCCCCGATGAAAAAGTGCAGATCAGTTCAGTACAGAAATACTGGGGATATTTGATTGAAGTGTTGAAGGCGATACCTGAGAGGTGAGTTTTTGGCTCTGCACGAGAGCTAGGCCTTTTTAGTGCATAGTTTTTTAGTGCATAGTTGGGCTTTGTTCACCCGCTACAGGCTTGACTTTGAGTATCGAAAATCCTAAAATCCTCCAATCCTACAAATCCTAATTCTGACAAGGAGGGCTTTTATCACCTTCAGCCCAGAGGTGTCTGCCCGCTACAGGCTTGACTTTGATTATCGAAAAATCCTAAAATCTTCTAATCCTACAAATCCTAATCCTACAAAGAGGCTTAAGTGCGAGGAGGCCCTACTCCGCTATTGTTCTATCAAAACACAGTTTACACTATCTCATTGCAATATCTAGATTTAGTCTAAATAATATAATCGGCACTTGTTTTGCGCCCATTCCGTATTTTTGGTTAAAGCAAATCAAAACCCTATCTATTCATGTGGATAATCAACTTTTTAACCTCTAGCATCGGCAAAAAGCTGGTCATGAGTCTCACAGGTCTCTTTCTTGTTAGTTTCCTAGTGATCCATCTTCTCGGAAATCTACAGTTGCTCGTACCAGATGGCGGTCAAGCCTTCAATGTGTACGCCAAATTTATGACGACCAATCCTCTTATCAAGTTTATCTCCATAGGGTTATATGCAGGGATTCTCTTGCACGCCATTCAGGGTATTCTGATTTGGTTAGAAAACAAGAAGGCCAAAGGCAGCAAATATGCCGTCTCTACCAATGATAATGGCTCGTGGATGTCTAAGAATATGGGACTATTGGGTCTTTTGATCCTCTTTTTCCTCTGTGTCCATATGGGAGATTTCTGGTTTAAGATGAAGTTTACAGACAGCATTGCGATGGTGACGTATGATGGTGTTGAGATGAAAGATCTCTACGGAAGAGTCTATACCGCCTTTCAGAACGTCTGGATTGTCATTATCTACCTCGTAGGTCTTGTGGCACTGGCACTACACCTTCTGCACGGCTTCCAGAGTGCCTTTACGACTCTAGGATTGAGACATAAGAAGTATACACCCATAATCAATTTGACAGGAATAGGTATCTCGATATTGATACCCCTCGCTTATGCCATCATTCCTCTTTGGGTATTGGTCAAGGACGCTGCTAATTATTAATAAAACTGGACCTCTCGGTCATAAAATATACAAGCTATGAAACTAGATGCCAAGGTGCCTGCGGGCGATTTAGCTGAAAAGTGGAAAAACTATAGAGGCTCGATGGATCTCGTTGCGCCCAATAATAAAAGAAGACTCGATGTGATCGTCGTTGGAACAGGACTGGCAGGTGCCTCTGCTGCTGCGACGATGGGCGAGTTGGGCTATAATGTCTCTGCATTTACTTTTCACGATAGTCCTAGGAGAGCACACAGCATCGCCGCACAAGGGGGTATCAATGCAGCCAAAAATTATCAGAATGATGGGGACAGTATCTACAGACTCTTCTATGATACGATAAAGGGCGGTGACTACAGATCACGTGAAGCCAATGTCTACAGACTCGCAGAATGTAGTACAGAAATTATCGACCAAGCTGTTGCCCAAGGTGTACCGTTTGCAAGAGAATACGGAGGACTCCTCGCCAATAGATCTTTCGGTGGGGTACAAGTGTCTAGGACTTTCTATGCGAGAGGACAGACGGGACAGCAGCTGTTGATCGGTGCTTACTCTGCCTTGTCTAGACAGATATCTAAAGGTCAGGTGAAGATGTATAATCGTCACGAGATGCTCGACCTTGTTGTTGTCGATGGCAAAGCAAGAGGTATCATTACGAGAAATTTATTGACAGGTAAGCTAGAGCGACACGCTGCACACTGTGTGGTATTGGCGACAGGAGGATATGGTAATGTCTTTTATCTCTCCACCAACGCAATGGGTTCCAATGTCAGTGCAGCTTGGAGATCAGTGAAGCAAGGCGCACTCTTTGCCAATCCATGCTACACGCAGATACACCCGACGTGTATACCCGTATCAGGTGAGTACCAATCTAAGTTGACCCTGATGTCAGAGTCACTAAGAAATGACGGTAGAGTATGGGTGCCGAAGAACATAGAAGATGCAAAAGCCATCCAACGTAAAGAAAAGCGTGCAGAAGACTTATCAGAGGAGGAAAGAGATTACTATCTAGAAAGAAGATATCCTGCCTTCGGTAATCTCGTGCCTAGAGATGTCGCCTCGAGAGCAGCCAAGGTTGCTACTGATGAAGGTAAAGGTGTCGTCAAGACCGGCCTAGGTGTCTATCTCGATTTTGCCGATGCCATCAAGAGATATGGTAAGTCAGAAGCGTTCTCTCAGGGGCTTGACAATCCAAGTGATGCCAAGATCAAAGAACTCGGAGAAGCCATCGTCAAGGCCAAGTATGGCAACCTCTTCCAGATGTATGAAAAGATTACTGGCGAAGACCCATACAAGACGGCAATGAAAATATATCCTGCAGTACACTACACGATGGGTGGGCTGTGGGTAGATTATAATCTCCAGACCAACATCCCTGGACTCTTTGCCCTCGGAGAAGCCAACTTCTCTGATCACGGAGCCAATAGACTCGGTGCTTCGGCATTGATGCAAGGTCTGGCAGATGGATACTTTGTGATACCCTATACAATCGGAACGTTCTTATCTCACGAGATTAGAGAGCCGAAAATCAGCAATGACTTACCAGAGTTTATCGAAGCAGAAAACAGAACGAGACACAGACTAGAAGCCCTTTTAGGCATAAAAGGAAATCAATCTGTGGAGAGTTTCCATAGACGTCTAGGAAAGATAATGTGGGAGTACTGTGGGATGTCACGTAACGCAGAAGGACTGAAGAAGGGCAGAGAATTGATCAGAGAATTGCGAAAAGAATTTTATGCAGACGTCTATATCCCGGGCACGATGGAAGAATTTAATCCAGAACTAGAAAAGGCAGCTAGAGTAGCAGACTTTTTAGAATTGGGTGAACTTTTTGCCGTAGATGCCCTTGATAGAGGTGAGTCTTGTGGTGGACACTTTAGAGAAGAATCCACAGAAAATGGAGAGGCGAAAAGAAATGATGAAGAGTACACTTACGTCTCTGCATGGGAGTGGGATGACAACAATCCAGTCTTACACAAAGAGGAGTTGGTCTTCGAAAATGTTGAATTAAAAACCAGATCTTATAAATAATCGAACGGTCACAAGAAAGCGTGACAAGAGTGCATAAAATGTCACTCGTAAAGTAGAGAACCGCAATATTAATTGTGGTGGAGAAAAGATAAGAAAAGGTAGAGTTAGTATAATTATTTAGATTTAATTACAAGAGATGAATCTGACTTTAAAAATCTGGAGACAGAAAAATAGTGGCAGTAACGGCCATTTTGAAAACTATAGAGTTGAAGCGGAAGAGCATATGTCTTTCTTAGAGATGCTTGACGTACTCAACCAAGAACTCATCGAAAAGAAAGAGGACCCCGTAGCCTTTGAGCACGATTGCCGAGAAGGTATCTGTGGCGCCTGCTCTATGGTCATCAACGGTCGTCCGCATGGTAAGCAGACCGGCACGACAACCTGTCAGCTGCATATGCGTGCCTTCAAGGATGGAGATACCATTACCATAGAACCGTTCCGCGCTAAGGCCTTTCCAGTTATAAAAGACTTGGCCGTAGATAGATCAGCGTTTGATTCTATCATACAAGCAGGCGGATATATTTCTGTCAACACAGGACAAGCTGTAGACGGTAATGCCATACCTGTCGAGAAACAAGATGCTGATGAGGCGTTTGATTCTGCAACCTGTATCGGATGTGGCGCTTGCGTAGCAGCCTGCCCTAACGGCTCAGCGATGCTCTTCACCTCAGCTAAGATCAACCACCTCAATAAGTTGCCACAAGGGAAAGTAGAGCACGGTAGAAGGGTCAAGAATATGATCCGTGTAATGGACAAAGAAGGTTTTGGAAAATGTTCTAATGTAGGCGCTTGCGAAGTAGAGTGTCCTAAAGAAATATCGACAGACAATATCGCTGCCCTCAACAGATACTACCTAGGTACTGTCTTTGGCGGCCAGAGTTCTTAAAAAGAAAAGAAAAATGTATTCATAAAGCTCAATCAAGTTTTTGGTTGGGCTTTTTTTTGTGATTATTGAAAGGCTGCCCAGCGAAAGCCTTGCTTCTGAATTAGAAATGTTGAATTATGAATTCAAAATTTATAGATAGGAAAAAGTCTGTTCAGATTCATTCTTTTTTATCTCCTTCACAATTTTCAACTCCTTTTCTATTCCGATCGTAGCGAAGCGCAGCAGAGGAATCTTCTTCTAGTGCATAGTGGGGGCTCCTTTTTTAGTGCATAGTGAGGGCTGCCCGCGGAAGCTCTTCTTTTAGTGCATAGTGCATAGTGGGGGCTGCCCGCGAAAGCCTTGCTTCTGAATTATGAATGTTGAATTATGAATTCAAAATTTATGGAGAGGAGAAGCCCTATTATAGAGTTGTAGATTCCTTCTTTCTTATTCCTTCACAACTTTAAATCTCCTTTTCCATTCCGATCGTAGCGAAGCGCAGCAGAGGAATCTTCTTCTAGTGTAAGTGAAGGCTCCTTTTTTAGTGCATAGTGGGGCTCGACGCGAAGGCTCTCCTTTTAGTGCATAGTGTATAGTGGGGGCTGGCCGCGAAAGCCTTGCTTCTGAATTATGAATGTTGAATTATGAATTCAAAATTTATGGAGAGGAGAAGGCCTGTTGTAGAGATGTAGATTCATTCTTTCTTATCCCTTTCACCACTTCTAACTCCTTTTCCATTCCGATCGTAGCGAAGCGCAGCAGAGGAATCTTCTTCTAGTGCATAGTGAAGGCTCCTTTTTTAGTGCATAGTGAGGGCTACCCGCGACTGCTCTGCCCGCGATAGCCTTGCTTCTGAATTAGGAATGCTGAATTGTGAATGCAAAATTTATGATAGGAGTAAGTTTATTGTAGGCTTCTCTCTACATAGTTGACCTTCCAATCATAATCACAGGTAAAAGAATTTCTGTAGAAGTTATACAGGTTGTCTTTATGGCTTACGAAATAATCGAGATTAAATTCTAGGTTTTCTACTCCAGAGAAATTTCTGATGCCTATGATTTTTATATACCTAAGATCAGGATTTTCTGAATCAGGTAGACTGTATTCGACTCTAGCCAATTCATTAAAGTCCTTTGTGCAGGGCTCGCCTTGTTTTGTTTTAATGCCTCCATCTTGATGGCGAGTGCCTTGGGGATAGTTGAGGTGATGTTTTCTTCCTTTATTTACTTGGAGATAATAGCCCTCGTTAAGAGTACTTTCGATTGTGAGGTCAGTAACCTTTTCGTATGCATCTTGATAAAGAACGTTGTATCCTATAAATGCAAAGTTTTGAGCCGAGTAGGATTTTGGACTGTCGAGACTGAAATTAACTTCGATAAGCTGAATGGAATCTTGAGTCAAAGATCCAATCGTATAATTGTGTATTTTGTTCTCGCCAGACTTAACTATATCTGTGGCAATAAAATTGTCAGAATTGCTGCAGCTGTAGTATATCAGTACTGCTGATAGTAGTAAGAGATGTCGAAGTGTTTTCTGTACCATAACGATATGTTTCTGAGGTAGTCAATATTGATTGTGTGGCCTAAAAATAGCCTTTGTTGGATTGATGTACATTGGCTGAGCGTACAAGACTTTTCGTGGTGACGCTGAGCAATGCCATTAAATTAGGCATTTTCATTGTAGGCTCGATCATAATTTTTCCTTGATACAATTGATACTTTCTTTAATAGCTTGTTTTTGTGTTGATTTTACTGTCTAGGTAATTGATTGATTACTTTTGCCCCCTCAATACAATGAATGGCCTTTACACTCCAGCATACTGATCCACAGACCAAAGCCCGTGCAGGTGTCTTAGAGACAGATCACGGTACCATACAGACACCCATCTTTATGCCCGTAGGTACACAAGCCTCGGTCAAGGGAGTGACTCAAGACCAGCTGAAGACAGAAGTACAGGCACAGATCATCCTCGGCAATACTTACCATCTTTATCTGCGACCGTCGATAGACATCATCTCTGCTGCGGGGGGGTTGCACCAATTTATGAATTGGGACAGACCCATACTGACAGATTCTGGTGGTTATCAAGTCTATTCGCTCAGTGGGATGCGTAAGCTTAAGGAAGAAGGGGCCAAGTTCTCCTCACATATCGATGGCAGCAAGCACCTCTTCACGCCAGAAAATGTGGTCGACATACAACGGGCTATAGGAGCTGATATCATTATGGCTTTTGATGAGTGTACGCCGTATCCCTGTGAGTACAAGTACGCTAAGAAGTCCCTAGGCCTGACCCACAGATGGTTGGATAGAGGCATCAAGCGATTTGAAGAAACGGATCCTCTGCATGGCTATGACCAGACCTTTGCGCCGATAGTGCAGGGGAGTGTCTATAAGGACCTGAGGATCAAGTCTTGCGAGTACATCGCCTCCAAAGACCAAAAGATCAATGCCATCGGTGGCCTCTCGGTAGGGGAGCCGCACGAGGACCTCTATGAGATGACGGATATCTGCACTGGTATCCTCCCCGCGGATAAGCCCCGCTACTTGATGGGCATCGGTCTACCAGAAAATATCTTGGAGAGTATCGCACTGGGGATAGATATGTTTGACTGTGTACTGCCGACACGTAATGCCCGACACGGAATGCTCTACACTTCTGAAGGTGTCATTAATATCAAGAATGCGAAGTGGCAAAAAGACTTTTCTCCCATCGATCCCAACAGTACGACAGAGTTCAGTACCAAGTATACCAAGGCCTACCTCCGACATCTCTTTAAGGTCAACGAATTATTTGGAATGACGATAGCGAGTATCCATAATCTCAGATTCTACCTCTGGCTGGTAGAGACATCTAGAGAAAAGATATTGGCGGGAGAGTTTAGAGAGTGGAAAGACGCGATGGTCGCTAAAGTACAGCAGAGACTCTAGTCGTCGTTAGTCGCTCAGTCGCATTACAATCGTATGCTTTTTGAATCCAAATTTTTCGTACGCCGCTATCGCTCCTAAGTTGTCATCATAGACACCGAGCCGCAATTCGGTTACACCTCGTGATTTCGCCCAGCGCTGTAGCGCCTCTAGGATAATATGGCTGACCCCCATCCGTCTGTACGCTTCTTCGACATACATAAATCCGATATACCCGTATGTGCCATACTGGACGTAGTCCGATCCCTTTTTGATCTTGACATATCCCGATCCGATAATCTGTGCTCCGCTGACGGCGACCACCACTTCTGTATCCTCTGCCGCGATCATCTCCTTGATGTCATAGTAATTGATGTGCCCTGGCTTCAGTGTCGGTTCAAAGGGCCGCTCTACACGGACAATCCCTTGCTCATAAGCGTAGAGCAAAGGCAAGTCCTCTAGCTGTGCCGCTCTAGTCGTTATTTTTGTCATTTTGGGTTTTTAAGTTAGTTCATTCGGGACTGCCTCCCACTTTTCTCCAATATAGGGGCCGGGGGTAAGCCTAGCCCAACTCTGCACTAATGTCAATCCCTGATTAGCGTTGACCGTTTTTGGTTAATAATAGTTAGCATTATATATCGGGCAATTATGAATCCAGAGGCCTTTTTCCGGATCAAGATCATAGAGGCTCGATGCCTCTTTGATCTTGTCATAGCC
>CALFUU010000179.1 GCA_937929835.1 uncultured Saprospiraceae bacterium | reverse complement strand
TTGAGGACCATCATATAGAACTTACCTCTCTCTAGAGTCTGGTACATCTTATCATCATTGTGATATTTGATGACACCAGCCAGTTCTTTGTCTCTATTTTTAGCAGTTTCAAAACCCTCAGAACGGAGTTTTACTTTGCCATCTTTAGTGTAGAGTGCAAAATAGTATTGCCCATTTTCGTGCTTAAATAGGGCCACGTTATTCCTCTTATCGTTGATTGTTTTACCCTCATACTCTTTCGTAGGTAGGTAATCATCTTCTTTGTCCTCTTCTTGGAGTACATCTTTTGATGCACCTGCAGCCATACCTGCCGCAGCAGCGACTACCCCACTTCCTGAACCACCTTTGAGCCAACTTGCTAGAGCTGCCTTAGCATCTGCTTCAGAATTGTAGGCACCACTCAAGCCGATTTCTTGGTGGTTGCCCGCTTTGAGTGAAAGGAAATACTTTCCACCATTTTCTTTGACACTCCATCGCTCTTCTTTATCGCGGTTCTTGATGACAGACTCTATACCGTTGTCACGGCTTTTATCTGAGCTGTAGCCTTCAGAACGTAAAAAAGCTTTGCCACCCATAAGAAGGGCAAAGTAATATTCTCCGCCTTGTTCGAACGAAGCGAAATCTTTGTTCTTGTCTGCTTTGGGCCGTCCATCGTACTTGCTCAGCGCTAAATACTCGTCCCTGTTTTTATTGTCCATTAGTATAGATTAGTTGGTGTTTTCTAAACAGCTAATAATATAGTGATGAAATCTCTCATTCTATCACAAGAATTCAAGATTTAACAGTGGTTGCTATGTTATAGCCTTCTTATGACGTTTACTTTTCAAATAAGTAATGTCATATATGAATAATTAACCATTTCAGGATTGGTAGACTATCTGTATATTATGATAACAAAAACCATACCTACCTAATAAATTTAGGAATCAAATTACAATAAAATATAATGTGTCAATGGTTATCAACGTAGCGCTCTCCAGCTAACACCTTGATTTTGAGGTCATTATGCGCAGGAGGCAATGGGCAAGTAGCAAAGTCTGAATAGGCACAAGGAGGGTTTTCTGCCTTATTAAAATCTAAAATTGTTCTCAGATCACAAGTATCACAAGGCTTGGCAGGGTATAAAAATCGTCCTCCACCATAGGTCTCCACAGCTGTACTCTGGTCAGAAAAGATGACGAAGTACTCATTTTTGCCGCCATCGAGGGCTGCTAGACTGTAATATTGCTCAGCTACAGAGAAGGAGAGATAAGCCGCAATAGGGGTTTTAGTAGAAAGGCCGAGTACATTGGTGATTGTAATAGAATCATCTGTAGGCTCTATAAGGGCATCAAATACATACTTCTGATCTGGCTCAAAGAAGTCTATACCTTGGAAGTTCATTCGTGTTTCTGCTAGCGTGTCCTTGACTCTTAGGCCATACTTTTCTCCACGCTTCATTATATGCCAATAAAGAGACTGGTGGCTCACCTGCTCATAAGGATAGGTCACCTGAGTCACTGGACCTCCCATATAAGGTTCTCCCCTACTGCCTAGGACTTCTATACCCTCTACCATCCCAAAGAAGATCTCATCCCCGGACTTCTGATAAGCACCAATGGTTTCTGTATCGGTTCCTTTTAGTTGTATCGTGTTATCTGCTGCAGCGCCAATAGAATTCATACCCTCTTCTAGCCAATATAGGCCCACCAGAGAAAGCCAGCCAGTAGGTTGTCTTAATTGTGCCTCTCGCTTGGCTCGGTGCTCTTGGATACTCAGCGCATAATCGTCCTGCGACAAGGTCTGCTTAGACAATTCAGGAACAGCAATTTTCTTATTGCAAGAGGTCATCAAAAAGACGCCTATAACAATAACCAACGTAAAGTATCCTAGTGCTCTCATACTAACAGATCTTTTATCTTAGATAACGCAGAGCTTATGCCCTTAGTATTGGCACCACCCGCTGTTGCAAAGAAGGCTTGGCCACCACCGCCACCATTAATATCCTTAGATATTTCTCTGATGATATTCCCAGCATTCCAGCCCTTGTCTTCCGCTAAGGCCTTGGAGATCATCACCATCAATTGTGGCTTATCATTGGCTACGAAGCCTAGCGCATATACGCCATCGCCAACTTCTCTTTCTAGCTCAAAAAGCAAAGTCTTGGCGGCCTTACTATCCGAGAGTGGCACTTCTTCTGCTAAGAAATTATAACCACCATCGGAGGCGATCCTTCCTTTGAGATCTCCTTTGATATCACCCGCTTGAGCAAGCTTAAAGGCTTCTAATTCTTTTTTGAGGCTCTTGTTTTCATCTTGCAGATCGGAGATTGATCTTACGAGGTCTTTGGAATTTTTAAATAAGCCCCCTATCGCTGTCAGCTCTGCCAACTTATCAGCATAAAATTGTTCTGTCGCTTCAGAAGTGAGAGCTGTAATCCTTCTGACACCAGCAGCTACACCCGACTCTGAGGTAATCTTAAAGCCACCAATCTGTCCTGTATGATCAACGTGACAGCCACCACACAATTCTCGAGAGTAGTCCGCATCAAAGGTGATCATCCTAACTGTATCCCCATACTTCTCACCGAAGAGCATCATAGCACCAGCTTCCTTAGCCGCATCGATAGAGATAGCTCTGTCCTCCTGGAGCGGAATATTTTGCCTGATTTTCTGATTGACAATCTGTTCTATCTTTTGGATTTCCTCGTCTGTCAATTTCTCAAAGTGAGAGAAGTCAAATCGCAATAAATCAGAGCGCACGAGAGACCCTTTCTGCTGTACATGTGTACCCAACACCTCGCGGAGTGCCGCGTGCATCAAGTGGGTAGCCGAGTGATTGTTCTCAGTGAGGGCTCTATTGTCCTCATTGATCTGAGCCGTGATCTTGGCTTTAAGATCTTGAGGCTTTTTCTGAAGGTAATGGATGATGACATTGTTTTCCTTCTTGGTATCCAAGACCTTAATCGTCTCGCTACCAAAAGTCAACGTACCCGTATCCCCTACTTGCCCTCCACCCTCTGGATAGAAGGGTGTTTTATCCAAGATGAGCTGATGGAACTGTGTCCCTTTCTCTGTGTAGACTCTATACTTCAATGCAGATATACCTTCAGCACGCGGCTCATCGTAGCCGACAAACTTGGTCTCTGTTCCTTCATTAACTATTTCCCAATCCCCTGCGAGCTTGGCAGAATCTGCACGGCCTCTTTCTTTCTGCGCCGCTAAGGCTGTCTCAAATCCCTTCTCATCTACTCTCCAACCTTTCTCTTCGGCGACCAGTCTTGTAAGATCAAATGGAAATCCATACGTATCATACAACACAAAGGCATCCTCTCCACTGAGCGTGCCATCATCGATCTTCAGCGCATCTAATCTTCGCAATCCATCTTCAAGCGTACGCAGAAAAGATTTTTCCTCTTCGAGAATAACTTTAGTGACAAAGGCCTCTTGTGATTTCAGTTCAGGAAAGATATCTGCAAACTGATCCGCAAGCATCGGTACGAGTGTATGGAAGAAAGGCTTCTTGACATCTAAGAAAGAATAGAGATAACGAACCGCTCTTCTCAGTATCCTCCTGATAACATAACCTGCCCCCGTATTGCTCGGCATCTCTCCATCAGCAATCGTAAAGGACACTGCTCTGATGTGATCTGTGACCACACGCATAGCAATATCTGTCATAGAGTCGCCAGAGTAGTCACCAGTATACTTGATACCCGTCTTCTCTTGTAGGTAGTCTAGATAGGGTGTAAATAAATCAGAATCATAATTGGCCGTCTTGCCTTGTAGGATCATACACAGTCGCTCGAAGCCCATACCTGTGTCGATATGTTTTTGTGGCAACTCCTCCAGAGAGCCATCTGCTTTTCTGTTGTATTGGATAAAGACGAGATTCCATATTTCTATCACCAATGGATCGTCCATATTAACAAGGTCCTTTCCTGGCAACTTGGCTCTTTCTGCATCCGAGCGCATATCCACGTGGATTTCACTACAAGGCCCACAGGGACCAGTGTCTCCCATTTCCCAGAAATTATCCTTTTTGTCAAAGTAGAGAATCCTTTCTTGACCTATGTGCTCCTTCCAGTAGCCTACGGCTTCCTCATCTGGCGTCGTACCGTCTATCTTGTCCCCTTCGAAGACAGTTATATATATACGATCCTTATCTAGTCCATATTCTTTGGTCAAGAGCTCCCAGGCCATATCTATAGCCTCCTTCTTGAAGTAATCACCAAAAGACCAATTACCCAACATCTCAAACATCGTATGGTGGTACGAGTCTCTGCCCACTTCTTCCAGATCGTTGTGCTTACCAGACACTCTCAGACACTTCTGGGTATCGCTGATACGCGGGCTGCTGGCTTTTTGGTGTCCAAGGAAAAAATCTTTGAACTGATTCATACCAGCATTGGTAAACATCAGAGTAGGATCATCTTTGACAACAATAGGCGCAGACTTAACAACTGCGTGTCCATTTTTCTCAAAATACTGTAAGAACTTTTTTCTAATCTCGGCCGATTTCATGGGCAGAAGGAATTATATTATAAATTTATTATATATCTAGTCTACTGAATAACAGTTAATTCAAAGTGTAATACCGTATAAAATAGGTACTTATGTATTAAAGACTCTCATATATAAGGAGCATTAATAGAACATATATTTTGAATTATACCTCTTCAAAGCTATTTTAGCGGCTTTGTAATAGGAATTAGGCCTGTTTCAGCAAGGTCAAAGCTAATAATTCTAATATTCCTCTGAAGAAATGCCGAAAGAGAAATACGTATTTAATACAAGTACACTTCAATACGAGAAGGAGGTCCTAACTCTCAAGCAAAGGATATTCAAGATTCTCGGTTTCACAGTTTTAGTCCTCATCTGTTCATTTGGTCTATATACACTAGCCTATACGCTTATCCCTACACCTAAGGAACTAGCTATGACCAGAAAAATGGGTCAAATGGAATATAAGTTTACCTCTCTAGCGACGGACTTCGAGAAAGTTTCTGGTAAACTGGAAAACTTACAACAAAAGGACGCAGAGGTGCACAGAATGATATTTGGCATAGATCCTATCGATGCCTCTATCTGGGATGGTGGTACTGGGGGTGATGAAGCCAAAAATTACTTCTCCTCATTGACCACCTCAGAAGAGATCATCAATGCCACCAGAGAGAAGGTCGATAACATCAAGTATAAGCAAGAACTACTCAAGTCTTCACTAGACACGATATATACACTAGCGAAGCAGAGAGAAACGAAGTTGGCTTCTATCCCTTCTATCAAGCCGGTACAAGAGGATAAGCTCAAGCGTAACATCAGACATATGTCTGGCTACGGTATCAGAATACACCCTGTACACAAAGTCAATAAGTTCCACAAAGGCATAGACTTTACAGCGCCTAGAGGGACTGCCATACAAGCGACAGGCAATGGTGTTGTGACGAGAGTCCAAAAAAGAAAAATAGGCTACGGTAAAAATGTAACGATAGATCATGGCTTCGGGTACACCACGTTATATGCCCATATGGCAGAAATCGAAGTCAAGAAAGGAGACAGAGTTACCAAAGGTCAACGTATAGGCACTATCGGGAGCACAGGAACTTCTACCGCGCCACACTTACACTATGAAGTAAGAATCAATGATAAGCCCGTTAACCCCATCGACTATTGTCTCGATGGCTTATCACCAGAAGAATACAAAGAACTCGTTCAGAAAGCTGCTGTCGAAAACCAATCTTTCGACTAGACAATATTGAACTAAAGATAACAACTGGGGATATTCTAGTACTAGGAATAACCTTCCCAATTGAGAAAGCCGCTCTCCCAAGGGCGGCTTTCGGTTTTTATATATGGGTAGTGATAACTGGTCACTTTATCGCTAATTTTTAAAGCAGATGGGGCTTTGTCGCCTTTTATCTGTCTACATTAATTTTTATGACCTCTATATTCTCTATTCTCTAAAAATCTATGCTCTATAGTCAGAGCGCCTTCTTCAAAAACTCCTCCTTATAAAGTATCGGCCTCGGATACTCACTGATATAAGCCTGTCTGATCACATCAAAGGCTGTGACTACCCCTTTGAGCTCATTGCGCAAGTTCACGACAGGCAAAGTCTTAAAGCGCTTATCAGCGAAAAGCTGAGCTGCGGTCGCTACTTTATCCTTGGGGGTGATGGTAAGGACATTGGTCGTCATAGCATCTTGGACAGTGGCTATAGAGGCGGACTTAGAGTGAGTATCTTTCCATAAATCATAGCTAGTTAATAAGCCGACGAGCTTACCATCTTCTACAACTGGCAATTGTTGTAGTTTTTTGGAGAGCATTATCTGAGCGACTTCTTGGAGGGATTGAGTTGGACTAACGACA
>CALFUU010000178.1 GCA_937929835.1 uncultured Saprospiraceae bacterium | reverse complement strand
GAGAGATTGGATAGTCCATACAAGATGATCGCTGCGGATGTCAATGGCGACCAGAGAATCAATGGTCAAGACTTAGTAGAGTTAAGAAAATTGATTTTGGGTATCTACACAGAGTTGCCAGAGAATGCGAGTTGGATGATTTTGAATGCAGGTCAGCAGTTGGATATAGACAACCCTTGGAACTACGATCTGACAAGAAATATCCAAGACCTAAGCTTAGACCTAATGGAGGAAGACTTCATTGGTGTGAAGATAGGAGATGTGGATAACGATTTCCAGTTAGGCTTGACACCGACATCAACGACAGGGAAAGTGATCAACTTGACGACACCGACATCAACGACAGGGAAAGTGATCAACTTGACGACACCGACTACAGAAGTAGAGGCAGGACAAGAAGTAGAAGTAACGCTGACTACGACGACAGCCTTATCAGGTTACCAGTTCACGTTAGAGACAGGAATGGAGCTTGTAAGTGTAGCGGGTATATCAGAAGATAGAATAGCAGTCCACGCAGGTGCGGTTACGATAAGTGAGAACTTAGAGGTAGCACAGGCTGGAGAGTTATTGACACTGACCTTTGTAAGTAATACGGCAGGATCTGTATCAGAGATGCTAGAGATGACAAGTGGTATTACAAAGGCAGAGGCATATGTAGGTCAAGATCTAGAGAAAGTAGGGTTGACATTGAATGGTATGACAGAGAGCACATTTGCCTTAGGCCAGAATGAGCCGAATCCATTTAGAGCGGAGACGGTAATCAGTTATACATTGCCACAGGCAGAGCAGGTGACCTTGACATTGATGGATGTTACGGGTCAGGTATTGAGAGAGATCGAGGAGACAGGAAATGCAGGCAAGAATGAGATTAAGCTGAGTAATGCAGGCTTGAGCGGAGGTGTAATCTACTACAGATTACAAGCTGGCGACAAAGTAGCTACGAAGCATATGATAGTGATTGAGTAATGAGCGGCGCGAGCCACTCAGAATAAGATACGGGGTGCAACCTCAGGTGAGATCGAGTTAAAATCGCACCCCGCATATATCGTCAAAAGACCAGCCAGTCGTGGCTGGTCTTTTTCGTTTATATACTAGAGAGGTGATCAGCATTCTGAGACGCTGTATTCTCAGTATTAATGGACTTAGAGTTGTTATGTTGGCGATGCCACGTGATGCTGGTTGTAATAGCAAGTGTCTTTCCGGTGATCCTATACTTATATGGATGGCAAATGGGGTGGATCTATTTCACATTCCTTAACTTCATAAAATAAAAACCATCAGAAATGAAAAAGACATTACTTGGGACCATTGTTGCTGGCCTAATACTTTTTGTTTGGCAGTTTGTTTCTTGGAGTGGTGCCAACTTACATAGCTCCCAGCTCTCCTATACGCCACTTGAATCGGATTTATTAGAATGTTTAACTAGCCATAAGCTTCCTGAAGGTGAATATTTGATTCCTAATAAGCCACCAGAAATGTCTATGACCGAGTATCAAGAACTCTTCAATAGTAAGTACTTAGGCAGACCTTGGGCAAGAATTCAGTACCACCACAGCTTTGAGAATTCAATGGGGATGAATATGTTTAGAGGCTTGATAATAGATCTATTAAGTGCTTTCCTTTTATGCATAGTTCTTCTAGGAGATCCCACTTTAGACTTTAAGAAGGTAATGATTACTTCTTTGACCGTTGGCATTATAGCTTACCTAACGATACCTTATTTAAATTCGATTTGGTTCAAATCTAATTCACTACCAGATTTATTAGATGCCATTGTGCCTTGGACATTAATAGGGCTAATCTTAGGAAAAATCCTTCCTAATAAGCAATAGCATTATTACTGGAATATCTTATTAACTCAATTATTCAATATGAGAAACTTCATTGCACTCACTTTATTTTTTTCAATCTTCATAAGCTGCTCAAGTTTGGAGGAAGAACCTGCAGGTATTTGTGTTACTTGTATATCAAGTGGCCCTCCTGAGGTGACCGTAGTTGCCTGCTCAAACGGTGACGGAACCATTACACTTACAGAGAATGGGATAGAAGGCGTTACCTCTGAAAATGATACAGAGACTTTCAGAATAGCACAAGAAGCAAGCGGCGCTAGTTGTAACTAATACAATAATAAAAAAGGAAGTAGGCTAATCACTAGCTTACTTCCTTTTTGACGACTTATCGATCACTCTCATTAGCTCTCTTCGTTTCTTTCTCAATACCTGTGTTTCTCTTTCTGCTTTTGACTTCTTGATTTCCAAAGTTGTATGTGATGCTAAGGCTAGCGCGCTGGTTGTCCCAGAAACCTTGGCCATATGATAGTAAGCCATCAAATTCTGAAAATCCTCTCCAGAAAGCTGTATTAAACACGTCATTAAAACTAACTCTGACATTAAGCTTGTCTTTACAAAGTTTCTTTTGTAGTCCCACATTCAGTGCCCAGCTATTTTCATATTGAAAAACGCCTCCCCACACTCCTGGACCTGAGTACCAACCTGATAACTCACCTACATATCCTTTTCCTAGAGTGAAAGTTTGTTGTTGGAATATATTATAACCCCAGACGCCTAAATCAATCGTTGCAAAACCATAGTCGGCAAGATTCTTTTGGTAATTAACACTTGTGTTGAAGTAAGCACTCCACCAAGACTTTATCTGAAAAGGTGTACTAATATTTAAGCTATACACCTGCTGTTCTGTAAGGTTATCCCAATTAATAAAGCTTGCCTTGGGATCACTGTCATCAGTACCGATAAGCCTAGTGATTTTATCCTTTGTAAGACTATAGGCCAGTTTAAAATTGAATCTGTATTTGTAGGTGTAGCCTAATTCAAAATTATTGACAATTTCAGGGCGCAAAGCTGGGTTGCCATTGAAAAAATCGAGCTCTGTTACTTGTTGTCTAAAGGGGTTCAGCACATTATAATCAGGTCGATTGATTCTTCTGCCATAATTAACAGACCAAGTGTTGCCTCTGGTGGGTTGATAGGTCAATCCTGCATTGGGAAACAGACTCCAATAATTTTGTTCTACAGGATCTTCTTGGAGTTCTTCCTTAAATGCAGTTAAGGTTCCTTCTGAATCTGTATGTTCTAGCCTAATACCCGATGTGAGGCTCCATTTTTCACTAAGCTGCTGGCCATAGCTGGTGTATAGTGCAGTGACTCTTTCTGAGTAGGCAAATAGGTTAGACTTTTCGTCGTTTCTAATGTTCTGATTGGGGACAGGAATATCAAAAAACAGAAAGCTGTTATCGGTATTGATACTGCTGTATTTACCACCTAAACCTAGTTTCCCTCTTAGTAGCGAGGTTTCATAATCAAGTTTACCACTCCAAATATCAATGTCTCTCGGTGTATCGAAGAAAAAATTTGTTGTTCTAAGAATATTCTCCTCTCTATCTAGATAGGTGTTTGGTTGAGACTCTGTAGCTGTGTTGCGATATGCACCATAGTCTAAGTCTACATTAAGTAATACATTATTATTACTATAGGTATAGTTGAGGTTATAAGTGTTCGCAATTCTATCGACATCTCCTAAGTTCTGAGCAATAAGAATACTATCAATCTGATCAAATGGAATTTCGACATCAGATGGAGTTGTATCAAAACTTGTCACATCGGTAAATGAGGATATCTTATTATCATTGGTGCTAATATTGCTTTCGTCTGACGTATTTCCGCTGATAAGAAAACCTACTGTGTGGTTTTTTGCCACAAAGAAATCGGTTCCTAACCTATAATTTATGCCCTTTCTGTCAGAAACATTGATGGTTTCTCCCAGTAGTCTGAAGCCATTCTGATAGCCATCAAAGTATATTTCACTCAGACTCGTGCCATCCGATAGGCCTACCGTGCCAAATGCATTCAAAATTGCGTTTCTGTAATTGCCAGAGAGATTACTATTCCATTTAGCTTCTTGACCCTGACTATAAGTGCTGCTTATAGAGCCATTATAGCCCAATGACTTGTCTTTCTTGAGTCTAATATCAATGATTCCAGCATTACCTTCTGCTTCGTATCTTGCTCCAGGATTGGTAATGATGTCAATTCTGTCAATTTGCTCTGCTGGGAGGTTTTCTAAGTATACCGTTAGGTCATCACCTGATAGTGGCAGACGCTTCCCATCCACATAGAACAATACTCCAGATCGACTCAGCACGGACACGTTATTATTATTGTCTATGAGTACCCCGGGAGCTTTTCTTAATAAGTTAAGACCATTTTCTCCTGCGCTATTGATTGTGCCTTGTACATTAAAGACGGTTCTATCTGGCTTTACCTCTACCATAGCCCTTCTTGCAGTGACAACAGCAGTCTGAAGTTCTACTGATTGTGACTGCATGGCTAGAGAACCCAAGTCCAACTCTCTAGAAGAGACACTGAGAGGTAATGTGAGATCCTCATATCCAACATAGGAACAGACGAGATTGTATTCGCCATATGCTATGCCTCTTAGATTAAAAACACCATCTAGATCAGTCGATTCTACTTTATAAAGGCTAGAATCTGAAACTTGATATAAGATAACATTGGCATATACGACAGGCCCTTCAGCTGTTTCTATTTGACCCTTTATGTCGGACTGGCCTGCTATAGGCTTGAGGTTAAGACACCAAATGACCAAAGTAAGTCCTAGAACGACTGTATGCTTATAACTAATAGACATAGTATGATTTATATTAATATGATTGAATCTGGTCTGCAAGATTATTGATATAATGTCCTGCTTACAAGTATTTGCTTCATTTTAAATGTCTTTATAGTCCTAGTGAGTAGATTTTTAATTGTAAATCTCTTGTCATTTAGATCTGTCATAATGCTGTTTGTATGCTAAAAAACTACGCTTATAGTCAGTTGTAGTGGTATTGTAAACTTGTTGTCACTTTATGGTAGATGTAGGTATGCTTTTGGATTCTATGAAGGCAGTACACTATCAGATAATGAAGCCCCTAATGCCAATTGTCAGAGGTGTATTCAGTAAGAATATGAATATGAAATACCTGGAAAACTTAACTACGCTACTTGGCAAACCTGTAAGTCCGAAGGACTTTGAACTGCATCATCAATTGAAATTACTCAAAATAGAGGTTGCCAAATTACAAAAGGACTTGAGAGAATGTCGCAATGAAAGAATTCTTACAGAGTCTTTACTCAATTCTACAATAGAGGATCTCAGGGTCTCTAATCAAAAAATAAGACAGCTTAGGCGAAAAGATCTTGATTCAAAGTCGAGAGAAATAGAATTCAAAGAGAAACAACTGGCCCAGATCACAGGTTCTATGACATCATCTATGTGTTACTTAGATCAGAACTATGTCTATAGATATATCAATCATAAGTACGAAGAGTGGTTTGGTATTAAGAAAGAGGATATGATTGGTACATGTATCAAGGATATAGCACCAAATATATTTAGTAGATATAAACCAGTCTATGATAAGGTAATGGACGGAGAGGAAGTTGAGGTAGAATTAGATATGATGGTGCCTAGTGGCAAGCGTA
Source organism: uncultured Saprospiraceae bacterium (assembly GCA_937929835.1). GTDB lineage: Bacteria > Bacteroidota > Bacteroidia > Chitinophagales > Saprospiraceae > RFSX01. The sequence goes on along the minus strand of CALFUU010000178.1, from coordinate 16,139 downwards.
TGATTTTTAAAAGTACCTATGTGCCTGCCTATGATATCGATGGAAATAATATCGGTATGTACATTTATGGCACTGATATAACAGAGAACAAATTACAGACAGAATCTTTAAAGAATAAAGAGAAAGAAATCACACAGATAAATGAAGAGCTCAAGCAGTATATAGAATCTAATGTCCAACTAGAACAGTTTGCACATATTGCTGCTCATGATATGAAAGCACCACTTAGAACAATATCTAGCTTCTCAGGGATTTTGGAAAAAAGAATAGAAGATAAGTTGGAAAATACGGAAAGGCAATACTTTAATTATATCAAAGAAGGTACGCAGTCATTATCTGTTATGGTGTCCGATTTACTAAATTATTCTAGAGTCAAATCACAAGGCCTAATCATTTCAGAATTCAAAATATTAAAATTAGTCAATACAGTTCTTAGGTATCTTGATGAAAGTGTCAATTCATCTAAAGCCAATATTATACTAGATGTGCCAGATATAACGATGCTAGCTGATAGAAACAAAATCTATCAAGTATTGCAGAATCTTGTATCTAATGCTGTGAAGTTTTCTAAATCAAATACACGACCTATAGTAAAGGTCAAGGCCACTGATAGAATTGATAGTATCTTGATTAGCGTCTCTGATAATGGTATTGGTATTCCAAAAGAATGCAGAGGAGAAATCTTCGATCCATTTAAACAGTTAAATACAAAGCAGAAATTTAAAGGAACTGGTCTCGGTCTTTCTATTTGCAATCGTATAATACGTGATCACAAAGGAGAAATAGTTATTTCAGATAGTAAATTAGGAGGAACCAAAATAGAAATTGTTATTCCTAAGTCAACTAGTTGATTTTTCTCGGAAGACGTATTTGGTAAGTGTTCTTGATTACAGTGAGTGAGTGATCACGCAACCAAGGATTGTAAACCTTGAGCATTCTATAAGTGACACCATTTTCTTTGGCAAAGTCGCCCCAATTGTCTACAGACTTATCTACGGTAACTTCGTAATAATTATCAAGTGGAGGATACTTTTCAGAAATGTCAATGTAAAAACCATAATTCTGATAGTTGCCTAGTATTTCTTTGATTGCAATAAGCCTAAAAAGATATCTGCTTGTTTCTTCTCCAATGTTCAGATTGTAGAAACTATCTTCTCCTTGTTTCTTAGATATTCTAGAAAAATTGGTTGGACCAATGTTGTAAGCCGCTGAGGCATTTGTCCAGTTGCCGAAGCGCCTATGAAGTTGCTTTAGATACTTACAAGCAGCCCGCGTTGCTTTTTCGACATGATATCTTTCATCGACTTCGTCGTTAACTTCTAGGCCCATTTCCTTGGCTGCTAACTTTCGGAATTGCCAGAACCCTTTTGCATTAGCTGATGACACCACATTTCTAAGGTTACTCTCCGCTACAGCCAAGTATTTAAAATCATCAGGTACACCTTCCTCAGCGAGGATGCGTTCTATAACTGGAAAGTATCTGTTGGCTGCCTTTATGTTCAGTAAGGTCGATGATTGCCAGTAGGCATTGACTGATAATTCTCTATCTAGGCGCTCGCGTGTATCAAAATTGCTCGGCATAATCTCTCCCGCCCAGTCAAACTGCTTGTTGATATCTACACTTTCTATAACCTGAGGTAGTGTGCTCAGCACGATGGTCTCATCCCGCTTATCAGCTTTTACTTGTGTCTCATTGAGAACTTGGCTCGTTAACAATACAGCTACTATAAATCCTACTATTCTTATAAGTCTACTCACACTGAAATTTACTACGAGATAATGATGTCAAAAAATCTGTATGCGAAGATTGTCTTATTCCCTAAGCATCCCAAAGTATTAAGAGAGGTTTAACAACCTAAGAGGGGATTACTCTTTCATCGATAAGGTGATGCGCCCCTGCTCTAGATCTATACCAATAATTTTTACTTGTACCCTTTGATTGACAGCTAAGATATCTGATGGATCACTAACATACTGATCTCTGATCTGAGATATGTGAACCAACCCCGACTCCTTTACCCCAATATCTACGAAAGCACCAAATTTTGTTACATTATTAATGATGCCTGGTAAGCGCATACCTACTTGTAGATCACCTATCTTATTAATACTGGCAGAAAACTGAAAGGCCTCTGCCTGACCACGAGGATCTAAGCCTGGTTTCTTGAGTTCTTCTATTATGTCCAGGATAGTAGGTAGCCCTTTGTCAGCTTGTATAAACTGTTGAGGCTCTATCTGTTTGATCAGATCTAGATTGTTGATAAGGTCTTCTACAGCGCTATTGGTTGCCTTGCACATATCCTTGACCACAGAGTAGGATTCTGGATGTATGCCTGTATTGTCTAGAGGAATCTTTCCCGATTTTATTCTTAAAAATCCGACACATTGCTCATAAGCCTTAGGCCCCATCCGAGGCACTTTTTTTAAGGCAAGTCTAGAGGCAAATTCACCATTTTCTTTTCTGTAGTTGACAATATTTTGGGCCAGGGTAGGACCGACGCCAGAGATCTTTGCAAGTAAGGTCGCACTAGCAGTATTGAGATTGATGCCCACGGAGTTGACGGCAGAAATGACACAGGTATCGAGACTTTCCTTTAGTAGTTTCTGATCAACGTCGTGCTGGTACTGGCCGACACCTATCGACTTGGCATCTATCTTGACCAATTCTGCAAGTGGATCCATCAAGCGTCTACCGATAGAGACTGCACCCCGCACCGTCACATCGTGGTCAGGGAATTCTTCTCGAGCCAGCTTTGATGCACTGTATATAGAAGCGCCACTTTCGTTAATCATATAAGACTCTAGGGGATGGTTGGATTTTAGATTCTTCACGAGCGCTAGGGTTTCTTTTCCAGCTGTGCCATTGCCGACAGCGATCGCTTCTACCTTATGGGTTTCTATGAGATGCATTAGCCTTTCTTTGGCTTCTTCCGTTCTCTTTTGTGGAGGATGTGGAAAGATATTTTCGTAATGTAGTAGGCCTCCTTGCGGATTGAGGACCACAACTTTGCAGCCACTCTTATAGCCTGGATCTATGGCTAGAGTTTTCTTTTCTCCTAGAGGTGGAGCGAGAAGTAGCTCTTTGAGATTCTTTGAAAAAACATCTATGGCCGCTTTGTCGGCTTTGAGCTTGGCGGCTTTTTTAAATTCATTTTCTACGGCAGGTACTAACATTCTTTTGAGGGCATCAGCTATAGCTAAGGCTATCTGTTGACCACAGTTTGACCTTGGATTTTTGATTAAGCCGCGCTCTATGCCTTTGGTTGCATAGCTGTCATCTATGCTGAGTTTGACTCTTAAGAGACCAAGCGACTCTCCACGATACATCGCCAATATTCTATGGGAGGGACACTTCTTGAGTGGTTCTGAATACGCAAAGTATTGTTTGAATTTTATAGCGTCTTCTTTTTTACTCTTGACAACTTTGGATTCTATGAGGGCAAATCTGGAGAAGCTGCCCCTGACGAGTTCTCTTGCTTTGATGTTTTCGTTGACCCATCCAGCGATGATGTCTCTCGCTCCTCCCAGAGCTGCTTCTGTATTTTTCACCTTCTTATTGAGATAGCGTTTGGTCTCGTTGTGTAAGTTGTGTGTCTGCTGAGCCATAATTGTTTTAGCTAGTGGTTCTAGACCCAGCTCTATAGCAGCAGTAGCTCTCGTCTTCACTTTTTTCTTGTACGGTAGATAGAGGTCTTCTAGCTTGCGCTTGTCCGTACAAGTTTCTATTTCTTTTTTGAGCTGAGGGGTCAGGGCATTCTGCTCTTCTATAGTTTTGAGGATGGTTGCCTTACGTTTGATGAGCTCATGGAGTTCTTGATAAGCTTCTTGGATCTGGAGGATAGCTACTTCATCTAGAGATCCTGTCATCTCTTTTCTGTACCGTGCGATAAAGGGGATGGTACTGCCTTCATCCAGCAGCTTGATGACGGCGTGTATGCTCTGAGTAGGGAGGCTCGTCTTTTCTAAGATGAAGGCTATATGGGCTGGTTGCATATGATGATGGTCTAGGATATTTGGGTTAAAATTGGGACAAACTTAAGTAGTGAAAGTACTCGTCACAAATTATGTACATCCTTGTCTCATCTCAGGTCTAGAAGAAATGGGCTACGAGGTGACTTATGACCAGAATTTTGACCCTGAGCAACTAGAGGCAATCTTGCCCTCTCTCCATGGTATCATCATCAATACTAAAATCAAGATGACAGCTCAGCGCATAAAGCGGGGTAAGCAGCTCAGATTCATAGGTCGACTGGGTTCTGGCCTAGATATTATAGACTTGTCTACTGCTCAGCAATGTGGAGTAGCCGTATTTAACTCTCCCGAAGGCAATAGAAATGCTGTCGCTGAGCATGCGCTCGGTATGCTGCTCTGTCTGGCCAATAATATACGGAGAGGAGATGCTGAGGTCCGCCAAAAGCTCTGGAATAGGGAAGAAAACAGAGGTTTCGAACTCGCAGAGAAGACCATTGGTCTGATCGGATTTGGTAATACAGGCCAAGCACTGGCTCGAAAGTTGTCTCGGTGGGCACTTAGAGTGACCTATACTGACCCCTATGTATTGGATATACCAGAAGATTTAGCCAATATTGAGTCAGTTACAATCAATCAACTACAGAGAGAAGCGGATATTATCAGCCTTCACGTTCAGCTCACAGAAGAGACCGAGAAGATGATAAATGAAGAATTTCTTTCTAATTGTAAGAAAGGCCTTGTTTTGATCAACACATCTAGAGGCGCAGTAGTGGAAACGCGAGCCCTACTGCAATCACTGGAAAATGGCCACCTTTCAGGCGCTTGTCTGGATGTTTTTGAAAACGAAAAACCACATTCCTTCACAACTGAAGAAGATCAACTATATGATAGGCTGTATAGCCTTGACAATGTAGTATTGACGCCGCATGTAGCGGGCTGGACGCATGCATCACTGCGCAAAATCGCAGAGACGCTCTTGACGAAGATAAATGCACTCTAGTCTTACCAACATGTCGACGTTAAGACTTGCTATTACTTTAATTATGTGAGGATTTAAATATTTATTAACATTGTGGGCTTCATAATGAAATTGAAGCTAATTAACTGATAATCAAAAGCTAAGGAATGAAAAAACAATTTACACTATTCATTCTATGTCTATTTCTCTCTTCTATTGCCTTTGGACAGACCCAATTGCAAGGAAAAGTCACAGATGAGGCAACAGGAGAACCCATCCTCATCGGAACGGTAGCCCTTTATAAGGAAGGTGTTCTTATAACTGGTACCGAAACTGACTTTGACGGAAACTACTTCTTTTCTGATGTAGATCCAGGGACTTATGACATAGAGGCCTCTTATGTAGGATACCAAGCCAAGAGAATTTCTGGTGTGGTCGCCAAAGGTGGTCAGACAACCCTTGTAGATGTGACTATCTCAGAAGGTGAGTTACTTGATGTAATTGAGGTTGTAGGCTACAAGGTTCCGTTGGTGGAATTTGATAATACAACCCAAGGAAACGTCTTAACCGCAGAGAACATAGAGGCATTACCTACTAAGAACATTGCAGCTATCGCAGCCACTTCGGCTGGGGTATCCGTAAGTGGTAATGATATCTCTATTAGAGGATCAAGGCCAGAGAACACTGTATACTATATCGATGGTATCCGTGTAAATGCAGCCAATGCAGCCAATATGGTGCCTCAAGCGCAGATAGAGCAACTACAAGTTATCACAGGGGGTATAGAAGCCCGATACGGTGATGTGACTGGTGGTGCCATCTCTATCTCTACTAAAGGTCCATCTAGTAGGTTTACTGGAGGACTTGAGCTAGAGACCAGCGAATTCTTGGACGCTTATGGGTATAATTTGATCAATGCCAATGTAAGTGGACCGATTATCAAGAAGGCTGACGGTAACTCAGTACTAGGATTTAGACTATTCGGACAGTACAGACATATAGAAGATTCTACGCCATCGGCAGTAGGTGTCTATAGAGCATCTGAAGAACTAATTAATTCCTTAGAGGAAACACCGATTAGATACATTGATGGTACAGCTTTCCCTGCACCACAATTTTTGACATCTACCGATATCCCAGCGCCTATCGATGCACAGCCTAATGATGAGAATATAGATCTCAATATAGGTGGTAAGATCGATGCTAAGCTGTCGGATGCGATGGACTTGAGTTTCTCAGGTTCGTACTTTGATCAGAGCAATAGATTTGATCCTTCTCGAGCTTGGAGTTTGTTGAACTGGACTAATAACCCATATGACCTCAGAACAGGTTATAGAGGTTCCGTAAGATTTAGACACAAGCTAGGTAGTCAAGGAGTGGATGCAGAAGATCAGTCTACATCGACGATCAGAAATGCCTCTTATACCTTACAGTTCGGTTATGAGAGAAATAATGGTTCTCAAGAAGATGTAAGACACGAGGATAACTATTTCAATTATGGTTACTGGGGTAATCAAGAAGTTTCTTTCCTAAGACAATCAAGTGAGATTTCTGATCCAGACTCTTGGACAAGACCTTTTGTGTTAGTCAATGGCGTCCCTTTTGCATTCCAAGGTATCTCTGATGTACCAGGAGAATACATTAGGAATACCACTATCAATCCAGCAGCTTCTGTCTTGGACTATAATAATGTCAATGGTATAGAAAACAATGTACAAGCATCTGTTTTCAATATGTTTGACAATGTAGGACAGGTATACAACCTGGCTTTCCAGACCGAAGAAGAAAGATTTACAGTTAATGTTAACTCTGGTTTTGACATTTTCCCTGGTGGCTCTAATGATGGTAAGCATAATATCCAATTTGGATTTTTGTACGAGCAAAGAATACAGAGAAGCTGGCAGATTGCACCTAGAGCCTTATGGACATTGATGAGAGGTATTACCAACAACCACATCAACAACGGTGTAGATACGACACAAGTACTAGGACTATTTTTAGATCCAGTATCCGGAGAAATGATAGAGGAATATGCACCAAATAATGAGGCAGATGAATTTCCTGATAACAGATTCTTCAGAGCAATAAGGGAAAAGCTAGGCTTAGACATTACAGATAGGGTTAACTCTGATGGCTTGGACCCTTCTATCTTAGAGCTAAGCGACTTCTCTCCTAGTGAGTTGAATAACTTTAATAACTTAGGTCTTAGTTACTTTGGTACAGATTACCTAGGCAATAAAGTCCCTAATACTACTACGTTCAATGACTACTTCACAGGCGTTGACGAGAATGGAAGTAGAACTTTTGATGTCGCACCATTCTCCCCGAACTATATAGCTGGTTACATACAAGATAAGTTCACCTTTAAGGATATTGTATTCCGTTTAGGTGTGCGACTAGATTATTACGATGCCAACACTAGAGTGTTGAAGGACCCATTCTCATTTAATGAGATTCAGTCTGCGTCTGATTTCTACTCTAATAACCCTGAGCTAACACAGCCAGAATCTGTACAAGATGACTACAAGGTTTATCTAGCAGGTGAGGGCAGCTCAGAAGTTATCGGTTATAGACAAGGCAACATTTGGTTTAATCCAGATGGAACTACTACGGATGGATTTACTTTATTTGGAGGTGATGTTATCAATCCTGCATATATAGAGGAAGAAGATTTCAGACGAAATCCTCAATACTATGAGCGACTAGATGATGGCTCTATTGATAGTTTTGATCCAGATGGTTCATTCCAGGATTATGAGCCCGAGCTCAACATCATGCCAAGACTTGCCTTCTCTTTCCCAATATCTGAGGATGCAGGTTTCTTTGCACACTACGATGTACTTGTACAAAGACCTAACTCAGCAGCTGTAATACAGACTGCCGGAGATTACTTCTATTTCAATGATAGCAATAGATTTTCAAGTTCAGATGCTCCAGCGGGTAATCCAAACTTGGTGACGGAAAAGACAATCGATTATGAGGTAGGTTTCCAACAGAAAATATCTAATTCATCAGCGATAAAGGTTTCTGCTTACTATAAGGAACTGAGAGATCAGATTCAGGCAAGAACATTCAACTTTGTCCCTAACGTAGGAGCATACACAACTTTTGACAACTTAGACTTTGGTACAGTAAAAGGGTTCTCTTTTGCTTATGATCTAAGAAGAACAAGAAACTTCCAGTTGAATGCCACGTATACGCTTCAGTTTGCTGACGGTACAGGATCAGGCAGAAACTCTTCTAATGGAACCAATTCTAGAAGAAACATCAGAAGTTTGTTGCCTTTGGATAATGACGAGAGACACAGAATTACAGCAGTAGCAGATTATAGATTTGCCAAAGGAGAAGGCCCTATGATTGCGGGCAATCACATCTTCGGTGATGCTGGTCTTAACTTATTGGTGACAGGTGTATCTGGAAGACCGTTTACAACTTTCGGTGATATCTCTTCACCTACAGGTGTCCAGATTGTAGAGGCCATCAATCAGACAAGATTGCCTTGGGTACTCAATGCAGATTTGCAAATAGATAAGAACTTTAGCTTAGGTCTTTCAGAAGAGTCTAACAGAAAACTGAATTTCAATGTCTATCTAAGGATTACCAATTTGTTTGACTTGGATAATGTAATCAATGTATACAGGTTTTCAGAATCGCTTTCTCCAGACGACACAGGATGGTTGACTTCTACTAGAGGTCAGCAAACCTTACAGAACGTATTGGATTTAGGATTTACTGAAGACAACTACAGATCTACATTCTTATGGAGAACCTTAGGTCAAGGTAACTATGCTAGACCGAGACAAATCTTCTTAGGGATGTTGATGAATTTTTAAATCATTAGTCAAAAAAATAAGAATGAAAAATATTCAATATATAATTCTTGCAGTCTTAATGACCATGTTTACTGCAGAGCTATCAGCACACAAGCCGCCTGCTGATGGATTAAGACCTGATGTAGGAACCAACTTAGAGCAATCGGACCGTCTGTCTCTGCGTGCACCCTGTGTGCGGTCGGCAAGACAGAGAGATCTACAACTCAATAATATTCAAGCTAGACTTCAGGTCGGTGGAGATATCTGGTGGGATAGAAATGATGGTAGATATATCGTCCCTAAGATTCCAGCAGGCTCTGGTCTAAATGAAGTATCTTCTCTATTCTGTGGAGGTGTTTGGCTGGGTGGATTTGATCCGAATGGTAACCTTAAAGTTGCCGCATCTACTTACGGTGCTGGTGGTGTAGATTATTACCCTGGTCCTCTTGATGACGATACAGGTATCACAGATGCACCTATCTGCGTACAGTGGGATAGATTCTTTATAGTCACTGCACCGGATGTTCTAGAAGCCATCAATGTGTGGGATGCCGCAGTAGAGTCAGGTGAAGACGGTGTGGATATAGATATGATCCCTAATGCAGTAAGAACTTGGCCAGGAGCGGGCAATGTATACTTTGCTGATGAGTTTGGTTTTGATTTGCCAGAGACAAGTGCAGGTTTGGGTAACTTCTGGGATCAGGACGATGATAAAATATACTCTCCTGAAAACGGAGACTTTCCTATTATTGATATAAGAGGTTGTGAACCAGCCAACAGAACACAAGCCAAAGAGTTGGTTCCAGATGAAATGGTTTTCTGGGTATATAATGATGAAGGTGGAGGGCAGATACACGGTGAGTCTGGTGCTGATCAGATCAGAATGGAGGTCCAAGTGCAATCGTTTGCTTATGCGACCAACAATGAGATCAATGATATGACCTTCTACAGATACAAGTTGATCAACAGAGCTAGCGAGGATATCAGAGAAACCTATTTCGCTATGTGGGTAGACCCAGATTTGGGTTGCTTTACGGATGATTACTCTGGTTGTGATGTAGGTAGAAGTTTGGCGTATACTTATAATGCAGATGAGGTAGATGGTACCTCGGGTGAGGTTTGTGACGGAGGAGTTCCTTCCTATGGTGCTAATGTACCTATTATAGGTACAGATTACTTTAGAGGTCCACTTTCTCCAGAGTTTATCACTGATTCTTCTGATGGTGAGTTGCACGTCGTCCAGAGAGCAGACTCTTGGAGTCCATTTGACTCTATCCCTGCACCAGGAGGTGGTCTTAAGGGCATCGAGCCAGGAGATACTTTATTTCTGAGACCTGTCGATGTGGCAGCAGGAGAAGTGTCTAATTTCGGTAGAGAGCTAGGGATGTCTTCTTGTATGATTTATTATAATGGGGGGCAAGGAAACCCACCACAGAATCAGACAGATCCTCAGTTGCCAGAGCACTTTTATAATTATTTATCTGCAAGATGGTTAGATGGTACACAAGCAACGTTTGGCGGTACAGGATTAAACCCTGGATCTACTGACCTTGTCAACTTTGTATTTTCTGATGCACCTAATTTGGCTGGTGGCTGGTCTATGTGGGAAGAGAGAGCACTTATACAAGGATTGGATACAAGAACAGTACAAGCTTCTGGTCCTTTCTTATTGAAGCCTAATGCAGTCAATGAGCTTATCGTGGGTGCTGTGTGGGTGCCAGATGTACGTCACCCAGGTCCAGACTTGATTAAGTTGACAACGGCTGATGATATTGCTCAGAACCTTTTTGATGAGTGTTTTGATATCATCGACGGTCCTGATGCACCGACAATCAGTCCTATAGAGTTGGATCAAGAAATCATCCTTGTGTTGAATAACGATACAATTGTATCTAACAATGCTTTTGAAGCTTACTCTGAGATAGATATCTTATCTCCGCAAGATTTGCCAGATTCACTAAAAACTTATGTTTTTGAGGGATACAAAATATTCCAATTGGCCAATTCTACAGTATCTCCACAAGAGCTGAATGATATTGACAAGGCAAGACTTGTTGCACAAGTAGATAGATCTAATGGAATTACAGAACTCTACAACTGGGAACAATCATCTGACCCTAACGCTGGTCAGACAGGAAATCCAGCTCCTATCTTTACGCCTGTCTTACAAGTATCAGGTGCTGATGAGGGTATACAGAATTCTATCAGATTAACGATAGATCAATTTGCTTCAGAAGATCCAAGATTGATCAACCACCAAGAATATTACTATATGGCTGTAGCTTATGCTTATAATGAGCATAAAGTATTCAATCCATCTGATACTGATAACAGAGGACAAGCAAGACCTTACCTAGAAGGAAGAAGAAATGTTAGACTCTACACTGCAGTGCCTAGACCTATAGTCTACGAAAAGCTGAATGCGCAGTATGGTGATGGTGCTGTTATTACAAGAGTACACGGTCAAGGTTCAGGTTCTAACTCATTAGATATTAGTGACGAGACGACACGTGCTTTTGCTGAGAGATATGTTGATGATCTAGGAGCGGACGTTGTAGTTGTCAGTGATGACTTTGATGGTCGTATCACTTATGTAGAAGGTGCAGGTCCCATAGATGTCAAGATATATAATCCAATAGAAGTAACGGATGGTAGATTTGAGCTGAGATTTGTAGGCAGACATAATTCTGGTTCTGCTTGCGAAATAGAAGAAGGCGGTACGTGGGTATTGACCAACCTCGATACAGGTGAGACATTTGAGTCTGACAGAAGTATTGATGAGATCAACGAACAACTTATCGTGAAGCACGGGATTTCTATAGAGATTGCTCAGACAGAAGAGCCTGGTTTCGCACAGGCACCTAATAATGGTGCATTGCCGACGATAGAAGAGTTTGCTGATCCAGACAGTCAGCCTTGGTTTAGAGGTATTTCTGATGGTCTTCTGGATCAAGATGTTCAGCCTCCATTCCTGAGAGGACTATTTGATTTCATCAAGAACGAAGATGGCGACCAAGATCCCGCAGCCAATAATGTTGACCCTAACAGAAACTTTAATCAGTTAGGTAACGGGTACTGGGTTCCATTCCCTCTAGCTAGTGGTGTTACTCCAGGAGCTATGAATCCCTTCTTACCTTATCTGTCACCAGGCTGGATCACTGGACAATCAGATATAAGAGACGCTAACAATATGTTGCGTAATACCAATAATGTCAATGTCGTATTGACTAATGATCGTTCTCTCTGGTCAAGATGTTTTGTTGTAGAAACAGCAAGTACATTCTATGGTAGCGATGAGAATCTTGATATCAAAATCGATAGCCCATCAGTAGACAAGGATGGTAATACGGGTACGAGCGAAGCTGACTACATTAATTCTACAGGTATGAGCTGGTTCCCAGGATATGCAATAGACGTAGAAACTGGAAAACGTCTTAATATGTTCTTCGGTGAAAACAGTGTCTTCAATGAAGCTTACGCAGATATATTTGACGATCCTACCTTGAATGTAGGAGATGATATGTTGTACAATCCGACGGATAGATTATTGACAGTTAATTCATTTGCAGACTTCCTTAATCAGGGCGCTGCTATGGAAGCACTCTTTGCAGGAGGCCAACACTATATCTATGTTACCAGACAAGAATATGATGGTTGCAAAGAGATGAGGGACTCTTACGGCAATGGTAGTTTTTTCACCAAGACGCCTATCTATAGAAGTGTCAGCTGGGCTTCTATGAGTATGATGCAACCAGGAGCGACAATATTAAGTTACAGCGATGGTGTTGTACCTGTCGATATGACGTTCAAGTTGAGAGTAAGTAAGCCATACAATGTGGAGACGAACTTTAATCTTCGTTTTCCAGATAATGGTTGCTTTGTAGAAGATGAAACGCTTCCTGTGTATGAGTTCGAGATTTCTGGTAAGCAATCAGAAGAATTGACGGATGAGACGACAGACACAGCCTTGGATATGATCAACGCAGTTCCTAATCCATACTTTGCTGCTTCGGCTTACGAGAATTCTCAGTCGGATAACATTGTTAAGATTACCAATGTTCCAGATAGGGCGATCGTCACTATTTATTCTCTTGATGGTAAGTTTATCGTACAGTTCAATAGAGATGAACGTATCATACAAAGGGAAGGATCTAACCCAGGCGTTACTAATTCTCAAACGAATCCTGATATTATTTGGGATTTGGAGAATGCAGCTGGGATTCCAGTGGCTAGTGGCGTATATCTTATACACATTAATGCACCAGGCCTAGGAGAAAGAACCATCAAATGGTTTGGTGTCCATAGGAAGTTTGATCCATCTGGATTATAAATCAACAATAAATCGATACTATGAAATCACTAAATAAAATACTTTTAAGTGCAGCCTTTACATTGATTTGTTGTGCTGTAACTATAGCAGGAAATCCCGACAGACAAGGTGAGGCGGGCGCTGCAGAATTACTCCTCAATCCTTGGGCTCGGTCAGCAGGTCTTCACTCTATGAACACTTCTTCTATAAGTGGTCTGGAGTCGATGAGACTCAATATAGCTGGACTCAGTAGGATGGAGGGCAGAGAATTTGCCATCACCAATATGCGCTTGTATGAGGGATCGGATGTCAGAATGAATGCGCTAGGATTCGGTAATAAGATCGGAAAGAATAGTTCATTTGGTATCACGCTAACTTCAATGGATTTTGGAGATATTCCAGTGACAACAACCTTGCGTCCAGAGGGAACAGGAGGAACCTTTAGTCCTTCTTTCTTCAACTTTGGATTAGGCTATTCTTACTTATATGACAACAAGATTTCTGTGGGCTTACTTGTGAGAGGTGTTTCAGAATCTTTGTCTAACGTAAGTGCTTTTGGGTTTGCAATCGACGCTGGTGTACAATATGTCACTGGAGAAGATGATAATTTCCGATTGGGTATCTCATTGAAAAATGTAGGATCACCTATGACTTTTGGTGGACAAGGACTTTCTTTCACGACTTTATCTGATGATGGGAGTTTTACTTTTGTCGCAGATCAGAGAGGTGAAAGATTTGAGATGCCTTCACAACTTAACATAGGTGTCAGTTATGACTTCTACTTAAGTCAGCCTAAGGTCGCACCTATAGGACAGGAAGTGAGTGATGCCCCTATAGATAAGGAGAGCAAAGAATTTATCTTAAGAGTACTCGGTAACTTTACTTCTAATGCATTCTCTAGAGATCAAGTCGGAGTTGGAGCGGAGGTAATTTACAATAGAATGTTTACGCTTAGGGTTGCATACAAGGAGGAGATTGGAGATACCGGCTTTATAGAGGATAACATCTACACTGGTCTCTCAGGAGGCGCATCAGTAGAAATACCTTTCAGTCAGTCTGGTGCAAGTAGAATCGGTATAGATTATGCTTACAGAGCTACCAATCCATTTAGAGGTACACATAACTTTACTATGAGACTGATGTTCTAGAAACTTCACTTTCTTAGAAAGTTCGTAATTTTATAAGACCAAAGACGTTTTCGCCAACTTGGCGGAGACGTCTTTGTCATAGAACTAGACTTTGATTATTAATGTTAAACTAATCTACTTATGGCTTATAACTACATGACCAAGGAAGGCTATGATAAGCTGAAGGCTGAACTCGAAGAGCTCAAGACTACAGGAAGATCTGAAGCAGCAAAAGCTATAGCGGAAGCTAGGGAGAAAGGAGACTTGTCGGAGAACGCGGAGTATGATGCCGCTAAGGATGCACAAGGTATGCTAGAGGCCAAAATAAATTCTCTAGATAAAATCATGTCTCAAGCAAGGATACTTGATGAGAGCCAGCTAGATACCTCCAAGGTGACTATCTTATCCAACGTCCGCTTGCTCAATAAAAAGACGAATAAGGAGATAACTTATAAACTAGTCTCCAAGGCAGAGTCCAATCTCAGAGAGAAGAAGATTTCTGTAGACTCTCCCATAGGTCAGGGCTTGCTCGGAAAGAAGGTAGGTGAGGTCGCAGAGATCACAACACCAGGTGGCGTTATCCAACTCGAGATACTGGAGATCACTGTAGGCTAATGGCATCTATCTTTACTAAAATCATCAATGGTGATATTCCGTCCTACAAAGTAGCTGAGGATGCCCAGCACTACGCCTTCTTGGATATCAATCCGATGATGAGAGGGCATGTACTCGTCGTACCCAAGGTAGAGGTGGATTATATTTTTGACTTAGAGGATAAGGTTATTGCAGGACTAAATGTCTTTGCCAAGAAAGTTGCGCTTGCGATGGAACAAGTCTTGTCGTGTAAGCGGGTAGGGATGATGGTTATCGGTACGGAGGTCCCGCATGCACACATACATCTGTTGCCATTTACAGAAGAGGCGCAATTTAATATTACCAATCCTAGAGTACAGCTGGAGAAGGAAGAAATGCAAGCTATAGCAGAGAAAATTCTTCACGCTTTTTCACAAGCCTGACTTCACCCTGTTGGGATTATCAGTAAGAAATTTTTTCCAGTTTTTAGTTTTGGATACATTAATGCCCCCACTAGATATCTGATGGTAGTGGCAGACTGCAGACGCAAGGGCATCTGTAGCATCCAGATAATGTTCTGCAACTGTAAACTTGAGCATATTCTTTAGCATAGCAGCCACTTGCTCTTTAGACGCATTGCCACTGCCCGTGATAGATTGCTTTATTTTTTTGGGAGAATACTCTGTTATTTCTAGTCCCATCGTCATCGCTGCGGCCATCGCAACGCCTTGTGCTCTGCCCAATTTTAACATCGACTGCACGTTTTTACCATAGAAGGGGGCCTCTACAGCCATATGTTGCGGCAAGTAGGTCTCGATAATCTCTTGTAGTTGCAAGAATATCTCCTTTAGCTTGGTCTGGTGATCGCCAAATGATTGCAGCTTGAGGACGCCAATATCCTGAACCGAAAGTACTCTGCCTTGAATTTCTAAAATGGCATAGCCGAGGATGTTGGTCCCAGGATCGACGCCTATAATCTTTGTGGGCTTGATAAGGTTATTGTTTGGGAAACAAATTAACTAATATTGATATATGATGTTGGGTAAATCACTTATAGTTCTCAGATGAAAAATGCCTTGAGTATAAGTAAGGATCTAGATTTCCGTCTAGCACTGATGTTCCTTTTGACACTAGCACTGAGTTTTTTTCTGATATATAGAATTCGGGCTGGGGTCGATATTTCAGATCTATGGAAGGTGCTGGCTCAGCTTAACAGCTCTAATATCATTGGACTCAGTCTGGCGGTGCTTTTATTGATTCCCAATTGGTTACTAGAGGCAATCAAGTTGAGATACTTACTCCATCAGCATAGACCTGTTGCCTTAAGTAGTTGTCTGAGTAGTGTTCTTACTGGAGTGACTTTAGGTCTGGTAACTCCTGCTCGATTG
>CALFUU010000177.1 GCA_937929835.1 uncultured Saprospiraceae bacterium | reverse complement strand
CTTTTTCAAATTCCTTCAGTGTCTTGGTGACAAGTATCTTGGAACCTCCGGCGAGATGAAAATTGGTATAGTTGCTCATCGCCTCGAGTCTGATGATATCGGCGATATTGACAAGTCTGATTTCTTCTTGGGTGTTCAGCGCTATGGATCCACTCTTTGTAGATTTCTGTGGCGTCTGGGCACTGCGGGCTTGCACAACTTTATCTATGGCTTGATGCAGCAGCTGTGGATCTATAGGCTTGAGCAGATAATCTATAGCCTTAAACTGAAAGGCCTTGATGGCGTGGTCCTTGGACGCAGTCGTGAAGATAACAGCTAGGCCCTCATCACTTATCATTTCCAGCAAGTCGAATCCGTCACCATCGCCCATATGGATATCGAGAAACAAAAGGTCAGGTTTCAGTTTCTTAATTTGCTTGGCGGCTTCCATCACGCCATGGGCAGTACCGACGACTTCTATGTTGTCTACCTCCTCTAGATCGGCTGTCAGATTGGCAATAGCGAGGGGCATATCATCGACAATGAGGGTCTTGATGGACATAGCTGTGGTGTTAGTGTATTTGTGAAGGTAAGCAAAAGCATAATGAGATGAATACACAAAAAAAGGCTGACCAAGTAGCTTGATCAGCCTCAAAACGAGATTGAGTAATGTTCGTTTTGAACTCTTATTCTTCTCTGTAGTATTTTATCATCGCCTGTAGCTCTGTGTGTAGTGCTAATTCTGGTTCTATCCTAAAGATAATTTCATGCTTCGAAAAATCTTCCATCAGACCCTCCTCAAAGCTATTCATAGCAGCTTTCTTATCATCTAATTGAAACTGGGCTACTGCCTTGCAGAAAAGTAGATCTGCGTCGTAGGTGTGATTGTCGGCTTCCTTTAGTGCTGTCAATGCCACTCGCTTCTTGCCTATCTTTAAGAGGAAAGTGACGAAATCTGTCCAATAATGCCCTTGCTCGGGCCCCAACTCCACACATCTCAAGTAAAAATTCTCTGCTTGCTCGTAGCTTCCTAGAGCCACGTGGGCCTTAGCCATAGCGAGATAGTAGTCTTCACAATTCTCCTCTAGTGTTATGGCTTTGTGGAGCGCACTGATGGCTTTAGACCACTTTTCTGCCTTGTTATAACACAGCCCAAGCTTGTAATAGACCTCATCATTGTAAGGGTCTAATTTCAAAAGCTTATTGAGTAACAACTTGGCTTTATTGAGCTCGCCTCTTTGAATCTGGCACTCAGCCATATTCATTAAGACTTCTTCGTTAATACCAAAATTCTCTGTGTAGCTCTCATAGATCTTGAGGGCCGATACATACTCTTTTTCTTGGATACAGAGGTCTGCACAGTCTAGGTACCCATTAGAGAAATTTTTCTCTATGATAAATGAATACTCCAATGACTCCATCGCATCCGCATAATCACCTAGACAGTTCTGACATTGTCCAAGGTTATACCACGCCAAGTAATTGTAAGGCCTTTCATTGAGTATGGTCTTGTAGAACTCTACACTTCTTTCAAAGTTTTTGCAAAGTTGTGTTGCAAATCCTAATCGCTCAAGTGCCTCATCATTAGAGAGATCACTTATTACTGCCTTGCAGAGATCCTCGTACATCGACTCGTAATCTTGCTCGTACTCTTTTATAAAAGATTCGCTCAGATATACATCAGATAAATCAGAAGAAGCTATGTAGTTCTTCATTTTCTCCAAGATGTCCTTAGCCTCAGAAATTCTGCCTTGGAGGGCAAGAATTCTGATTTTAAGAACGAGTATATCGTGTTCGTAAGGGGAATTTCGTTCTGCTTGCTCTAGAAGCGATAAAGCTTCATTGTGCAAATTGGTCTGAAATAAAAGTCTTGCCTTAATGATCATGAAGTCGGGGCTATACACATACTGGGTGAGTGCAATATCAGCGACTTCGATTGCCTTATCATACTGAAACTCCTCTTCGTAAAAACGAATTATTTCGAGATAGGTTTTTTCTGCGTACAGAATGGAATTCCCTTTCTCAAAGTTGGTTTCAAAGTCTGATAAGAGATTAAGGAACGAAACGTCTCGTTTTGTTCGGTTCTCCATCAATTTTGTTCAGATTATAATTATGTGTAAATATACCGCTTTAGGTCTCTTTGCCACTCAATTGATTGTTTATATTAAACATACCAGAATTAATGAATATATAACACAGTATATTGATAATCAATGGATTAGAGACATATTGTATTTTGGCGAATGCTTATTGTGTTCATACTCAAAGTCCTACTTTTTGACAAAAAAATGAAGAATTATACCAAAGGTTTAGATCACGCATATAGCATTTTGCTTATATGAGAAAAATTAGCGGCTACTTTACATAAATAATGTCTAGCCCAAGTGTAGAAAATTGCATCTTGTAGTCATAAATGCAGAAGCGGTGACAAAAAAGTTGGGGAAATTTTTACTGAAATTATTGGGTTGGAAGCTCACTGGAACCTATCCCTACGCCATCGACAAAAAGATAATTCTCGCTGCGCCGCATACCTCTAATTGGGATTTTCCCATAGGTATATTGATCAGAACTCAGATAGATGAACCGATAAAATTTATTGGTAAGTCTTCTCTCTTTAGACCACCTCACGGCTGGCTATTTTCTTGGTTGGGTGGTATCCCTGTCGACCGATCTAAGAGCAACAACTTTGTAGATGCTACGGTCCAAAAAATTAACGCTACTGAAAAGCTCACTATACTGATATCGGGTGAAGGAAGTAGAAAAAAGGTAGACAAATTTAAGACAGGCTTCTACCATATGGCCAACCTATCCAAAGTGCCTATCATCCCTATGGTGCTCGATGGTATCAAGAAGGAGTTTAGATTTGAGCCCCCCTTCTACCCGACTGGTGATGCCGCCAAAGAAATACCTCAGCTAGAAAAAATATTTGAAGGGGTAAGTGGTATCAAAAGAGACAAGAGCTTTAGAACCTAAAGCCAAACGACAAGGAGATATTTTGAGAAATATCTTTATCATCTCTTTCTATAAAGTTGCCGTCGACATCCAGCATGTTTCTACTAAAATCAATGGCACTATTGGTCTTATCAAATAAGCCCAACTCTCCTCGTACACCGACGTAGAAACCTTTATTCAAAAAGAAATTGGTTCCGAGAATCACAGAGGCATCGAGAAAATTATAGAGCTTTCCTGTGGCCTCTAACTCTGCTGTCGTATAGTCATAGTAAGCCCCTCTAACTCTAAAAATACTAGATGGCTCACCCTCTATGAGTAAGCTGGTCTGTTGTGTCCCAGAATTAAATGGAATCTCACCTGCATTGTCATTTCTATAATTGTAGTCGAGTCTGAGCTCATATCTGATATTCTGAGGCTGGTCGGCACTCTCAAAAAACAAAGTACCACCCGCAGATGGGGCAAATAAGAGATCTAAGGACAATCCTCCAAATAACTCCCATTTGTCAGTGAGTTGTAGCTGCGCGGTTATCGGTATAGAAAAATAGTTTTGTGTATGCCTGATGGCCAAATCAACTGTGCCGCGCTCTAGAAAACTTCCCGTATTGCCTGAGATAGTAATCACGTCTTGAAAAGACTCAGTACTAAAAAAGGTCTGTCGAGACCCTTTCTGTGTGTAGAGCAGCTCTCCACGCAAGCCAAATACTTCACTAAACTGGTAGGTATAATTGATACCAAAGTGAAAGCCTGAGGCCCATTCGTAATTTTCTCCTGCTTCTAGCTCTCCACTAAAGTTGGCATAATTAAGCCCTGCCCTAACGCCAAATCGGTGCTGAGCAGAGAGATTGGTGCAAAGGGCAATAAGAAATAGGAAGAATAGCTTTTTCAAAACTTGATTATTAGGCAGCGAAAATAGATATTTTTGGGGCTGATTGTGTTCTAACGATAAAAGTGAGTCATATATATGAGCAGGAGGAACAAACTCCTCAAGTTTACAGAAAACTTAACACTTCCCAATGTTTACGAAAGTTTTACCTACGGAAGTGATGTATTGAGGGGTGCAGGTGGTGCCGAGGTCGTGATGACTGGCAACTGGAAGACTGGACATTTTAATAATGAGCATCCGCTAACCCTAGAGCTGGCTTGCGGTCGTGGTGAGTATTGTCTAGGTCTAGCGGCTCGCTACCCTGAGAGAAACTTCCTCGGTGTCGACATCAAAGGTGCTCGGATCTGGCGCGGCGCTGTCAATGCCATAGACCAGAATCTGGACAATGTGGCTTTTCTGAGGACCAAGATTGAGTCTCTTGATAAGTTCTTTGAGCCTGGAGAGATATCGTCCATCTGGATCACCTTCCCAGATCCCTTCCTCAAAGACGCTAAGATCAACAGGAGACTCACCTCCCCCAACTTTCTCAATATGTACAAGAAGTTGCTCCCTGAGGATCACAGCATCCATCTCAAGACAGACTCACCAGAATTCTACATCCATACCAAAGAGATGATCCAGCAAGAAGGCCATGAGCTCCTCGTCGACAGCCCTAATATCTATGATGGTAACCTCCCCCACCCCGATCTAGATATCTTGACCTTCTATGAGCGCATGCATCTGAAGGACAAGCGGATTATTAAGTACGTGGAGTTTAGGCTGAAGTAGGGAGAGCAAGGTTCTATTCTATTTGCTCTTCACTATTATCTAAAAAGCCTAGCCCAACTCTGCACTAATAAAGCCAACGCTACCTTCTAACTTCCTGAAGGAAGGACCGCCTCCCACTACTCACTAAAAAATCTATTCTCTCTTATCTAAGAATAGCCCTTAGTAGCCTAGCCTTCAACTATGCACTCTGCACTAATCAACTTTGCACTAAAAGAAACTATGCACTAAAAAGGTCAACCTATATCAGGGACGGACAATAAAAATCTATTATCTGTTATCTCTGCACTATTATCTAACCCTATGCACTAATAAAGCCAACGCTACCTTCTAACTTCCTGAAGGAAGGACCGCCTCCCACCTATATCAGGGACGGACAAAAAAATCTATTATCTGTTATCTCTGCACTATTATCTAACCCAACTATGCACTATGCACTAAATAACTATGCACTAAGAAGATAACTATGTACTAATAAAGCCAACTCTACCTTCTAACTTTCTGAAGGAAGGACCGCCTCCCACTACTCACTAAAAAATATATTCTCT
>CALFUU010000176.1 GCA_937929835.1 uncultured Saprospiraceae bacterium | reverse complement strand
ATTTTCTTGATTCTCTGAGAAATGACAATGGTTGACAATGGCTGAGCTCATATCTAGGCTGTCAGCAGGTGTAGAAATATCCAGGGCGATATTATTTTCAAAGAAAGAATCCCTTGTCATCTCCACACTTGAAGCTTCTTTGAGGTAAACACCTAAATTGCAATTGCTTATTTTATTTTCTAAGGTCTTAATGTTGATGGATCGACCCAACTGTTCGCTACCAATTTCTATCCCTGCACTGTTGTAGCCATCTATGTAGTTGTATTCTATTCTTGTTTCTATGCAACCATTTAAGTCTATGGCGTCATCGCCTCCACCGTTAAAGGTATTGTTAGAGATGATTCCATCTTGACAGTTGATATATTCGACAGCATCTGGAATATCAGTGAAGGTGCAATTTCTGACGATAGGATTATCTATGATGTGCACAAGGAAGCCCTCCGCTTTATTGACACCTATAGCGGTACAATTTTCAAGAAGCAAGTCTCCCAACTCAAATCTAGCTAGGGCCCACCTCCAGTTGACATCTTGCTTGTTAATGAAATGTACATTGGATAAGTAGTTTTTAGTCCGATAAGATTTGATAGTTCCGTCGCGAATTGTTGTATGTGTGATCGTTAAGTTATCTGCTGATTTGAGCATTTGTATTTGTCCCCATCCCGGCTGCTCTGTAACCCCTCTTAGTATTGTGGGCTCTTCTGCAGTACCATTAATTGAGAGGTTGCCATCTACTACTATGTTGATACTATCTGCAATGATCAGTTCTACGCCTGCCTCTATAATTAGATGTTGATTATGAGGTATGTGTAAATCAGAATCTAGGAAATGTGGAGAATTAGCTTTGTCAATAATAAGTGGAGGCTCATTCAATCCACATTGGATCAAGACCAAAGTGCTTAGAATCAAATAGAATAAAGAAGACTCACGCATAAAGTAGATTTGCCGATTTATAGACGTCCACAGCAATAATAGCGAATTCTCAGGTTCCATTTGTTGCAGTTAAAGGAGGAAGATCTTACAAGAAAATATAATTAGTAGCACGGATAGGCAGGATAGAGCTTGTTGCTGATGTTAGGCTAGAATTGTAGAGACTTTGGTGGCTCGTCCCGAGGGTAAAACTATAGTTATCTTAGCTTGCTGATAAATCCATTGATTTTACTATCTTATGCCTTACAAATTCAGTAACAATGAGATACTTACTCCTTTTATTAATGACCGCTTTTACAATAGGCCTAGAGGCACAGGTAGATTTAGGCTACCAATTACCACATCAAGACATCTTAGACCTCGCTGATGCACCGCTCCCACCTGTCCTCAGGATGAATGCAGATGCGACTAAGGGAATGCTGCTTTACAGAAAATCCTATAAGTCCATCCAAGAACTTTCAGAAGAAGAGCTGAGATTGGCTGGACTTAGAATCAATCCTGTGACCAACATATCTAGCCGTCAACGCTATTATTATGATGCAGCTCTCCTCGATATCAAAACAGGTAAAGAAACCAAAATAAATGGCCTGCCAGCAGCTGCCCGCTTGTCCAATTTTTCTATGTCTCCGGACCAACGTAAAATGGCCTTTACCAATACGACAACCAAAGGGGTAGAGTTGTGGGTCGTCAATATCTTTGATGGTCAACTGAAAAAGTTGACTGAGGATAACCTCAATGCCAATATGGGCAGACCTTTTACTTGGATGAAGGATAGTGAGACAATGATCCTAAAGGTCTTACCTCAAGAACGTCCGGCGCTGATCAATGTAGATACAGCGGTACCGTCTGGCCCGACTATCTCTGTCAACGAAGGCAAAAAAGCACAGAACAGAACCTATCAAGATCTCCTCAAGAATAAGAATGACGAGGCCAACTTTGAAGCCTTAGCCACTTGTGTCTTGCATAAGGTAAATCTAAAAGGTGATCAGAAAGAGTTTATGCCGTCGGCTATTTATAGTGGGATGTCTTTTTCTCCAGATGGAAAATATTTTATGGTGACGACAGTGAGCAAGCCTTTCTCCTACTTAGTACCCTACAGAAGATTTCCTTCTTCGACCAAGATGTATAAATCTAATGGAGATTTTGTCAAAACGATTCTTGATGTACCCTTAATCGAAGACTTACCTAAGGGATTTATGGCCGCCAGAACTGGTCCCCGATCTTATAGATGGAGAGCGGATAAGCCAGCAACCCTAGTGTGGGCAGAAGTCCTAGATGGTGGAGACCCAAGCAAAGAAGTCGAGTACAGAGACGCTGTATATCAACAAGCTGCACCCTTTGACGGGCCTAAAGATTTTCTGGTCAAAGTGAAAAACAGATACTCTGGAATAGAGTGGGGAAATGATAATCTCGCTATCGTCAATGACTACTGGTGGAATACGAGAAATACTAAAGCCTATGTATTCTCTCCTAGCGATGATAAGCAGACACCTGAATTGATCAGCGATAGAAACTATCAAGATCGATACAGTGATCCCGGTTCGTTTGTCGATAGGAGAAATGAGTATGGCCAATACGTTTTGGATATAGATGGTGATCATTTGTACAGACTGGGTGATGGATTTTCTGATGATGGCGTCAAACCATTTGTTGATAAATTTAATCTCAAGACGAAAAAAAGTGAACGACTATATCACGCTGATGGGGAGTCGACTTATGAGAACTTAAGCTTTGCTATCAATATGAAAAAGGGATTGATTCTGTCCCGTATCGAGTCTAAGACCGACTATCCTAACTATTATCTTAGAAACATCCATAACGGTGAGCTCAAGCAAATCACACAGTTTGAAAATCCATTTAAGGCGATACAAAATGTACACAAGGAAGTCATCAATTACAAGCGTGATGATGGCTTAGATTTATCTGCTACATTATATTTACCCGAAGGATATGATATGAAGGCAAAAGAAAAGTTGCCTATGATTATGTGGGCCTACCCACGAGAGTACAAGGATAAGAACACCGCTGGTCAGGTCACGTCATCGCCCCACGAGTTTACTTTTCCTTATTATGGGTCGGCGCTTTACTGGGTGCTGCGCGGCTATGCAGTGTTGGATGATACGGCCTTTCCTATAGTGGGCGAGGGTGATGAAGAACCTAATGATAGTTTCCGTAAGCAACTCGTAGCCAATGCCAAAGCGGCTATAGATGCTGTAGACGATATGGGTTATGTGGATAGAGAGCGAGTCGGTGTGGGTGGCCATTCTTATGGTGCCTTTATGGTAGCCAATCTCTTGTCACATAGTGATCTTTTTGCGGCAGGCATCGCGAGAAGTGGCGCCTACAACAGAACACTGACACCTTTTGGTTTCCAGTCCGAAGAAAGAAATTATTGGGAGGCCCCTGAGGTCTATAATACGATGTCCCCGTTTATGCACGCCGAAAAAATGAAGACACCTTTATTGCTCATTCACGGTCAGGCAGATAATAACTCAGGTACCTATCCTATGCAGTCAGAAAGATATTTTAATGCCTTGAAAGGTCTCGGCGCGACGGTAAGATTGGTGATGTTGCCTAAGGAAAGCCACGGTTATGCAGCCAGAGAATCAGTACTCCATATGTTATGGGAGCAAGACACTTGGCTAGAACAATATGTCAAGAATAAGGGCAAAGATATGGACGTGCAAGAGGCGGGTGAGCCTGAGGAGTAAGTAATAATATTTATTGTTAAAGAATATCAAGACGCTACGAATCCTTTGTGGACACCTCGTAGCGTCTTAGTTTTATTAGAGACTAGTGTATGAGAAAAGTTATTTACTCTCTAATCGTGGTGGTTGCACTCTTAATAGCCGTAGGATTTCTCTATAAGGATACAATCGAGCGACTGAGCCGAGTCAATTCTTTGTTTGAGCCACAAAATATTGTAGAGAACTTTCAAGATGCCGATGAGCATTTTCCTACGACAGATATTCCACCTTCATCGTCTCCTTATAACTTACCGATTAAGTTGGGATTTGATTTTCCTGAGACATTTACACATCAAGGCAATACCTATCGGAGTCAGGACTTTATAAAAGAAACAAGTACGGAAGGCTTATTGGTGATACAAGCGGATACCATTCGTTATGAGTCTTATATGCTTGGGCTGGAACCCGACGAGAAACATATTTCTTGGTCAATGTCCAAGTCCTTTATAGGCACACTGGTGGGTATAGCTGTAGAGCAAGGAAAGCTGAAACTTACAGATGAGGTGACTACTATCTTGTCAGACTTCAAAGGGACTGGCTATGAAGGTGTCACTGTAGAAGATCTCCTAAGGATGCGATCGGGTGTACGCTTTAATGAAGATTACGGGGACTTTAATTCAGACATCAATCGATTTGGTCGGGCCTTTGCGATGGGTACGTCGTATAGAGATTTCGCCAAGAGTCTCCAGAATCAAGTGCCACCCGGAAGTCGCTGCCGCTATGTCAGTATCGATACGCAAGTATTGGGATTCTTGTTATCAGAATCTATGGGCCAGAGTCTAACAGAATTACTCCAAGAGTATATCTGGGAACCTATGGGTATGGAGCACGCGACTGGTTGGATCGTGGATAACGAAGGCTTCGAGATGGCCTTGGGTGGAATGACGGCTACCCTCAGAGATTTTGCCAAGTTGGGCCTTTTATATCTCCACAAGGGACAACTCAATGGTCGACAGATCGTCTCCTCATATTGGGTTACACGAGCCACCTCTCGCCACCCTGATCAACTCGCAGACAGATCTCAGCTCGGCTACGGCTATCAGTGGTGGATACCCTCCAATGATACTGGTGATTTTATGATGGTCGGTATCTACGACCAGTTTGTCTATGTGCATCCCGCCAAGCAACTGGTCATCGCCAAATTGTCTGCTGATCATAGATTCAAGACACGGGGCTCGGCGCTTAAAGCACAACATATTTCTTTCTTTCAAGAGGTGGCTAGTGGTTTGGAAGAGATAGAATAGAAACGAATTTTGGGGAATACAGATTGACTTATACGTGCTATTTTCATATATTTACACGTAATAAAACTGTATGGATAAAAAGCTAACATTAAGTTTGGATCAATCTGTAATTGCAAAAGCCAAACGCTACGCTAAACAGAATAAGACAAGTTTGTCAAAAATGATTGAGGCCTATTTTGATTCATTAACTAATAATGAAAATCAAGATAGTGAAATACCAATAAGCCCTTTGGTTGAAAGTTTGTGTGGCGTAATAAAATTGCCTGATGAATTTGATTATAAAGAATCAAGAGCGAAGTACCTACTTGAAAAGTATAAATGAATAAACTATTAGTTGATACTAATGTAATTATAGACTTGCTTGCAAAGCGTGAGGCCTTTTATGTGGATAGTTTAAAGTTATTCTCGTTAGCAGATAGGAGTGAGGTCCAATTGTTTGTCTCGACTTTAAGTATTGCTAATACCTACTACCTACTTAGCGATGTTATGAAATTGAAAAACGTTAGATCAATAATTAGAAAGTTTAAGATTCTTGTCAATGCCTATCCATTAAATGATAAGATAGTTGAACTAGCACTAAATGATACTAGCTTTAAAAATTTTGAAGATGGTATTCAATACTATACTGCATTGGAGGCAAATTGTAAAGTCATAGTCACTAGAAATACAAAAGATTTCAAAAAGTCTAATCTACCTGTATTGAGACCCAAGGAGTATTTACTTAATAGGATTAGTAATAGCTAGTCCATTCGGGAGGTTAGTTGTAAAGACAATGAATGAATACTCTATCAACGAAATCTACAATTAAAAAGCTAGGCCTTGGCGGGCTTTTGATGATGGACTCTGCCGCGCTACCCTCTGACTCCCTACAGGGAGAACCGCGCTGCTTATTCTAGCGCTGCGATCGAAATAGAAAAGTTGAAATTTAGAATTCAAAATTCATAATTAAAAAGTAAGGCTATCGCGGTCAGCCCTCCTATAATCCTATCAATCCTAATTCAGACAAAAGCCCTATCTATGCACTAAAGCCTAGCGCTTGTGGGCAGCCTCCTAAAATTCACAATTCAACATTCATAATTAGAAGCCTAGCGCTTGTGGGCAGCCTCCCCCTTCTATGCACTAAAAGCCTAGCTCTCGTGGGCAGCCCCCCTCCCTCAGTTTCATCCCGAGATATCTACAATTGATCCATTCCGCTTTTATATAAGCCTTATAAGGATGCATCTTTGAGCTACAAAACAAGAAACCCATGTTCAGATCAATTCTAACAATCGCCTTTGTCTTAAGTC
>CALFUU010000175.1 GCA_937929835.1 uncultured Saprospiraceae bacterium | reverse complement strand
GGAGATGTAGCTAATATGAGTCTAGGCGGTGGTGTATACCAAACTTTGGATCAGGCTGTAATAAATGCTGCACAGAGTACAGGAGTTAAATTTGTAATTGCTGCTGGTAATTCTGCAGAGGATACAGATAATTCATCTCCTGCCAGAGCCATTGGACCTAATGTATTTACAGTGTCAGCGATGGACAGTGTTGATGCCTTTGCAAATTTTTCTAATTATGGTGCCTCGGTAAAATATTGTGCACCAGGAGTAAATATCCTCTCTACCTGGAATGATGGAAGTTATCACACAATCAGTGGTACCTCTATGGCTGCTCCTCATATCGCAGGCTTGCTTATGATAGGTGCCAATACGATAGATGGTAATGTGGTAGGTGATCCCGATGGAATTGCCGACCCTATATTGGTTAAATAGAATAAAAATTTCAAATAAGAAAGGGCGGCACTTATTCATAGGGCCGCCCTCTTTTTCGTTTACTCGATGATCTATATGGCCTTCCTAGCTTTAGCTTTTCCTTTCGAAATTTCAGATTCCAATTCTTTTGTCAATTCTTCAGCTTTCTGGATTTTACCCATACGCTTGTCGTAAGCCTCTTGCGACATTTTCCCACTTTTTCTAGCTTGCTCGGCTTTGGCTCTGGCAGCCGCTATCCGCTCTTTGGCTTGCTCAGCTTTAGCACCGTTCTTTTCGATACTTTGCTCCATTTTGGCTTTCTTTTCTTTCTGATTGGCTTTAGCCTGTGCGGCACGTTCTTGACCAAAGGCTTTTCCTTTTAGATCGCCTTTGTTCTTACCAAAGGCTTTACCCTCAGATTTGTCAGATTTATCCTTCTTGCCTTCGTCATCTTCTTCGTCATCGTCATCTTCTTCGTCATCATCATCATGCGACTTGTCTTTCTTGGCTTTGTTCTCGTTATCTGACTTAGCTCTGTCTTTACCTTTGTTTCCTTTGTCTTTATCTTTACCCTTTCCTTTACCCTTACCTTTGCCTTTTTGGTTCACTCTATCTTCTGATTCTAGTAGTTCTTCGGCATTCTCATCGAGAGTCTCTTGAGTATCGTCAGCATATTTTTTTGCCTTTGATGTAGCTTGCTCTGATTTGTCTTTACCTTTTACCTTCCCTTGGCTCTTTCCTTGAGCAGTACCCTCAGTCAACGAGAATAGGACAAGTGCTATAATAAGTGGGAATATTCTACGTATTGTTTGTGTGATCCGTAACATTTTTTTCTTTTTAAATTATTAAATCTGTTGACAGCTATAAAACGAATTCCAGAGATCAATTGTCAAGCTCATCCAATAAAGCATCGAGTTCGTCTGCCTTTTCTTCTATTTTTAGAGTGACTTCTTCCATTTCATTTGTTAAAGTTTCTATTTCCTGTAACTGCTTAGGTTCGACTTTTGAGGTCTCACTTACATTAGATTTTTGAGATTTTTTGTCAGTACAGGCTGTTAAGAATATTATAAGCAGGCTTAGTACTTTAATACTATTTTTCATAGGTGTTAAATTATATGTAAAAAGGGAATTTATACTAGATAGGAATATTCTAGCCGGCAAGATATGTTCGAAGATAGACTTTTATTTAGAAATGACACAGATAACAGCAAGGCCATCCACAATCAAGATATCGCTGTCGGTCGCTACTGACTCGCTACCAATCTAATAGCGCTCATCCATCACAAAAGGCAGCTTCTCCATTTTGTCAACTTCCATACTCGGAAAGCCAAAGTCCTCCACAACTTTGCCTGTCAGTAGATAGCAGCCCTTGCCTCTAAAAGGAGAGCGGGCGAGACTGGGAGGAAAATGTGTCGTATCAAAAAAGTATCCCTCGCTATCTATCCACGTCCCGAAGTTCATCAGCTTGCGATTGGAAGTAGTAACATTTTTTCTGGCAATAAAGTAGCCGACCATCCGCACACGCCGGCCTATGTGCTTAGCCAAGTTCTTGACAAAAATATCTCCCCTAAAATCTGTCTGCAGTAGAGAGAATGGCGAGCATAGCGGAAATCCGAGCAGCTCCATCTCGTCAAAGGCTTGCTCATAATCGGTCTCCTCCAGCACAGGGAGTTCGTAATCTTCTGACTCCATACCGAAGAGTTGACCGCTGCCGTTGTGTTTGACTTGGGGGTTGTGGACGGCATTCTTTTCCCACATCAGCGCATACTTGTTCATTCCTGTAAATCTGAAAGCACCGATTCTGATAAGCAGTTCGAGTTGGTCTTTACTGATGTCGACCCTACTGACAAATTCTTCCATATTGGTATAGTGGCCATTGTCTTCTCTATCGTGGATGATGCGCTGAGCCACTTTCTTCTCTAGGGCGCTGATATGACCAAAGCCGATGTAGATGTCATCACCATAGATGGTTGTGAGATAAGTGCTGTGATTGATGCAAGGAGCCTCGATATTGGCACCGCACATTCGCGCCTCGTGGACATAGACTTCTGTAGAGTAGAACCCACCAAAGTTGTTGATGACAGCTACCATAAATTCTTTAGGAAAATAAGTTTTCAGATAGAGACTCTGAAAGCTCTCTACGGCAAAGCTCGCCGAGTGCGCCTTGCAGAACGAGTATCCACTAAAGCTCTCCACTTGTCGCCACACCTCTAGGGCTAGTGCTTTGGGGTAGCCTCTCTTTTGGCAATTGCGAAAATATTTTTCTTGCAGTTCATAGAAAGTATCAGAAGACTTTTTCTTCCCCGACATAATCC
The DNA here is from genome assembly GCA_937929835.1 of uncultured Saprospiraceae bacterium. Taxonomy (GTDB): domain Bacteria; phylum Bacteroidota; class Bacteroidia; order Chitinophagales; family Saprospiraceae; genus RFSX01. Next base: position 25,985 of record CALFUU010000175.1, on the reverse strand, counting down.
GCCGCAGCACATCGGACTCGTCGAGATCCAGCCCAGCAAAGTGATGCACAATCTTCATCACATCTTCTTGGTAGACCATCACACCGTAAGTCTCACCCAGATGTTCCTCAAAGATGGGATGGATATAGGTAAACGATTCTGGATTATGAAAGCGATGGATGTATTCTCTCATCATTCCCGACTTAGCCACGCCGGGCCGTATAATGGAACTGGCGGCGACAAGCGAGGTGTAGTTGTCACAACGCAACTTACTGAGAAGGCCACGCATTGCTGGTGATTCGATGTAGAAGCAGCCGATGCACTTACCAGATTTGAGTTGCTTACGGACTTTCAGATCTTGCTTGATATCTTCGACCTTATGGATGTCTACGGCTCTGCCTTGGTTCTCGGCAATAAGTGTGACGGCATCCTTGATGTGTCCAAGGCCACGCTGCGAGAGGATATCATACTTGTGGAAATTGAGATCTTCGGCACCGTACATATCAAAGTGGGTGATGGCAAATCCCTTAGGCATCATCTGTAGCGCCGTATGATAATTGAGCGGCTCTTCGCTGATAAGAATGCCACCCGCGTGGATCGATAAGTGATTGGGAAATCCTTCTATGAGTTTACCGTACTTAAATATATGCTTGGCAAAAGGGTGATGTTTTTCTGTGGCGTGAGGTTCGTTGACGATGAGGTCGATATCATTTTTGGGCAGACCCATTACCTTGCCGAGCTCTCGGATGATAGATTTTCCCTTAAACGTATTGTAGGTCGCGAGTAGAGCTGTATGTTCCTTGCCATACCGCTTAAAGATATAATCTGTAACATCATCCCGCTCATCCCATGAGAAGTCGATATCAAAGTCTGGTGGTGAGGTCCGATGGGGATTGATAAAGCGCTCAAAGTAGAGATCGAGATCCATAGGGTCCACATCTGTGATGTCTATATTGTAGGCGACGATAGAGTTGGCGCCGCTGCCTCTGCCGACGTGATGATAGCCTACCGTCGTCGCATACCTGATGATATCCCACGTGATGAGGAAGTAAGCAGCAAAGCCTAGCTTCTCTATCACATCGAGTTCTTTTTGGGTTCTTTCTACGGCTTTGCGATTGCGGGCACCGTAGCGGCGGAGGCAACCGCTTGTCGCCAACTTGGTGAGGAGTTTCATATCGCCATCTCGAGAGCCTGTAAAGGTCTGCCGATTGTTGAGTGGCGTGTCGTGCATCTCTACGACACAGTTGTCTAGGAGTCTCTGTGTATTCTCTAAGATGCTCGGGTAGGGAAGAAAGAGTTGCTCGATTTCATGTGGTGAGTAAATCCGCTCTGAGGCCTTAGCACAGTGCTTGGCGTCGAGCTTTCCGAGGACAATATTGAGGTCGATACAGCGGAGGAGCTTATGGGTTTTGTGGCCAGTGTCACCGAGAAAAGTGATAGGCGCAAATACGACGAGTTTTTCCTGATGGTCTTTGAGATACGAAGTAAAGAGATGGTTGACTTCTCCCGGTCGGACACCGATGTACTCATTATCGCGGAGCTCGGCGATGGGCTTAGGTAACTTGCGGTAGATGACGTAGGCGTGCTGGAAATCTGGAGCGATGGCCGGGATGGGCTCATTGGCGAGTGAGTGTCGGGTGAGCCATTCATTTATTTCTCTCCAGCCTTCTTTATTCTGGGCAATGGCGACATAGGCAAACTTGGAGTCTTTAATACTGAAGACGGTGACGGGGGCCTCTTCGATGGTGTTTTTTTGTACCGTTCGGAATTCCATACCGAGTACAGGTTTGATCCCTCGCCGTCTGCAGGCGCTGACAAACTGGTAGCCGCAGGAACTGTTGTTGATATCTGTCAGTACAAGTGTGGAGAGACCTTGCTCGTGGGCGGCAGTGACGAGCTGTTCGGGGGAGAGGGTCCCGTACTTAAAGGAATAATATGTGTGACAGTTGAGGTGCATTTTTTTTTAGATAATAGAGAACAGTTCAGAGTGCATAGTGCAAAGTGCAGAGTTCAGAGTTCATAGTTCATAGTTGGGCTAGGGTCGTGGCTAAGGCTTTTTAGATAATAGAGAACAGATAATAGTGCATAGATTTTTTAGTTCAGAGTTCATTCATAGTTCAGAGTTCATAGTGCAGAGTTCATAGTTGGGCTGGGCTCGTGGCTAAGGCTTTTTAGATAATAGAGAACAGATAATAGTGCATAGATTTTTTAGTTCAGAATGCAGAGTTCATATTAATTCATAATTCATAATTCATAATTCATAATTCATAATTCATAATTCATAATCCATAATTCATAATCCATAATTCAAGCCATAGTTCCATAATTGGGTAGGGTAAGCTAGTGCATGGTGTTAGGGCTCGAGTACTGACCAGTCTTTACACTCTTGCGGGAGCGCTCTCGGGTTGGTACTCTGTTGCCTTAACTGCACATTAGTACAATCCTGCCTTATAAAATATGGGCTTCTAGTCCTTTTGGACAGAAGATGTTGATATTTCCGACATAATTATGTCGATATATCAGACAAATATGCAAGATGGGAATGAGATATGCAAGGAGTGTGGAAAACTTAGGAGTGCAATGGTTCGACGATAATTCTGTAATTTGTCCTGAGTAGATTATTTCGGTTTGATAGTGTTTAAAATTATGAATGCTATAGCCACAGACTATTGTTTCCATATGAAAGTATCTTTTAAGAATAATGAGGGAATAAATTTGGCAGCGTCCTTGGATATACCTAAGGGTAGAGCTGTCAAAGCGTACGCCATTTTTGCACACTGTTTTACCTGTAGTAAGAGTCTGGCTGCGGTCAGAAATATTTCCCGAGCGATGAAGGGAGAAGGGATAGCCGTACTCAGGTTTGATTTTACAGGTCTGGGCAATAGCGAGGGTGATTTTTCGGATAGTAATTTCAGTAGCAATGTAGAAGACTTACTTAGTGCGGCAAGCTTCTTGGAAGCCAATTATGCTGCACCAAAATTATTAATAGGACACTCTCTAGGTGGAGCAGCCGTGCTTTTTGCAGCGGGTCAGATATCGTCTGTAGAAGCGGTGGCAACGATTGGCGCACCTTTTGGGCCAGGGCACGTGCAGCATATGTTTGATCATCGACTAGATGAGATAGAAAAAACGGGTGCTGCTGAAGTCAACATAGGTGGAAGGCCTTTTTTAGTCAAAAAACAATTTGTAGATGACATCCAGCAAGCAGATACAAAATCTGTGCTGAGTGCCTTGGATGTCGCACTACTCATATTGCACTCTCCTCAAGATCGTATAGTGGAAATCGATAACGCTTCCAAGATATATCTAGAGGCGATGCATCCCAAGAGTTTTGTGTCTCTAGATGGAGCGGATCATTTGCTTTCTGATAAGTCTGATTCGTTATACGTGGGCAAGGTAATCAGTGCTTGGGCTTCTAGATATATCAATCTTGATGTAGATGAAAGTAAAACGGACAATAATGGTATCTCACGGGCACCAGTGACTGTTGTTCTCCAGGGGTCAGGATTTACGACAGAAGTCTATGCAAAAGACCACGCGTTTATTGCAGATGAGCCTGTTGATTTAGGTGGGCAGAATCTAGGCCCCGGTCCTTTTGATTTATTGTTGTCTTCTCTAGGGACTTGTACAGCGATGACTCTAAGGATGTATGCTGATAGAAAAAAGTGGCCGTTGGAGGAGGTCAAAGTACACCTGCGTTCTGCTAGAGAAGATGGCATATTTAAAATCTATAGAGCGCTAGAGGTAGATGGAGACCTTGATGAAGGTCAGATTCAGAGGCTGCAGGAGATAGCTGATAAGTGCCCTGTCCATAAGGCAATTAGTGGAGAGGTAAGTGTCGTGCAGTGGACTTTGGATAAAGAGACTTAGTGAAACATCACAATTTATTAAGTGTAGCAAGTTCTAGTAAAATAAGACTTTGGTGTGCAAGGCAATTGTGCTTTGAGTTTGTTGTAATCTATTTTGGAGTAGTGTCGAGGGTCCCTAGGAATTTTGTTGACTTGGACTACTCTGTCATATTCTAGGTCCATAAAGTAGGTTTCTAGTTCTGATAAGTTAATGCCTTTTTCTACTATCAAGTAAAGACCATTTGTATGCTCTATGATTGTCCCTATTTTATTTCCGTTACCCAATGTTTTGATTCGGTTCTCTATGACAAAGGGGGAGAGATAACGATCCTCTCTTTTGATGAGCTGTGCACAGCGCCCCGTTAGGTATAAGTTGCCATCTTGAATATAACCACTGTCACCAGTTCTATGCCAAACTTGTGAGTCAACAATAATTTTGTTTTCACGAAAAGCTTCAGAATTGTTGAAGTATTTTTTGAGTACGTGATCGCCTGAGACAACAATTTCCCCTATCTCTCCTTCTGTAACAACGCTGCTTTTGAAATCTTGCAGATTGATCTTGTGTTGATGTTTACTTTCGATGGATAGGATTCTCAGTGCAGTTTTGGGGTGGACATCTCCGACAGCTAAACCACCTGAGACTTTTAATTGAGAAAGTTCCGTAGCTGCTATACTACTGATGGGCTCTGCTTCTGTGGAGCCATAGATTATTTCTATTCTAGTGTTAGGCAGAGCGCGCTGATATATTTTTGCTTCATCAGGAAATACAGGCGCGCCACCCGTAAACACTTGATGAAGATAGAGTAAGGATATTTTGGTGTCTAATAGATGTTCAGCAATTCTTTTTAGGACAAAGGGAGAAGCTGTTATGCGGTTGATCTTATGAGAGATGAGTTGCTTGATTACTTTTGCGGTAGACATCTTTTCTGGTTTTCTTGCATTGTAATCGGCTATTACAGAAGTGGCTCCTACTCCTAAGTTGATAAATAGAACTATAGGCAACATTGGCATAGCCACATCACTGTGTTGACATTGTAGTTTTTCTTTTAATACTTCAAACTGCTTCATTAGAAATAAATGCGTTCTGTCTGCTGCTTTGGGCAGACCCGTGCTGCCAGTAGTAAAAGTGATTAGAGCAGACGCCTCTCTATCCATTCTCCGCCCAGGGTGCTGACGTTGACCTCTCCCCTTGATGGATAGATGAATAGGGATTTGTCTAATTTCTTTTGTGGCAATTCTAAGCAATTGCGCTTTAGGTGTACCGACAAAGGCCTTGCACTGTGCTAGTCTGCAACACATCTTTAAGCGTTCTCTGCTCGCCCACGCATCCAAGAATACGGCAGTAGCCCCTATGTAGAATAGCGCAAGTGTAATTCTGTATAGATCTATGCTCATCGGCACAAAGACCATCACTCTATCACCAGATTGAATACCGCGCTCTTCTAGATATTGTGCCGTATTTTTTACCTCTTGAGCGAGCCGACCGAACGATATACTATTGGTCACTTCAATTATGGCTGCTTTGTCAGGGTGTTTTTTCGCTGCGTCGAAGAAGTAATCTGTAATATTCATTTTGTGTTGATTATTCATCTTTATAGGATTGTAGGTTTTTTCCATACAAGGCATATGTTTTGTAAGGTTGGCCATAGTGTCTAGAGGTATTTAGTGAGATATTGTTTTTGTGCATAAACGCGTGGATGATTTTTTTGATACCGTTCTCTTTAGCAGTCGCTATGACTCGTTCTGCTAGATAGCCGCCGAGTCCTCTGCAATTTGCAGTATGACTTACAGCGATTGTTTTGATAACTAGAGTCTGTTCTGAATCATCTAGAGGGTCTAGATAAGCAAAAATATAGGCCAGCATTTGTCCTTTAGGATTCTCTGCGATGTAGATATATTGTGGGTCTAAGATGGGCTGGAGTTGTAGATATTTTATGACAAATAGTTCTGGTTGGATAGGAGTAAAGAGAAAGTTGTCTTTGAAGATTGCATTGGTGAGCACGGCTATCTTGTACAGTTCTTCTTTGAGCGGTGACAATCTTATATTTCTTATAGTAAGGGTTTTCTTGTTCCAATAGTCTTCGGTTATTTGTGTAGAGCGCGGTGTCAGTGTAGTATCTATACTGCTGTAGTATGCACCTATCGGCACAAATCCATTTGCTTTAAATTGTCTGTTATAGTATAGAGGCTGCGCTCGGTCGAGAGTAAAGGTTTTTTGATTTGATTCGATGCTGAATCTATAGGACTCCCAAGTGGAGCCATTCATAGGTCCTATAATATAAGTGTATCCTAGTTCCTTACATTTTTTGTCCATTTCCTTGATAAGCTGCTGGGCCATAGTATTGTCATCCACACAAAAATAATCGCCAACACACACGACCCTATGCTGCTTGTATTTCAGTAGAGGGTTGTCATAAAGTGAAAACTCTCCTTTGACACCGGAGATATCTTGAAGCGTATAGGTAGAGTGGTAATGCCTGTTTTGGTTTTCTAACCTTATGCTGGAGAGTAGGGTGGGTTGTGTTGTTAGCATATTGGAGCTGTTGAGGTGAGCTGAAGAGTAATTAGGACGGATAGTGGAATGCTAACATTGTCATAACCATTTTTGACTAGTCCCTCAGATATCGTTGCGGAGGCAGATATGAGAAGTGCTGGCATTAATATATTTTCAATTGACAGCTCTGAAGCACTGTAGAATACAAAACAAATGAGAAGTGAAGTTGTGAAAAAGACCAATGACCCCACCAGAGTTTTTTTATGACCATTGAAAACGTACGAACCCATTGGCCATTTATTTCCAAAGTATGCGGCTAAGGGATCCGATAGCGCTAATATGAGCAGAGGTAAATAATAGTAGCTTGTATCTCCCTTGGTAAGCTGCGTAATAAAACAAATAAATACAATAAGTGGAAACAGTTCTGCGCCTCGTGTTTTTCTTTTGACAGCATTTATGGAGTTCAGGAATCTGTATTTTTTACTCAATAACAACAGAGCTGTAAAGCCACTACACAAGACTATAACTGGTACGTAGCTTACAAGCAGTAGGGGGAAGCTCAATGCCAATAGACCAGAACCCATATGGACAAGTTTGCGTGTATGTTCTGTGTTGATCTGGCACTTAGCGAGTAATGTCTCAGCGATCCCAAACAACACCATAAATGCCGTTGCTAAGCCTATTGTAGCTGTCAGTGTATTTATCATTGCTTAATATTTAAGTTGAATGAAGCGTAGAAGAAACCATTATCATTGGTATAATTAAGATTGACTTTTTCTAATGCAGTAACTGCAGAATCTAATTTTCTTGGCACCATTAGATTCCAATAGGTAAATCGAGATTTTATAGCAGTTGATACCGTCAGTTTGGTTGCTACTGATTGAAATACTTCTCTGCTCATATACTCAAAGATGTTGGATAGATTGTATTTGTTGATGCCCTTGTATTCCCTTGCAATGTCTTGAGCATAACCCAATCTTATCTTTAGGTTGTCGATATTGGATTTTATCTTATAATAATTTTCTTTGCGAGCATAGTGAGGTAGTCCTATGTTGAAGGATCCGCGCAGTATGTAATCAAGAAATAAATTTTGCTGACAGGACTTAGAGGATAAGTGTACGGCTGCTTTATTATATATGAAGTCGCCTACAGGAACTTCGACCTCACTGAGAAACTGGGGATCTCTACCTAGACGACCCATTATAAATTTTGAAAAGAATATTTTAAATAGCCCTCTCCATCTAAGATTGTTCCATTGTCTAGAGTAGAATTCCTCCTGAGAGGTTGCACTTTTCGTTTCAAATAATTTGTCTACCTCTGTCGAATGGTGAATAAATGGCAAGACCATATTCCTAAATAGTGCAAAGTATTTCTCTAGTTTTCCCTGATGTATTAAACCCTTTTCTATTAATTCTATCTTATTCTGCCAGTAGGTATATGTCTCTGGAGATAATTCTGTATCCAAGAGTTGATATAAGTCGACTCTTCTTTTGGATGGCGAAAAACCCAGCAATTCCAAAAAGGACGAATGATCAAGATGTTTTATGGCGGCTCTCTTTAATTCTATGAGTGCAAGCTGTGCTTGATTGATATCTACAGCCACAACAAGATCTGGATTCTCACCTAGAAGAGAGAAACTATTGTCACCAGCAGAGCCTATAGATAGGACTCGGTCACCCGGTTGAATCTGAAGAGCCTCTAGGAGTAAGTCCGCATCTTCCCAGCAATTACTATATCTGAGGTAGTCATTATTGATTTCTTTTAGATGTGGCATAACTTTATTTTATGAAGTCAATTGGATGGTGCCTGTACTTCCGTCCATAATTATCTCGTCACCGGTTTTTAGTGTTCTCAGTAAGTTGTCTACGCTAACAATACAAGGAATGCCCATCTCTCTGCATACGATAGCAGAGTGCGATAGGAGACTGCCTTTCTCTACGATGACTGCTGAGGCAGTAGGAAATAATGTCACCCACCCAGGGTCTGTACTTCTAGTGACCAAGATGTCTCCATTAAGAGAGTCTATTTCTGATGGGTCTTTGATGACTTGGACTTTGGCTTTGATTTGTCCAGAGCAACAACCTATGCCTTGCAAGTCTCCGGTAATGGCTTCCATATTTTCACTAGAGTATATTGCAGCATCATTATAGTCGTGGCCTGCTGTATAGAATCTATCCTGTGGATCAGGTTGTGTATTATAAGCGGCAAAGGTGCTCTTGCGTTGGTTAACTATTTTTGTCACTTCCCAATTATTATAGCTATCTATGTTTAATAATTCTTCTAGCTCCAGATAAAATATGTCTCTAGGGTTATTTAGTTTTTTATCAAGCACCATTTGATGGCCGATGGCAGTCAGTATCTTGCGGACGATGCCGTAAGCTCTTGTTCTTTCATATCTAAGATTTTCGCGATTGCTCACTAAGTCACGAGCCATATGAAGTACTTTGTTGAACCACCATTTCTTAAAGGGCTTATTCTTGAATGTGGTCACTACCTTTTCTTCTGCAGTTATTCTTGTGGTATTATGACGACCATTATTTGTTACTGTTGTCAGATCTGAGGCTAGGTGATTCTTTAATATGCTTATAAATAGTGTTGGGTCTTGGCTGTAAGAAATTGTTTCTAATTTGAGTTCGCCCATACAGCGTTCGCCGAAGTCCTCTAGATAGGCGTCTAGTTCTCCCTTTATTTTTGGATAGGCACCTTGATTCAGTGCCTCCGATATTTCCTCTGATGTTTTTGTTGTAAATAATGTATAGGCTTCTTTGTTTGATTTTATTTTGGCAGCAAGGGCTATAGTTCTAGTAATTGGCTGCACAGAAATGATATCTTCTGAACTACATAGAAGATCGTTGTGGATGTTTATTTCTTGCGGAAAATATTGTGCAGTCTGTTTTTTGAGTAGGCCAAACCAAATCATCGAAAAGAAGTCGTTGACAAGTGGAGCCTTCCATTCCTCAAGTAGGGTTTTTTCAAATATTTTGTATTGATCAATAATTTCTCTAGTAGTCATTATGTCATAACTAAGCTGACTATATGCTTCTATCTTTTTGTCTAGACTAGTCTTGAAAACTTGCCTCTGTTGAGGCAAGTTGATGTGTAGCCCAATCATTTTAATGAGGACCCACAGTGTTCTTGACCACGCCAGAAACTTGTTTATCTTGTAGGTGTCAGTCAAAGTAAATTTTTCTTTGACACCCATCATATTGTCCATAAAGTCAGCATTGATAGAATAGCCTGGTATCATCACTAGCATTTTATGCCAAGAAATAAGGTTGTAATAAACCCTTCCGCGTATATGACCTAGTGTATTTTCGAATACTTCGCAGTTTTTTTGAATTTGTTTTGAACTGACTCCCATAAGCATCAGCAGTTGTTGGTATACGGCAGAGTACATCTTCTTGATAAATGAGAAAGTCATAGGCGTCGTCACTCCTGGATACGATTCTATAATATTGCTATTGTCCCATAGGATAGGTTCTTTGCCTTCTGGTTGAGTACTGGCAGTTATAGGTCTAGTTTGCAGTATGTATAGCTGTTCCTTGTAATAGGCAAATTCTACATCTTGAGGTATGCCAGTTTTCTCATTTAATTTATTGAGTAGTTTTCCTAAGTCTAGTACCTGTTCTTTATTAAGACTGCTTTTGTTTTCTAGCTCAGGTTCTATTTTTTCTTTAGTAAGACCATCTTTTATTGGGGAAGCTCTTATGACTTCATCTTTTTTGGCAAGTTGTGTTTGTACATATGTACCTGATATGCGGTAATTGTCAGCTTTGAGTGCACCTGAGACGAGTCCTTCGCCCAAGCCAAAAACGGAGGAAATAACTTTCTTGCTAGCATCTCCAGTCAAGGGGTCTCGCCCAAAGGCTACACCCGACACCTCAGCAGGAACCATCTCCTGAATGATGACGGCTATCCCCTCATCTTGCGCTATACCTTTTAGTTTTTTGTAGGTCAGTAGGTGCTCACTTTGTGTAGATTTCCATACACATTTCACCGCATTGACCAAGCCATCAAAAGGCACATTGAGTTGGGTGGTATACATTCCAGCATAAGAATTTTCTTGCCCATCTTCCCCTACAGCGGAAGATCGGACGGCATAGGAGAGCTCTTTGTAATTCTTGCCAAAGTAGGCCCGCATCTCGTTAAATATAGAAAGTGGTAAGTCGAGTTGATTAATGTGCTCAGCCCACGCATCTTGTGTCAGGTTTTGAGTCAAGTCGTCAAGGACAGTGCTAGGGATAACGACCCATTGTGGTACGCGTAGATGCATCTGCTCTAGGAGTAATAAGTTATTGGCCTTGCCGCCAATTTCTAGTGTAGCCTTATGTGGTTTAGTGATGATGTTCATAGTTATGCGATTAAGTTATTGAGCATAGGAAAGGCGCCTAGGATGAGATACATAGATATGGTCCATATGCCAGATGCTTTTTCTATTAGGATGCTTCTTTTTACAGTAGGATTTAGAACAAAAGCTATCCCAGGTGTCAAAATCAATAAGTAAATGGTCGTCAAAAGAGCTGGGGCATAATGACCAGTTTGAATTTTAGTAATGGCCATTAAGGCAGTTAGAAGTGTCATTGTAAGTAGGGCCACCCACATAATTGCTGCAGGCTTGGTGCCATATATTTTTGTGTAAGTATTGACACCATTTTCTTCGAATTTTGGCGCTTTGATTTTTCTACCTATCTCTAAGACCAATCCGTTGAGATAGGAGACAAGCATAAACCAGAGCATATCCGAATGCATAGGACTGTTAGTCATTTTCCAATCGAGTCCACTAGAGTAGAGATCGATGAGTGGTATGATCATCATGTGGGAAAGCGCATAGATAAGTGGTCGTTGCTTCAGCCACTGGGATACATAGAATTCTTTTGTCATTAAGAACAGGTAGCCCATAACGATAAAGTATAAGCCTAACATCTGTGGTTGTAATAATAGGATGCTAAGGAGTTGAAAGCATCCAATGGCTATGCCAAGATTTTTCAATTCTGCCAAGCGCACCAAACCTCTCGGTACTGGAAGGTAAGCTCTATAGAGTCGATCCTCATTTTGATCTTTAAATTCGTCACAGATTCTCAATAGGAGAAAAAATGCTAATCCATTAAGGAGACCTATTATAAAATCCTGCGCAGAAATAAAACCTACCAACCCTCTACTCAATCTCGAATAGGAGATAGCAGAAAAGGTGTAAGCCGTGATGAGCATTCCGTGACTCATCAAGGGAAATCTCTCTTGCAAGTAGATAAATAATCGCGTCGGTAGGGCTCTGTTGTTGTCTATGCTGTTCATCGTCTCCCTAGAATTTTGTGTGCTCTTGTAAAGTGATATTCTGCAATAGCTGCCGCAATAGAAAGCTCACCTGCAAGTGCAGTGGCGCAGCAGATTTCGGCAAACTTTCTTGCCTTTCCAGCCCCAGAACAATCTATGAGTTGCAGTGCCTCTGCTTGGGTCGGTAGATGCGTGCCACCGCCTACTGTCCCTACGAGGAGTGCGGGTAGTGTCAGAGAAGTATAGAGGTCTCCCTCCTTTGTCGTTTCCATTCTCAGTATGCCTATGGCGGATTCTGTAACGCTAGCGACGTCTTGTCCACAAGCCAAATAAATTGCTGTGAGGGCATTGGCCACGTGCCCGACATTACCTATGGCGCCCGTCTGTAGATTGGATAGAGTAGCGGTCAGATAATATTGACAGATAGCTTCAGGTGTAGATTTTAGAATTTTTTTCACTATGGCTTTCGGTAGAGTTATTTCGGCGATAATTTTTTTGCCTCGTGATTGAGATAGAGACATCGTCTGTGCCTTTTTATCTCCCGAGTGATTGGCCTCTATGTACCAGTTGGTGGGTTGTATAGGCGAGTGAGAGAGTGCATAATGGCATATGGCCTCGGTCGCTAGGTTCACCATGTTTTGACCGGAGGCGTCTGCAGTTGTGTAGCTTAGATTGAGGAGGGTTCCTCTGCCTTCTTGGATAACGCTTAGAGATTTGTAGACACAATAGTTACTTGTAGAAGAGACGAGCTGTTGGAATTTGCTTTCTTGTTGCTTTATCCAGTCCCCAAAATCGCGAGCGGCCTTGGCTGATACAAATTCGAAATAGGGTACTCTTTGCAATTGGTCGTTGACACAAATTGTGTCGATGCCACCCGCCAGCTGGGCAGCTTTCATTCCTCTACTATAGGAGGCAACTAGTGCGCCTTCTGTGGTGGCAAGTGGAATCATATAGCTGCCTCTCGCATAATCACCATTGATGAACAGTGGCCCAGCGATTCCTAAGGGTACTTGAGTATACCCAATGAAGTTTTCTATGTTACCTTTCAATGTGTGGTTTAATGATTGGCTGTGTTCAGGTTTTTTTTGACCTGAGATATAGGGCAATGGTTTCGTGTTGTGTGTCTTGCTCCGATGTATAGTTTTTAAGGAAGGTGCTGTTTTCTGTGTGTTATTTTTTTGAATGATGTGAGAGGCTTTAGACATAATAGTTGCGTTTTATGATGTAAATATCCTACTGCAATGCCCGCCTGATGTGCCCATATTGTGGACAGGAAATTAATTTGTTTACAATACGTAGACAGGGCAGCAGAGGAAAGTTTTAAGTTTTTATACTTTATGAATTCTTACCTTTTTGAAGGTCAGACGTGATGCTTTCTATGCATCGATACAACAAAGAAAGGTGTGTAAAAAGATAGAAAGCTTGACCTATGGTAAGTTGTGGAGGGCTACGCTAAAACTTTGATGCATTTCTTAGTGCATAGTGTTATACACTAGTTTTTGTCAAATAGATCTATGCCAGATTGATAATAGGTGCCTAGTGGGAAGGAAAGTAAGGTTTGTTGTTCTTTATGCTTACAGTCTCTGCATCCAATCATCGACAGAGAAGTGAATGCCATGAACGTTGGTTGATGATGCTGATGCTATGGAATAAGCAGACGTACCTGCTTCTTGTGATCGAAATAAAAAGGAACTATTTGTCCATCGCTTTTTTGATATTTAGTTTTCTTGAAGTCCCTTTGATATGAGGTTATAAAATAAAAAAGGCAGTGTGAATTTTTTCACACTGCCTCTTATATTATTTCTATGTTGCTTAGAATGCGTATCCAATAGAATACTGGAAATTAGGTCTAACGCCGTCAAAGTCAGCATTGACGTCGTCTCCAAATCCTAGTCTGTAGCCAGCACCAATGTTGAGATCCATCATAAATCCTCCACCGAAGATCCACTGCCAACCTACGACAGCTCCAGGTCTGATATTCGAGAAGCTATCGGTGGTTTCACTACTGTTAGACCCAAAGCTAATCCCCGGAGCAAAATAAGGGCCTGTAATCGCTTCCTTGAAGTAGATTCTGTAAGATGCATTGAAGCCGAAAGACGTAAAGTCATCCACTCCGAGGTTGAAGTTTGAAAATCTAGCCCCTACTGTAAAAGAAGACTTGTCTTTAAGTTTTCTCTCATAAGTGGCGTTGTAGAATCCAAGAATAAAACCGAAAGGACCAACTTTAATTCCTTGGTTAAATCCAGAATCAGTACTGCCACCTCTTTGAGCCAAAGCATCTTGTGGACACATAAAAAGAAGTAGTGCAAATACACTAAAAATTGATAGTAAGTTTTTCATAATGTAATTAAGTATAGTTCAATAATGTTGACAAGATATAGATTATGTTCTAATATGAGCAAAACCAGCCCTACATTGTCTCATTTTTGAGTTCCTTTTTAAATGTGTACCTGGGCTAAGGAGCTGTATATCATCATATTATGTCTTATTTCTGTTGCCTAGAATTTTTGATTTGCTATGTAATTCAGACTTTTAATTTATTGTAATCTAGATGAACAGCTTCCAAGGTTGTCGCGTAATAAGATCCTTGACACTCTACTATCTGTTATCTAATTAGGGTCTTCGATAGTCTCGTCTCTGTCGCGTACATTTTTCTGCACCGCAATCGCACTATACATAGCCAATACAAACGCAAAGGCATAATATCCTTTTTCACTCGGTAATAGTGGTGCATTCCAAAGGCCTATCACCAGTAGACTCACAGATAGCGCTACACCTAGCCAACATAAATTGTAATAGAGATCTGAGACCTTGATGCCTTCCATTCTGTCTCTGACACTTTTTTGTAAAGAGACTACACCAAAGAGGCCAAACATCAAGATGGTGAAATAATACCCCTTCTCATTGAGCAACATATCCGCTCTCCAGATGCCTATGAGATACCCTATAAGTCCTGTGCCTAAGGCCAACCAAGAAGCGGAGACAAAGGCTTGTGATGTTTTCTGATACATATCGCTTTTTTTTAATCGTGATAAAATGTTTCACTTGTGATCTGTGCGCTTGTAACACTGACCATATTACAATTACAAAGAAAGTGGGATATGCTGTCAGAAAACTTGACCTATGATATGTTTTGCTTTCGCTATAGTACTGGGTTAGATTATGAGACTTTATTGCGTATGCGACTCAGGCTTTCTGGTGTGATGCCAAGATAAGAGGCAATGTGCTTGGACGCTGTCCTATGAATGCGGTCTGGCTGTTCCTTAAGCATTTTTTTGTAGCGTTCTTCTGCTGTCAATGTCAGCATTTCTATCTGTTGTCGCTGCTTATGAAGAAAAAGGGATTGTGCGGCGGCTCTGATGATTTTATTACCCATCAAGCTTTCCTCAGAGAGTTCTTGGATTTTGGTTCTTGAGATGCTAAAGACGTCTGTAGTTTCTAGAACCTGAACAAACAGCTCGCTAGGCTTAGCCTCTATATAGGACATATAGTCACAACTGAAGTA
Source organism: uncultured Saprospiraceae bacterium (assembly GCA_937929835.1). Classification (GTDB taxonomy): domain Bacteria; phylum Bacteroidota; class Bacteroidia; order Chitinophagales; family Saprospiraceae; genus RFSX01. The sequence continues at coordinate 10,888 of CALFUU010000175.1, read as the reverse complement.
GTCTTCATAAAAGAGATCGATACATCTCGGATGGTTGTCCGTCCAGAAGAATACGCCTATAGACCCTTTTATGATGATGTCTATATTGTGCTCGGTCTGTCCAGCTTCTTTGATGACTTTGTTTTTCTTATATGTGCGGTGCTCTAGGTGAGGCGTTATCGTCGCCCAGACCGACAATGGCGCTTCAAAATAATAGTCAAATACCCTCTTTAAGAACAGTTCATCTGGTCGCTGCATCGTCATGTGTCTAAAGTTACGGAAATTCGATGAGCGACAACCAACCACCTTCTGTGATGTTGTTGTATTGTGTCTTCAGATAAGGTAAATATTGTATGGCTCAAACGTGATCTTAGGACTACAGATCATAGGCCTATAGCTGCTGCGCTAGCGCAAGGATTGCCTTTGCTGCTTATCCATCTGTATGAGCCTCAGATGATAGCACGACCAGACACAGCAATGAGACATTTGCAGTTCAGATACCACTCGGTCATAGATATGAATAAAAAGCTGTCGAAGTACAACTTACAAGTACATCATTGTTATGGAGAGGCAGTAGAAGTGTTTGAAAGTCTGATATCTAACTATGACATAGTTAATATATACAGCTACCAAGAGAGTGGTACTCGACAGACATGGCTAAGAGACAAACAAGTAACTCGGCTCTTCACGGATCATCAGATCGTGTGGACGCAATACCAGCGTGATGGTATCATCCGAGGTATCACACACAGGCAAGGCTGGGACAAAGCGTGGTATGTAAAGATGTCTGCTCCCCCAGTTGATGTCGAGTATACGGTACAGGAGCCTCTAGCATTTGACAATCCCTATCCACTTCCTGAAGCCCTTGCCGCTGAGCTGGAGGATTATCCTGCAGACTATCAACCGGCTGGTGCATCCAAGGCTTGGCTCTACCTCCACTCTTTCTGTGAGTCTAGAGGACGGAACTATATGAAGCATATCTCCAAGCCTGCAGCCAGTAGAAAGAGTTGCTCTCGCTTGTCCCCTTTTATTGCGTGGGGCAATCTCTCAGTAAAAGAAGCCATACATTTTGTGAAATCACATAGCAATTATAAGGCTTGCAGAAAACCCTTCGATGCTATGCTGATGCGGCTCAAGTGGCACTGTCATTTTATCCAAAAGTTTGAAGTGGAGTGTGACTATGAGACACGGTGTATCAATGCTGGCTACGAGACCTTGCCGAGGACTAAGGATGTGCAGCGCTTGGAAGCGTGGTGTATGGGTAATACAGGGTACCCAATGATAGACGCGTGTATGCGTTGCGTCAGTACGACAGGGTGGATCAACTTTAGGATGCGAGCGATGTTGGTTTCTTTTCTGTGCCACCATCTTGATATGGATTGGCGAGAAGGGACCTATCACTTGGCTAGACAGTTTTTGGATTATGAGCCAGGGATACATTATCCGCAGTTCCAAATGCAAGCAGGGACAACCGGTATCAATACGATCAGAATCTATAACCCTGTAAAGCAAAGTAAAGATCACGATCCTAATGGAGTATTTATAAAAAAGTGGGTGCCAGAATTAACGCCACTTCCTATAGAGCACATACACGAGCCTTGGCTGCTGAGTACGATGGAGCAACAACTCTATGGTGTTGTCCTTGGCACAGATTATCCAGAACCTCTAGTCGATCTGCAAGCTTCAGGAAAGGCTGCCCGCGATAAGATATGGGGGCATAAAAAGTCCCCAGAAGTTCTAGCAGAAAAATCGAGAATCCTCAGAAGACATACCCGAAATGACAAATCCAGAAAAGCAGAAGCCAAATAGAAAATGAATACAGTAACTTTAGTATTCCCGCATCAACTTTTTGAAAAGAACAAGCTGATCTCCAAAGGAACGGAGGTCATTCTCGTAGAGGAATTTCTTTTCTTTAAGCAGTATCCTTTTCACAAGCAAAAACTTGCCTTCCATAGAGCGACGATGCAGTACTATAAGGATCAACTTATCAAAAAGAAAGCTAAGCTAACCTATGTGGCTGCTCAGGAAAAGATAGCAGATATACGGAAACTAATCCCCAAGCTCGCAAAGGATGGCGTCAAAAAAATTAAGTGTCACGAGGTCACCGACAACTATCTTGATAAGCGACTCAGACAGTCTTGTAGTGATACGGGTATAGAGTTGGAATTAAGTCCTTCTCCATTGTTTATCAATAAAGCAGAACAGCTTGCTGAGTTTTTTAAGCCGAGTAAGAAGAAATTTTTCCAAACTTCTTTCTACAAAGCGCAACGTGTTCAGCTAGATCTGCTGATGGATCGCGATGGTAAGCCCGCAGGTGGAAAGTGGACCTATGACGTAGACAACAGAAAAAAGTATCCCAAGAAGAAACAACCGCCACTTATTAATTTTCCAGATGAGACTGCGTATCATAAAGAGGCAAGGTCTTATGTGCAAGAGCACTTTGGCGATAATTTAGGAGAGATAGACGAGCAGTGCTATTATCCGGTGACTCACAAAAGTAGTGCGGCTTGGTTTGAGCAGTTTTTGGAACATCGATTTTTTGATTTCGGAATCTATGAGGATGCGATTGTAGCGGATCAGCTTATACTTAATCATAGTGTACTGACGCCGATGTTGAATGTAGGTTTGCTACAACCCAAGCAGATTGTAGATAGAGCGATAGCCTTTTCTGTAGAGCAAGAGGTACCTATAAATTCCGTAGAGGGATTTGTGCGACAGATTATAGGTTGGAGAGAGTTTATCAGAGGCATCTATATGGTAAAGGGTAGCCAAGAGAGAACGACCAACTTTTGGAAATTTAAGAGAAAGATACCACCTTCTTTTTATGATGGCACGACAGGAATTTTGCCTATTGATGTGACGATCAAGAAAGTCTTGAAGACAGGCTATTGTCACCATATCGAACGCCTGATGGTATTGGGGAGTTTTATGGTTTTGTGTGAGTTTGATCCAGATGAGGTCTATAGATGGTTTATGGAATTGTTTATAGATGCTTACGATTGGGTGATGGTCCCTAACGTCTACGGGATGAGCCAGTTTGCAGATGGAGGGCTGATGTCTACTAAGCCATATATCAGTGGGAGCAATTATTTGATGAAGATGAGCAACTACACCAAGGGGCCATGGCAAGAGATCTGGGATGGATTGTTTTGGCGATTTATGCATGTGCACAAAGAATTCTTCTTAAAGAATCCACGCTTAGGGATGCTCGTCAGAACTTTGGAAAAAATGCCTGACGAAAAGCGAAATGGACACCTCAGTAAAGCTAATAAATTTCTAAAGTCTCTAGATAAGTCCTAGTCAATGATAACCGATAACTTATTGCCCGCTGCCGGTGTCGCTCTGTACAGATCAGATTTTTTTTCTCAAGAGGAGGCAGACAATTATATGGAGCAGCTCCATCAAGAAATTGCCTGGGAAGAGGCGGAGATAAAAATGTTCGGTAAGATGGTTAAGATACCTCGACTTCAAGCTTGGTATGGTACAAAGACTTACAGTTACTCTGGTCTCAAAATGATACCGCATCCGTGGACACCCCTACTTCTTGATATAAAAGAAAGAGCAGAGCATCTAGCACAAGTCAATTACAACAGTGTGCTCCTCAATCTATATAGAGATGGCAGTGATAGTATGGGTTGGCACAGCGATGATGAGAAAGAGCTCGGATACAATCCCAATATCAGCTCCATCAGTCTAGGGGGTGAGCGCCATTTCCACCTTCGGCACAAAGGAAAGGCTCACCCTACAATCAAAGTTCTACTAGAACACGGTAGCCTCTTGCTGATGAAAGACGAGATCCAACACCACTGGCAACATCAGATCACGAAGACCAAGCGCTCCGTTGCGCCGAGGATAAATCTGACTTTCAGAACGATACTCTAGGATAAAAAGGGAATAGAGAAGATTTTAAAACTCTTATGATACTTTTTATTTTACCAGCTGCCTACCTCGGAGTCTTCCCTTAATTTCTTACTGACAAAGCGTCCCTTACCGCGATAAGAAAAGTAACTGTCTTCTCGAGCAAGGAGGTCGATATCTCCATTGACAATAAGTTTGGCTGTACTATCTTCATTGAGGTTGATGGCTAAGTCTTGGACAGTAAATTTTTTCCCTATTAGGTCGCAATCCTCATCGGCTTTTACCTCCATAGTCTGAGCGCTGCCTGCGATATCTAGGACACAATCCTCATTGATATGGATGTAGAGGTTTTTAGTCAGAAAGTTTCCTTCAAGTGTGCAATCTTCTGATAATCTAATGGTTAATTCTTCTGCTTCCACTATGCCGTCTACTATGATGTTGACATCTTCGTCAGCTGTTATTTGTGATAGTTCTTTGACGGTTATATAGGCGGTGAGTACTTCTTTAGCACTATTTTTCTTTCTATTGTTGTAAGCGTAGCTATAGGGATCGGTGTATATCTTGAGAGTTGTTCCTTCTTGCTCTACTTGTATAAGGCTGTGTAGATTTTCATTGGCTTTGATGCGGATTTCTTCCTTGTCCGCTACCTGTATATATACATTGAAGTCTTCGCTCACTTCTATCTTGTCAAATCCGGTGATATCTTTTGTCTCAGTTGTTATGTTGGTAGAGAGCTGGATCTTGTTTTGACCCCATTGTGCGATTGCACTTGTGAGTGTCAGTGTCATTGCTAGAGCTAGGATTGAAGTTTTCATAACTGAGAAATTTAGTTGGTTAAGTTATCTTGTTCACGATCCTAAAAATCTATATACCTGATGATATATGTATGGGCATTCCGCTGGAGTGGTCATTTCTTATTCTGAATCGGGTAGCCCAGAATCCAATTGAAGAATTAAAATTTCTCTCGGGCTATCTAGACAATTAGCGTACTAGGTTTTTTCTTGCCCTAAATAATATTGTCCATAGGCCAGTCGGGACACTGCAGTAGCGACGATGGCCACCGCTGCGATCATATGGCCTCCATCTTGAGCGACCGAGTGTGCCACAAAGGCCAGAACAGCATCCAGGAAGAAACCCGCGTAGGCCCATTCGGTGAGCATTCTAGATTTTCTGGATAGGACGGCGATGATACCCAGTATCTTGAGTGCCGCTAGGGGAAGCACAAGGTAGCTGGGATAGCCGAGTTGGGTAAAAAAGCCTTGAACCATCTCTGTATTGCGGAGATACATCTGTGCCGAAAAGGCAAATATCAAGCACATAAGCAAAGTCGAGGCCCAGTATAGGTATTTCATAGTCTAATGTCTTAGTTGGTTAGGTTGGCGGTAAATATAGGATTTGAGTAACATTATATGCTGTCCTATGTTACCTTTGAGTACCAAATGAATATAGAAATGCTACAGATATCTCTTTTAGGAATGCCAGGTGGTCCAGAACTGATTCTCATCGCATTCGTGATTTTATTACTCTTTGGTGGTAAGAAACTACCAGAACTGATGAAGGGTTTAGGTAAAGGCATCAAGGAATTTAATAATGCCAAAGCCAATATAGAAACTGAAGTCAAAGAGTCAATGAAGGAAATCGAAAAAGCGCCTAGATCTAACAGGGAGGCTTAAACCTATACTTGTAGGATAGCCAGGATATCTCACATTTTTGTTTTTTGATAGTGCTCGGCTGCGGCACTTAGTTCGTCGTAGAACTCCTCACCGTACTTTCTGATGATAGCGTCTTTGGCAAATTCAAAGACTTTTATGCCCTTCTTCTGTCCATTATCACAAGCTGGACTGCAGATATCCCACTGGTCGTAGTTCATAGCCTCAAAGCCTGTAAACTTGTTTTTGTTGATTCTGATAGGATAGAGGTGGCAACTCACTGGTTTCTTGAAATCTATATCACCAGCATTGTAGGCTTTTTCGATGCCGCAGAAAGTAATACCCAGCTCGTCTCGACCCATAAATACGCAAGCACCATCAGCCATCAACTCGGTTTCGACACCATCTCCTTCATCTTGTGGCTTAGAGAAGCCCTGTTCTCTTATGACTTCACGAGACTTTTGAGGTAAATATGGAAAAATGTCTTCCAGCAACTGACCCAAAGTGACTACTTCTTTGTTAGTCAGTGGAGCGCCATAATCGCCCTCGACGCAGCAGGCACCTTTACAAGCGGATAAGTTACAAGCGAAGGCTTCTTTGATCACGGTTTCTGAGACAAGTATTTCTTGTATGAGAATCATAGCTTACAAAAGGAGATAGTTGCAGATCTTTTATAATGTCAAAATTACCATATTCTTTAGGCTCAGGCTATGCCTTTGCTTTTTTATATCGTCAATATTGTTGTAAATTTCGACCCGTTGATTTTAGGAATTCTGAAACCTTTCATAATTGCCTATACTCAATTGATATTTACCCACATTTTCTAGCAAATTATAATTCTACTACACAGACAAAATGGATAGACTAAAAAAGAAATTTGAGCAGAAATCCTCAAAATTAAAGAAAGAAGTAAAGGCTCTTAGAAAAGAACATGGTGCCCAAGTTGTGGCTGATGTCAATATTGCCCAGATTATCGGCGGTATGAGAGGTATCAAGAGTATGCTCTGGGAGACCTCAGAGCTCGATGCCAATAAGGGCATCACCTTTAGAGGTAAGTCTATTCCAGAACTCAAAAAGATATTGCCTAGAAAGAAGGATGGAGGCAAAGAGCCACTTCCCGAGGGCCTGTTTTGGATGATGCTCGTAGATGAATTACCTAAGCGTGCAGATGTAGATTGGCTCAGCAAGGAATGGTACAAGAGGTCTAAATTGCCTCAAGTGACTTTGGATACTATGGCTTCACTGCCGACCTCGACGCATCCTATGACCCAATTTATCATAGGTATCAATTCTATGCAGTCTACCAGCGTCTTTGCTAAGCGCTATGCTGAAGGAATGAGTAAAGATGATTACTGGGATGCGACTTATGAAGATTCTATGAATCTGATCGCAAGACTACCAAGATTGGCTGCTTATATCTACAGAAAAGTCTATCACAAAGGGGTCCATATAGCGCCGATGGCCAACCTTGATTGGGCTGGGAACTTTGCCCATATGCTTGGCATCAACAATGATGAAGACTTCAAGAGTCTTATGAGGTTATATCTCACGATACACGCAGATCACGAAGGCGGTAACGCTTCTGCACATACAGCACACTTGGTCAATTCTACTCTGGCGGATGTCTACCTTTCCTTTGGAGGAGCGATGGCCTCGCTTGCAGGACCATTGCACGGATTAGCTAATCAAGAGGTGATAAAGTGGATTATGGAAATGACACATAAGCTCAAGACCACAACGCCATCTGATGCTCAAGTCAAGAAGTATATCAATGATACCCTCAAAGCGGGGAAAGTCATTCCAGGTTATGGCCACGCAGTACTGCGAGAACCAGATCCAAGATTTACAGCACAAAGAGTCTTTGCAGAGGACTATATTAAGGATGATGACTATGTCAAGATTGTATGGCAACTCTTCAAGGTGGTGCCGCCGATCTTAGGAGCCCTCGGGAAGGTTAAGAATCCTTGGCCAAATGTAGATGCACATTCAGGTGCGATACTTGTCCACTATGGACTCAAAGAGTACACCTTCTATACTGTTTTATTTGGTGTATCTAGAGCCTTAGGCGTCTTGGCTGCATCTTGTTGGTCTAGAGCCCTAGGACTTCCGCTCGAAAGACCAAAGTCAGTTAACTCAGAATGGCTCAAAGCACAGGTGAAAGCGAAAAAAAGATAAAACTCAATTTTAAAAAACCATACAAGTAAAAAATGAACATACTTGAAGAGCTTATGTACTCCAAAGAGCACGAATGGGTACGCGTAGAAGGTAATGTGGCGACTATAGGTATCACCGATTTTGCTCAGAAAGAGCTAGGTGAGATAGTTTATGTAGAAGTGGAGACAGTGGGCGAGACCATCGAAAAAGATGAGATATTTGGTACTATAGAAGCTGTTAAGACCACTTCTGACCTTTTTATGCCCATTTCTGGAAAGGTCTTAGAATTCAATTCTAAGTTGGACGAAAATGAAGGTGACACACCTGATTTGGTTAATTCTGAGCCATATGGCGAAGGATGGATCATCAAAATCGAGGTAAGTGATGCGGCTCAGTTAGAGGAATTGATGGATGCGGCAGGCTACAAAGAATTAATTGCGTAGTCCGCACACCACAAATAGATCTTCCCTGCATCTATTGGGTAAAGGTTCTGAATGCAGGACTCAAATACATAAAAATTGAAATTTGACTTAATAGCCTTTGTTATTTGGATGTTGGGAGTAACATTTCTCTCTCTCGTACCTGCAGATGCAGATTCGGTAGAGTTTCTTCCACACCTCCCTTATCTAGACAAAGTGGTGCATTGTGTAATTTATATTGGCTTTAGCTGGTTGCTAGGTCGCGTGATAAGTGCTCATACACAGTTTGTCGCCAAGGTGCTCATTCCGACAGTCTGCTACGGTATTCTGATGGAAGTCCTACAAGATGCTATGGACTTGGGTCGTCATTTTGATATTTTTGATATAATTGCTAATATTATCGGTGCTTTGATCGGCACGATTTTGATTTACAGGTCAGTCTCTCAATAAAGAAAAGAAAACGTTCTCCTCGATAAGCGGAGTCTGACAGAAGAAAAAAACAACCTATATGGGTGATTTAGAACTATATGGTATGACTCCTTTCCTGCTGATGGGCCTTTTGGCAATCATCACCATAGGTATCATACTGTTTTTCAGAGCGGCTTTCAATAAGCGGTCTGAAGCCAATTTGGCGGAGAAGTATGCTGGACATACTTGGAAGTCTCCACTGGAAGCACGTAATAAGTATCCAGATGTCAATGCCTTCGCTTTTATGAGACCTTTCTTTCTGTTTGGTCTAAGTGCGGCCTTGGCAGCAACATTATTTGCATTCAGTTGGACAAGCAAAGACGAAGCTGTCTACATTCCAGACGGAGCTTTGGATATGGAGGAAGAGATAGAGATAGAGCCTCCCCGTACCGCAGAGCCACCACCGCCACCGCCGCCTCCACCGCCACCGGTGATAGAGGAGGTCCCCGAAGAAGAAATCGAAGAGGAGGAAGAGCCTGTCTTTGAGGATATGGACGTCGAGGAAGAGGATGTGGTAGAAGCAGAGCCAATAGAAGAAGAGGCACCGCCACCACCGCCACCACCACCGCCACCACCGCCAGAAGAGCCAGAAATCTTCAAGGTCGTAGAGCAAATGCCTAGGTTCCCAGGCTGTGAAGATATCGCTGGTGGGGATAAGGAAAAGAAAAAGTGTGCAGATGAGAAGATGCTTCAGTATATCTATAAGAACCTCAAGTACCCTGCTATCGCCCGTGAGAACGGTGTAGAAGGTATGGCAGTACTCCAGTTTGTAGTTGCTGAGGATGGCTCTGTAAAGGATATCGAAATTAAAAGAGATCCAGGAGCAGGTTGTGGAGACGCAGCCCAGAAAGTCGTCGATGCGATGAATAGGCTACCACAGAAGTGGACACCTGGAAAGCAAAGAGGACGATCTGTAAAAGTTCTGTACACCCTGCCTGTAAAATTCAAATTGCAATAAGTACTTTGGAAAGTATATATAGAGGTCCGTTGTTAACTCAGCGGGCCTTTTTTTATGCCTTCATCACGCGTTCGTTGAGGTTCGTCGAGGCATATAGCCTCGATGCCCTATGCTCAGTATCGGTTGTCAGAATTAGGATTTTTAGGATGAACGAATGTTGCAGTTTTACTGCATCAAAAGTCCTAAACGGACTTTTGAAATGAGAGAACCTCTACATCAGTAGAGGGTGGGTGGCAAAGAACGAATGTTGCAGTTTTACTGCATCAAAAGTCCTAAAAGCCTGTCTCGACTAAAATGGAGAGAGACTTTTGAAATGAGAGAACCTCTACATCAGTAGAGGGTGGGTGGCAAAGGAAAACCCCAGTGCTTTGTCCCCCGTTCGTCGAGGTTTGTTAACCTGGATGCCATACGCTATATCAGAGCCTCTACTTGCTGAATTAGGATTTTTAGGATTAGAAGATTGATAGGATTTTTTTCATTTCGAGCTATGTCGAGAAATCTTCGTTCTCGTAATGGGAAACTTAATTTATTGTAGTACATTAAAAATGTTCGGGAGAGAAATGTAGTATATTATTCTTGTTATAACTTTCTCCCACTTTTTTTCATTGCCAAAAAAAGTTCGCAAAAAACGCTAGCCAAACAAAGGCTCCACACTGTGCCGCTCCCGCTACCCACTTGTGTTTGGCGGGCTCGGCGTAGACTTGATCTCGTCAGTATCTAGGCTGTTTGCCTAAGTGTAATTTGTCCCCCGTTCGTCGAGGTTTGTTAACCTCGATGCCATACGCTATATAAGAGCCTCTACTGTCAGAATTGGGATTTTTAGGATTAGAAGATTGATAGGATTTTTTTCATTTCGAGCTATGTCGAGAAATCTTCGTTCTCGTAATGGGAAACTTAATTTATTGTACATTATAAATGTTCGGCAGAGAAATGTAGTATATTATTCCTGTTATAATTTTATCCCACTTTTTTTCATTGCCAAAAAAAGTTCGCAAAAAACGCTAGCCAAACAAAGGCTCCACACTGTGCCGCTCCCGCTACCCTCTTGTGTTTGGCGGGCTCGGCGTCGACTTGATCTCGTCAGTATCTAGGCTGTTTGCCTAAGTGTAATTTTCTCATTTTTTATTTCGGCCATACCGTAGCGGAATGATAAAATTGGTCATTGAGGTTTGTAATTGTTGTTGATTCTTGTTCGTCAAGCGTTAGGAACCTCGATGCCAACTGCTCAGTATTAGCCTTAGCAATCATATTACTGATGTTCTGATGTTCGTCGAGGTTTATCAACCTCGATGCTGTATGCTCAGTAATTGCTTTGCCCTGTTTGGTGCTTCCCCAGCGCTGCTTTCTTACTGGGAGAATCGCATCCCATATTTGTCAGAATTAGGATTTTTATGATTTATTTT
>CALFUU010000174.1 GCA_937929835.1 uncultured Saprospiraceae bacterium | reverse complement strand
CTGGTACTCGGTATTGCCTTTCCATGGTATCATCTTTAAGGGTATGATTAATAAAATCACCCAAGCAGATAAATCCTAACACCATCTGCCATTTGAGATACAGCCAAAATCCGCTACCTTAGCTGTAGATAACACCTAACTTTAAGTGGAAGATAAAGCAACTTTAAAGGATATACTCCATCAGTATCTCCGCCTGTATCCGCAAGAGGCACATCGACAAGAAACCTTCAATAAATATCTAGCCCGCAATACCACCGAAGAGCTGTACACTAGAAAGAACTTTGATGGACATCTGACGGCTAGTGCTTTTATTCTCAACAAGTCGCTAGACCACATCCTATTAATCCATCATAAGTCCCTTGACAAATGGTTACAACCTGGAGGGCATATAGATACCACTGATGCCAACATTATCACAGCTGCCTATAGGGAAGTCTCAGAAGAAACAGGCATTGCCAAAGATCAGCTTTCCTTGATATCCAACTGGAGTGAAGAGTTGCCCTTTGACATAGACTCCCATCACATCCCAGAGAACGCCAAGAAAAATGAAGCAGCACATTATCATCACGATTTCAGATATCTGTTGCAGTACGCAGGATCGGAGGATATCAGCATTAACGAAGATGAATCCCTAGACTATAAATGGGTAACCTTAGATGCATTGGTTGAAGATGAGATCTTTGGGGATATGGTGCAGAAGATAAGAGCGGTGGTTGTGAAGAAATAATCTAACAATACCCGCTTATTTTCATCTCGAGCATCGCCGAGAGATCTCCGTTCTCGTAACTACTAGCTGTGTCAAGACGACAACTTTATTCCTCTTTAATAGCTCGTTAGTGCATTGCTGACAAGTCTTTCACATCAAGTGCACACATTACGAGAACGGAAATTCCTCCGTTTCGCTACGCTATAGTCGAAATGAAAAAAGTTGTATGATCTATATTGTGGAGAAATGAACGAGCCTAAATCGCCCCCATTTTTTCATCTCGAGCAGCGCCGAGAGATCTCCGTCCTCGTAACTACTAACTGCATTATAGCAACTCACCTATTCCAACAACTAAACACTCATTGCGAGAACAGAAATTCCTCTGTTTCGCTGCGCTACTTTCAAGAACGATTGGTGCGACCTTGGAGCATCAAAGGTCTTAAATAGACCTTTGAAAAGAGTGAACCACGATATCAATCGTGGCGTCAACCTTATTTCATTTTAATAGCTCACTAGTGCATTGCTTACAAGTCTTTCACATCAAGTGCACACATTACGAGAACGGAGATTCCTCCGTTTCGCTTCGCTATAGTCGGAATGAAAAAAGTTGTATGATCTGTATTGTGGAGAAATGAACGAGCCTAAATCGCCCCCAATTTTTCATCTCGAGCAGCGCCGAGAGATCTCCGTCCTCGTAACTACTAACTTCATTATAGCAACTCACCTATTCCAACAATTAAACACATTAAAAAGTAAATGTGAAAGTCGAAAGTGAACTAAAAATGCACTCATTGCGAGAACGGAGATTCCTCTGTTTCGCTACGCTACAGTCAAGAGCGATTGGTGCTACCCTTAGAAGCATCAAAGGTCTTAAAGAGACCTTTGAAAAGAGTGAACCACGATATCAATCGTGGCGTCAACCTTATTCCTTTTTAATAATTCGTCCTATTTTCATCTCTAGCAGAAATAGTCAACTCCATAGTAAAATAAAGATTCTTAAGTCAACACCCTCTCACGTCTACCCTTCCCACACCGTATGATAACTCCTCTCACTAGGATCATTCTTCTTCTTGTACGTATGGGCACCAAAATAATCTCTCTGCGCTTGAATAAGATTGGCTGAGCCATCTCCGATCTTGATGCCGTGGAAGTAATTCAGCGCTGCCGTTAAGCAAGGAATCGGCAATTGATTCTCCATACACTTGATGACAACTTGCTGTGTAGCGCTGTGTGTGGCACTCAGCTGAGAACACCAAGGCTCATTGAATAAGAGGTTGTCAGCTTGATTAAGTGTTACAGAAATGTCTTTCATCAAGTCAGACTTAATAATACAACCCGCTGTCCATATTCTTGCCACTTCACTTAAGTTGACTTGCCACGCATTCTGATCTGAAACATTCTTAATCAAAGAGAATCCTTGATGGTGATTGATGATACGAGCAAACTGATAGGCCTCTTTCAATTTGTCGTTTAATATAGACAGGTATTCTTTCGGACTCGAAAACAAGGCCTCTGCCTTAGTTCTTTGGTCCTTAAAAGAGGAAAGGTATCGCGCAAAAAGTGCCGCGGGTATCATCGTTGCTGGCTCTCCAGAATCTGCTATAGTGCTCGTCGCCCACTTACCGGTTCCCTTATTGGCTGCTTTATCGAGAATGAGATCTAAGAGATAGGCATCGCCCTCTTTCTTACGGAGAATGTCTACAGAAATCTGCAGCAGATAACTGCCTTGGTCTTCCATCCATTGCTCAAAAATGTTGGCGATACTCTCGTTGGACTCTTTCTGAGCCTTGAGTATGGAATAGCATTCTGCGAGCAATTGCATCTCGGCGTATTCGATACCATTGTGTATCATCTTGACAAAGTGGCCACTGCCTTGCTCTCCTATATAAGCACAGCAGGGCTGATTGTTAGAATCTTTTGCAGCTATGGCCTCTAAGTACCGACTAATATGTTGATAAGCTTTATACTCGCCAGAGGGCATTATAGAGGGACCTATTAAAGCGCCCTTTTCCCCTCCCGAAACGCCACTGCCTATAAAGTGTAGGTTCCGCTCCTTCATCGTTTTGATGCGCCTTATTGTATCTTGATAATGAGAGTTGCCCGCATCGATCAAGATATCGTTCTCCTCAAGGTGTGCACTCAAATCCTCCATCACGGCATCTACAGCAGGCCCCGCATTGACCATAAGGAGAATCTTCCGTGGTATTGCCAATGATTGTACAAACGCTGATATATCATCGTAAGCCATCGCCGCCTCCGCTAATTCTGGATGTGCAGCCTTAAAATCTCTGGCCACATTTTCTTCTACCCCATCTACGTGTCGATTATAAATAGAGACTACAAATCCATTTCTGGCGAGGTTGCGGCTCAAGCTTCTGCCCATAACACCCATTCCTAAGACACCTATTTCTGCTTTCACAGTATTTCTTTTTTAATTTTTTGAACAATCAATTCAGAGGATTCCGATATGTCGACGACAATGGCCTCCTCCGGTTCCTCTAGCGCATCAAATTGCGATCGGAGCATCATCTCATCCATAAAGTGCTCACGCTTCTGCATACGCTCATAGATGAGATCATAATCTCCCTTTAGATATAACCAATGTGTTTTTATTGCAATGCCCTGACCTAAGACTTGGCGATAACGCTTCTTAAGTGCAGAGCAGGTCATCACACAACCTTTGTCCTGATGCCGAACAGCCACCTGATTGAGCGCTTCTAACCATGGCCATCGATCTAGATCTGTCAACGGTGTGCCTCCCGACATTTTTTCTATATTACTAGTAGGATGGTAATCATCTCCTTCAACAAAATCTAAACCTAACTCCGCACTCAATAGCTGCGCAATCGTTGATTTTCCAGAGCCACTGACACCCATAACAAATAGCACTAAGGGATCTTTTTGTAATCGCATCTAGGCACCCACTAATTAAAAATGTCTTTCAATCCGTTGATCATAATGATCAATGAAAAAATAAAAGCGATCGACATAATACCATTACTGATTAATTTTCCTTTAGGCAAACCTATGTCTTTTCTATTCCATAAAAACAGCAAGCAAATAATAACTAAAGGCAAGCCAAACACATTGAATACCTGTGTGATTATCTGACCCTTTATCGGATTAAATCCAAAGATCGGTACCGTCAATGCCAACACACTCGCAACGCCTGTAATAATTTTAAATCGTGAAGATTTTAGATCAAATTTGCCCTGGTAGTAATCTCCTAGCATCAAGGGCACTATCATCAGACAAGGAAAAATACTGGACAAACCGGCACTCAAAGTCCCGATAAAGAAAATACTTACTGCAAACTTTCCGACGGAGGGCTCGAGAGTCTTAGACATATCCAAGACGTGTGTAATTGTGTGTCCTTGTCCATATAGACTACCACTAGCGACCGCCATAATAGACCCACTGATCATAAAGATAAATATGGCGGCAACGATGGCATCATTCTTATGGGTTTTGAAATCCTCCAGTGTCCATCCTTTGGCCTGTATGAATAGTGGACGAGACAAGAAGGTTGCTGCGGCCATAGTTGTACCTACAAAGGCTGCAATCAATATGCCTGACCCTTCTACATCTGGAATTGTAGGGACCAATCCCATAATGACCTCTGTGGGTTGAGGCAAGACAAAAAACAAAGTAAAGAGAAATGACATCCCCATCATAGAAACGAAAAAAGCCAACACTTTTTCAAATAGTGTATAGCTCCCTTGTATTAATAGATAATAAAAGATGCCTATCACAATGGCTGCAATGCCCAAGACGACGCCATACTGGTAAGGAGCCAGCGCCGGAAAGTTCAACACCAAGACTTCAAAAATTACATTTGACGTGATGCCCAGAATCCCGATCAGAGAATTCCATTGTCCTAGGCCAACCATCAGTATAATGGCAAACGCTATCAACTTACCCAAAGGCATATGCTTCTTAACCGCATAGAGTGCCGTCTCTTTGGAGTATAAAAAATAACTGCCCGACACATAGATCAGCACACAAGAAAAGAGGCAACTAAAAAAGAGCACCCACAGTAAGTCCATCCCAAATTCGTTTCCTGCAACGATCATCGACGTCACACTACCCGTGCCAATAGTATAGCCGATTGCAAAAATTCCTGGACCAAAAGACAGAAGAAAGTTGATTAGTTTTTTCATGGCATTAGGCTAAGGGGTTTACATATTATAAGAGCCACCATTGATATCTAGCGTGGCACCCGTTATGAAACCATCGTACTCTGAAGCCAAATAAACTACCGCTCTCGCTACATCATCCGCATTGCCGGCTCTTTTGATGGGGATACCAGACACCGTTTTCGCCGCAGACTCTGGAGTCGTATGTGTATTATGGAATGCCGTCCCAAGTATCAAGCCTGGCGCAACAGCATTAACGCGTACACCGTGTGGTCCTAATTCTGAGGAGAGCGCTCGTGTAAAGGTGAGTATGGCGCCCTTGCTCGTAGAATAAGCGAGTGATCCCGCATGTCCACCTTTTCTACCTGCTAAGGAAGCGAGGTTGACGATGCTACTATTTTCATTCTTGATTAAATAGGGGCTAGCCGCTTTAGTAACGTGCATCATAGAAGTAAGATTGATGTCCATCACTTTATGCCAAAAGTCGACTTCTATCTCTTCCAGTCTTTTTCTGGCAACCAGTGAGCCTGCATTATTAATCAGGATATCTATTCCGCCTAACGCCTCTTTGGTGTTGGAGACGAGATTAACAGCATCTTCTTCCTTGGTCAAGTCTCCTTTTATCGTGACGGCCTTTTGTCCTTTCTCAATGGTCGCAGTTTTTAACTGTTCTGCTCGTTCCGAACTAGAGAAGTAATGGATGGCTACATTAGCGCCTAAGTCTATAAATTGTTGAGTGATGGCCTCACCGATGCCTTGTGCGCCAGCTGTGATGAGGACGTTTTTTCCTTGTAGTTTCTGGTTCATAGTGTTTTGATATTACCGTAAAACGGAAGGTAATAATTTTGATTGTACTTTCTCTAGAATTAAGCGTCTACTTGAGTACTACCGCATCAAGGGGAGGGCTAGATGAGCCCGATGTATTTGGCCTTTGTGAGCATCCAATTGTTTAGTCAGTGCATTATAGTTTCCGTTGGGATAGGCGCGGTCTGCCATCAGTAAAATTGGAAAGAGATCCATTTTATCTGCCTTACCCACTGTGGGTGTTGGCCATACTTTATCTGCAGCAGCATAGGGAGCGACATAGTCCAGTGCCGCTCGCAATCGAGAATTCTGATCCTTGACTCTAAACACGTCAACATTGACGTGCTGGGCCAACTGGGCGACACAGAATATAGCGTGTAAATTATAGATGCTATAGAACAAAGGACGCGTTCTGGCTATCTCTCTAGGCATCGCACCATCTGGCCGAATCTGTGTCATTAGGCGCTGGTCATAAAAATTACCCAACACTTCTACAGCCCCTTTTGGATTATCTGCATACAGAGCAAAGTAAGCAGCCTGTGCATCATAATAGCAAGCGTGATTGTTGTTCGATGCTGCTTCATCTAGGGCCAGCTTAGAAGTCGTCAACCAATTAAAGTATTGACTGGCCCAAACTTTTAATTCGTCAACCTCTGCATCACGCATTACCTTAGCATCCGCTATCAGTAAAGACGCCTCTAGTGCCCTGATCATCAGTCGTCCATCTAGCACTCCTGATTTAGTTCCTTCGTTATGTCCGAGTCTGCATTGCGCATGATTGAGATTGGGATTCATTCTCGTCTCTTTATCTAGAAACCATACACGCAGCAACTCTGCTACTTTATGTGCATACTTGTCCTCTCCCGAAAAATAATAGGCCAGTCCTAAGGTCTCTGTATCTTCAGCAAAGTCCCCAATTCTAGGACGATCCGAAGCCGATGCATCTTGACTTGCGGGATTGGTTTCTCCATCTTTTCGAATGTAAGGTAGTCCATCTACCTTAGTAGAGTCTGGCCACCAATAGCGACTGTAGCTCGCGTAATCGTGCTTGTCTCCACTGGGGGCCAATCTTTCCTTGTCCGTTACGGTGTATGGCTCATTGTGTAGTGCCGATTCTGCATTCTCTATCAATCTCTTATATGCAGCAATGACTTGTGGGTCCCCTTTGTCTAGAAGACGCTTCCTCTCTAAAAGATATTCTGTATCCATCAACAAAGTCTGAGGAGTAGCTCCATTTATATCCACTTCATTGCAACTAAATAGGATGATCAAAAAAATCAGGGTGAAAAATAATTGGGGCATATGTGGATCTGATACTTGACTACTGGCTGAGAAAAAGGTCATAGGTGAATATAACATCTTCTACACTAAGTACCTCACACAATTATGCGAGAAATTCCCAATTTATCTAACTATTCTATACAATCCTTTAGTTACCAACTTTTAATATGCCGTTCGTTTTTTCTATTAGAGCATCTACAAGCGACGCATCATAAGCATCCGGATGTGCATTGCCAAACTCCCCTCTATCATTATCAAAATACTTCCCGTTCATTTCATTTGCATTCGTGACAAGGGCTAGATCGTAGATAATATTTGCACCCTTTTCTGCAGATGACCAGAATTTTCCATATGCCTCTCGTGCCATATTTGTGTTGAGTAATGAGCCTGGGTTGAGCGCCACTGTAGCTATTTGAGGCTCTTGTAAAGCCAAGTGAAAACTCCACATCAAGAGAGCAAGTTTACTTTGTGCATAGGCCTCTTGGTCTGAGACTTTGACTTTACCTTCAAGCAACCCTATGGAAACACTACTCTGTGCTGCTGAGCTGAGGTTGATGATTCTGGGTTCTTTACTTTTTTTAAGTTTATCCTTTATGCTATAAGTCAGAAGGTAAGGCGCGAGGTAATTGACGACCATTCTTATATCGATCCCATCTCTGTTAAGCGTTTTAGGAGATTTGAAAACACCCGCATTATTGATCAAGACATCAAGGGTCGTCACCTTTGCATTTATCTCATCAGCCATTTTCTGGACTGCATTAAGATCAGAAAAGTCTGCAACAAAACCCTCAATGTTTTGATGGCCAGTTTCCTTTCTGATCTCCGCGATGACGGCATTTAGCTTATCAGGATTTCTACCGTGCAGATAAAGTTGATGATCTCCTTGGACCATTTTGAGTGCAGCTAACTTTCCTATACCGTCGGTACTGCCTGTTATGAGTATTGATTTTTTCATCTATTGGTTACTTCTGCCGTATGGAATTGAGGTAATAATTTTTTAGCCAGCAACGCCAATGTTTCTTCTATACTATTGGTGCTGAACCTTAAATTGATTGCGACATGGTTTACACCTATTGTCTTTAACTGACTTAAATATTCTACAAGATAATGTAGACCTGTTCGTATACCTAGGTGGATACCTACTGGCTTGAAATCATCATCTTTCTGGAGGTCAATATAGAGCGGTTGCAGAAATGGCTTATCATATTTCTGATCCTTCGGCATTAAGGCACGCCATTCCGTGATGTTGTGCTCTTGCATATAGAGATTGCGGGGATAATACATCCAGCCGTCACCGTTAGCGGCCACCCACTCTGTCGATTGTTGACTGTGCCCAGTTACAAGTAGAGGTATCTTGCGGCCATAGGGTTTGGGTAGTATATCACCTGCACCATTTAGTTGTCCATACAGATTCTTATCTATGTGTGGAAAGCTATCTTGTGCCTGACGTATATAACTAAAAGCCTGACGGAACGCCTCACCTCTGCCCGCATAGTCCTTGTCCATAGCTGGGTATTCTTCATAGCGGTCACCAGATGCCACCCCTAGTATCATTCTACCTTCTGTAAGTTGATCCAAGGTCGCAGCAGACTTGGCCACGTGCAAAGGATGGCGCAGCGGAAGAGCTATACTCGCTACACCAAGTGCTATGTCTTTGGTGCGGCCAGCTAAGTAGCCTAAGTAAGTGAAAGGGTCATACGTCTGACCAGCATCTCCAAACGTAGGCACATGCATCGGCACATCTCTCACCCACACAGCCTTAAAACCTAATTGCTCAGCAAGCATCACTCGCTCCAGATGATGCCGCAAACTAGGCACAGTAGAGTTGCCATACGCTTCGATAGGTACAACTAGACCTAAACTCAACTTATTGGGTTGGAAGACGGTATTAAAACCTTTGTTTATTTTTTCAAATGTATGCGTCAGAGGTAAATATTTTAGTTTTCGATAACAACTTTGCCCATCCCAGCACCGCTAGTCAATCTCGCATATGCTTTGTCGACTTCCGTTAGGGAATAGTGATTTTCATCCAAAATAGGCTTCAGTTTTCCCTCATCAACAATATGCGCAATCTTAGTGAGAATTCGATTGTGTTCCGCTCTCTTATAATTATGAAGCATAGGAATAAGCATAAAAACAACATGGAGGGAAAGACCCTTGAAGTGTGCCAGAGACAAATCAATTTCCAATAAAGAAACTGTGGATACAATATGCCCATTGAGTCTAGCAGCAATAAATGAGTTAATCATATTGGTACCGCCTACGGAGTCATATACAACATCAAATCCTTGTCCTCCTGTATGCTGCTCCACATAAGCCTCCACCGTCTCAGATTTGTAATTTATAGCTTTGGCGCCGAGGCTTTCTATGAGGGCCGTCTGCCTGTCTCCTCCGCCTGTAGAATAAACGTCGGCACCCAGATAATTAGCCAACTGTAAAGCGATATGACCTACTCCACCAGATCCTCCATGGACTAGTACTTTCTGACCTCGTACGTTACCCGCTCGTTCTAGACCTTCTAGAGCCGTTATCGCGACTAGCGGCAAGGCTGCTGCCTCTCGCATTGACAACTTTAGAGGCTTTAAGGCAATGAGTCTAGCATCTGCAGCGATATACTCTGCAAGTGCACCAGGCAAAGTTGCGAGCCCACCAGCGCAGCCATACACCTCATCTCCAATACTGAAATCCTTGACATCGCTACCGACGGCTTCTATGACACCTGCAAAGTCCATTCCCAGCAGAGCTGGCGTATCCGGTGATAGCGGCAAGTCTTTGCCCATAGCCCGTATCATAGTATCTACGGTATTAACGCTGGATGCCGCTATTTTAACTAATACTTCGTGAGGTTGAGGTTGTGGCTTAGCTATTTCTGTTAATTCAAATTTAGAGTCCGTCCCATATTGATTAAGAATCATTGCCTTCATCATGCTGCTATTTTTTATACTATCATTAATATAGTTGCAATAATAATTAATGTATGGTAAGTTTGCAATAACGGTCAATAAGGATAGTAACCATGGAAGAAGTTAGCAAGATCAAATATCAAGGAAAATCCTACCCGTGCTGCACGAGTCTTACAATGGATCTCATCGGCGGAAAATGGAAGACAGTCATTATCTATCATCTACGTGAAGGACAACTGAGATACAATGAACTGCGCAAAGCTATGCCCACTGTCACAGAGAGAACGCTAAGCTTACAGCTAAAAAAACTGGAAGAAGATAACATCATCAATAGAGAAGTTATATACAAAAAGCCCCCTCTCAAAGTTTTTTATTCACTTACTGATCTCGGCACGACACTGCTGCCCATCGTACAATCCATTGCGGACTGGGGTGATCGTCTAGTGAGTAAAAAGTAGATGGACTCGCAAGGCTGACTTCTTACTACAAACAGATTCAAG
>CALFUU010000173.1 GCA_937929835.1 uncultured Saprospiraceae bacterium | reverse complement strand
GCCTTCGCAATAGATGCTTTCACCAGTTATGATCGGTAAGGTCGGTTGTGGAAACACAATCACTTGAGCTGTAGCTGTATCAGATATGCATTCGCCTTCTTTTGTTATGAGTGTGTATGTACCTTGGTTTGATTCGGTTATGTTTTCTATTACATCTGGAAATTGTCCTGTGGACATATAATTGTTAGGTCCCGACCATTCATACTCTAAGTTGGGGTTAAAGATATCCGTCATCAGCACGATTTGCTCTCCTACACAGGTCGTGATAAAGGGATCTGAAATTTCTGCGGCCGGTGGAGACGTTACTAAAATTTCTAAGGTGTTAGACGGATTAGAATTACAATTATCACCTCTCACTTCGACATAGTAGAGATGCGTGCCTTCAGTTGGGTTGAGGATAAGGCTAGGCCCATCGGTTCTAGAAATGAGTGTTCCATTTGGTGATATACCTTCAAACCAAAAGTATTCGACTATCTCTGTGAAGCTATTGGTGTTGATTAATAGTTCTTCTCCATTGCAGATAGTTGTCAAGTTGCTAAATATCTCAGGACTATCAAATAATTCTACATCAATCTGTATGCTTCCTTCAAAACTGCAACCATTGGCAGTTGCTATTAGAGTGTATGCTCCAGAGGAATTTTCATCTATGCCTGTCAGGATCGGATTTGCCAAGGTAGAAGAGAAATTATTTGGTCCAGCCCACTCATAAGTAAAGTTAGAAAACTCTGGTAAGTTAGCTTGAAACTTTATTGTATCTGCTAGGCACAAGCCACTGACAAAAGTTGGATTTAATTCTGGTTTAGTAATGGAGATAGTGCCGTTACAGGTACTTAGATTTCCAGAAGGATCAGTCCCAGTAATACTGTAAGTGGTGTTTTGATCACCACAAAAAACTTGTCTTGGCTCGAAATCTATAATGGCAAAATCACAATTGTCTTGAGCTGTAAACATTAAATCAGATTCAATGATGGGATAGAACCCATTGAGCAGTGGATCTAGAATGTAATCCATTTCTAGACAAACCAATTCTGGGGCTATCGTGTCTGCAACAATCAGATCGGTCGTACAGTTACTACTGTTGCCGACGGCATCTTCGGCAGTATAGGTTAGCGTATAGTTATTAGGACTAAGGTCTATGGCATCAACAATCTGATTGGTAGTACCTGTCAAGTTGTTTGCAATAGTTACCTCAGGTTGGAGGTCAGTATAGATAAGCGTAATCCTCAGATAACTATCATTGTCTATTCCTTGTGCCCCTGTTATGTTGCTTGGACTACAAGGGATAGTGCCTAAGCTACCATTGGATTGATTGAGTATAGGAAATCTAACTGTTCCGTCTTCTGCCCATAATCTTAAGTCACTTGGATCTAGCTCTACTATTGTAGAAGATTCTGTGCAAGAGGCGTTACCTATTCTCGCAATTAGTTGACCTAATTCACTAACGATAGCTACTTCGCTATTGTCACTGAGTGAAAGCTTATACTCGACTAGTAAGTAGGGGCTTACGACTAGGCTACTGAGATTAATGTTTGTAAACGGAATTATATAATCCGAAGATTGATACACATTTTCGATCGAGTTGAACGAGAAATTAATAAATCCATTTGGATCTGGTTGCGTCTGAACGAAGTCCTCTGACCCAAAACAATTGTCCTCATAACTGACAAGACTTGGAGCAGTAAATTCTACACTACAAGCATCTATGTCTACATATAATTTTATAGAATCAGGACAGACTATTGTAGGATTAGTTCTGTCGGCTACATTTATATTTTGTGTGCAGCTAGTCGAATTTTGTCCACAATCTGTCAGGCTATAGATTAAGGTATGTGCCCCTAAGTCGAGAGACAAGGTGGTTAGCTGCTGGTTGTCTACCGTCGCCTCCATCCCATCAATATTGACTGTCCACTTTGCGTCTTCGGATAATAAACAGTTGTCTGTAAATGAAGGCAGAAGGAGACGATAATCCACGCTACACTGATCTTCGTTGACTTGAAGGTTAAAATCTGACGGACAATTTGTTAAGCTCGGTGGTTCCGTATCGGAGACAGAAAAGGTGGCCACCTCTTCGGTTATATTACCACAGTCGTCAAAGGCAAGATAGTAGGCTTCTATATTATTGGCTATGCCTATGGTGTCTTCTCTTGTGCACAAGACATTTTGAAAAGTTAGAGCTGCTGTGTTGATTATAATTGTAGTGTCAGTATAATCACCAGGTGGTAATACTTTAAAAGTAACTCCGTTGCACCCATCAGAAATGTCCGCTGTATTGTCTGTCACCCATTGGTCAAATATTTGATTTAACTGTGTATTGCTGCAAGTGACACTTAGGTCTGCGGGTTGGAAATTAAATTGAGGTCCAGAAAAATCCTGGATTTGGATGGTTTGTTCTACAGAGTCTATGTTGCCACAAGGATCTTCAGCCTTCCATATTCTTATAAATTGATTTTGACAAGCTGAGTTAAATAGAACAGAATCTCTGAAAGAGATTTTTGGCGTCGCACAAGCATCTGTGACAGAGATAAGTCTAGAAAGATCGCTGAGGTCTTCGTCACAGTTAAGAGCGACAGTCGGACTAAGATTGATGATGGGGGCTAGGGTGTCGTCGATAGCGTATCTACGGCTCGTCTCTGCGATATTGCCACAAGCGTCCTCGCCGATCCATTGTCGTAATAAGGTGTAGCGATAATGACCGCAACTATCTACATTAGTTACCTGCGTACTTGAGTCCACGGTTACAGTAGTTAATTGGCCATCGCAGAGATCTTGTATCACTGGATTATCGTCTGGAATCACTTCGTCACAGAGCAGAAAGGTATCTGATAAAAAAGTATTTACCACAGGTGCTATCGTGTCCCCAATAATTCTAAAATTGGCTGTTGTGACATTGTCATTACCGCAATTATCCTCTATAAAAAAGGAGACGGTCACCTGCCAACTGCATATCGTTCTTTGTATACTAATATTGGTGCTGTCTCCAAATTCATTAAACCCCGAGTTACCTTGATCGTCATTCCAGATATAATTAGTGAATCTCCCCCCACTACAGTTATCTGTAATCTTTGAGCCTGCTCCGCTGTCCAACCATAATTGCAAAGTATCTAGTACCCCTAGAGTACAGTAAATGTCTTTATCCGTCGCGGGTTGGGAAAATTGAGGTTTCTCGTTATCGGTTAGTGTAAAGCTAGCCGAAAGGGTTTCTAAGCTCCTGTTTCCGCAGCTATCGAGTGCAAAAAAGTCAATTTCCACTGCATCACTATTGACGCAGAGGTTATTCCTGAGTTGATCTAAGGTATCTAAGGCTGCATTAAGTGGGGTAGAAGGCAGTACGGAGGCTTCCCCATTGTCGGCGACTGCACCAGCATGGCTCTGGAACCAGTTAGCAAAGAGTGTCGTCAGATTGCTAGATCCACAGTCAAAGCTAATGTCGGAAGGCGGTGTCGTAAATACTGGTGGTAGGGTATCTTGATTGGCAGCTGGGTAGTGGGCACTAGCGAGCAGAGGCCACGAGGCCAGTATCATCAGGGTGATTTGGAGGATATACTGCCGCATATAGTTGATAACGAAAGAATCATCAATAATGTACTAAAATTGTACCACGATTATTGTCAGCGGAAAACTATTCTTCTTGGTCTAAGTCTCTGTTTATCAATTTCTTATCTTGAACATTCGCATCTAAGAAAATATTGAGCTTATCAATATCAAAGTTGGTCTTCATCTCACCAAAAGTGTCAATTTTGATGTCAAAACCGTTCAATTCTTCGTGTACAGAGGGTTTTCCCTCCTTTTTCATCTTTTTAGGCATAGTCGCTTGTATTGATTAAAGATACACTAAGTACAACGCCATAAAGGTGTTTTGGAATTCCAGATTAACAGTATCTTAAATTTGACTAAAATTTGTCTACTTAAAATTTGCTCCGAAAAGTATTAATTATCTTATCTTTGCCGTCCGCTACAAAGGTGGAGTGGGTGAGTGGCTTAAACCAACGGTTTGCTAAATCGTCGTACTGGGAAACTGGTACCGGGGGTTCGAATCCCTCCTCCACCGCTTTAAAAGCTACATAAGA
>CALFUU010000172.1 GCA_937929835.1 uncultured Saprospiraceae bacterium | reverse complement strand
GTGAGCTCTGTGCCGACACAGTACATTTCTGCGCCTGCTGCTTCAGCCACACGAGCATAGCGCAAAATAAATTCTCTGTAAGTGGCTTTCCACGTGGTCCAATCCGCTTCGTTTTTAGGAAAGATATCGGATCTCCATTTTCCTGGTTCTGTGCCATGGAGCCAGATATGTGGTTTCAGAAATATCTTATATCCTTTGGCTTGGAAACTTTGGATGGTGCTGATCCAACTAGAATCTACTTGAGCTGCTGGTCTATTTCGACGTTGATGACCGACTATAGAATCTTGATGACCCTCCATATAACCCCAAGGCACGAGGGTCAACCACTCGATATTCATATCGTCTAAGAAGCTGAGATTGGTGGTGTCTCGATAGCGGAAGAGGTGGGCGCCGCGTTGCTTATCAGTATCTTGGATGTGTAGCGGTGCTTTTGCGGATTGGGTATTGATGTTGTCTTGTGACTTGCAAGAGCTGAGGCCTAGACTTAACATCCCGATCAATAGAGTAGCAAGGCTGTAGGTTGCCAGTGCAGCTCTACTCAAATCATATTTAATCGTACTGAAATTATTCTTGAAAGCATCACTTGCTCTAGCCATGCATCTTTTTTATCCTGTCAAGGTCTCTCTTGCTGTCTCTATCTTTCATCGTCTGTCTCTTGTCATAGCCTTGCTTACCCTGAGCTATAAATATTTCTACCTTGGCAAAGCCGCGCTCAGAGAAATACACTTTGTAGGGGATCACGGTGAAGCCTTTTTCATTGATCTTCTTGACCAGTTTTTTGACTTCTGATTTACGGAGGAGGAGCTTTCTATCTCTTCGTGTCTCGTGATTGTTGATATTGCCAAATGAGTATTCTGCGATAAACATACTCTTGAGGTAGACCTCGTTATTGACGATATGGCAATAGGCATCACTGAGATTGCCTTCTCCAGATCTGAGCGACTTCACTTCTGTACCCTTAAGTACCAGCCCCGCTTCGAAGCCTTGTAAGAATTGATATTCAAACTTGGCTTTTCTGTTGACTATTTCCTTTGTGTTTGTTTTGGCCATTCTATAGTTTCTCCAAGAGGAAGTTGGTCATTTTAGTGTAGAGGTGTAGACGGGTGTTACCTCCAAAGATACCGTGGTTTCTGTTCGGGTAATAATACGTATCAAACTGTTTGTTTGCTTTGATGAGTGCATTGGCCATTTCTACAGAGTTTTGCCAATGTACATTATCGTCGCCCATACCGTGTATAAGTAGATAATTTCCTTTTAGTCTGTCTGCGAAGTTGATAGGGGAGTTGTTAGCAAATCCATCAGGATTCTCTTCTTCTGTCTGCATATATCTTTCGGTATAGATGCTGTCATACCACCTCCAGTTGGTTACAGGTGCCACTGCTATTGCAGCCTTAAAGACATCATTACCCTTGAGCAAGCATAGCGAAGACATGTATCCTCCATAACTCCATCCGAAGATGCCTATGCGCGATGCATCCGTGTATGGTAAATCTGCCAAGTATCTAGCTGCTTCGATCTGATCTTGTGTTTCTAGATCACCAAGCTTGAGATAGGTTTGTTTTTTGAACTCTTCTCCTCTGGCGCCTGTCCCTCTATTGTCTACGCAAGCGATAAGATAGCCTTGCTGTGAGAGCATCTGGAACCACCAGTAGTTTTGTCCCTTCCACGTATCTACGACCTGCTGACTACCAGGACCGCCATAGAGATACATAAAGACAGGATATTTTTTTGTTTTGTCGAAATTAGCTGGAGCTATCATCCAGCCATTGAGGGTCACACCATCTTTGGTTTTGAAATCAAAGAATTCGACCTCTTGGGTGCCATAGTCTTTTTGTATCGCTTGTAATTTATTGTTGTCCTCAATGGTTCTTACGAGTTCTCCTTTTCTATTGTAGACCTTGTAAGAGGGTGGTGTATTGATGGTGCTGTGTGTGTCTACATAGTAGTCGTACGTGCTAGAGAACTGAGCGCTATGCGTACCCGCTTCATCACGGATGACCTTCTTTTGATTGGTGTTTAAGTTGAGAGAGTAGATTTGTTTTTCTAGAGCATTCTTTTCGGCGGCTCTATAATAAATTGTGTTGTTGTCTTCATCTATACCATAAAAGTTGATGACGTCGTAATTCCCACTTGTGAGTTGTTTTTGCTCACGACCATTGAGATTGTATAGGTAGAGATGGTTATAACCACTTTTTTCACTTGACCAGATAAAATCATTGCCATTTTTCAGAAACCTAATATCGTCGGTGATGTCTATATAGTATTTGCTCGTCTCCTTCATCATTAGATTGGCCTTGCCAGAATTGGCATCGACAGCTAGGAGTTCTAGGATGTTCTGATGTCTATTCATCTTGTAGAGAAGCAATTTGTCGTTACGTTGTGTCCACTTTATTCTTGGGATATAAAATTCTTCTGCTGAGTTGATTTGGATTTTTGTCGTTTTAGTGCTTTTGATGTCATAGATATGTGCTGAGACGACGGCATTATTTTCTCCTACTTTAGGATATTTAAAGGTGACATATTCTGGATACAATTCATTCCTATAGTTGGTCATTGTAAATTCAGGGACTTCTCTTTCATCAAATCGCATAAAGGCTATTTTGGATCCATCGCCATTCCAGTGGAAAGCTTTTGCAAAAGAGAACTCTTCTTCGTAAACCCAATCTGCAGAGCCATTGATGATTTCATTAATTTTTCCATCTGAAGTGATCTGCTTTGTTTTAGATGTTTTGAGATCTAGACAATAGAGGTTGTTGTCTAGAACATAAGCTACCATATCGCCAGCTGGTGATGGTGTTGCGTACATAATCTTGTTGCCTTCACTGATAGGCGTTAGGGATTTAGAGCTGCGATTATACATATAGTAATAGGCCTTAGAGGACCTCCTATAAATAGCTTCTTTATCAGATTCTAGCATTATTAACTTTTCGTCATCATAGAAGGTGTAGCTGTCTAGATCACCTGCTAGAGTATCAGAGGCACTCAGCATTTTGGTTGAGAAAATATCTTCTTCTTGTTTTCCTGACAAGAGATCATACCTGACTATAGCATTTTTTTCTAATCTCGAATAAGACTGTCCATCTGCCATAAAGTTGAACCCAGGCACCCTTTTATTGGCAAAAGTGTAATCAGACCAGATTTTTTCAAGTGTAATAGAGTCTTGCCCTGTAACTATTGCAGAACTGGCAACGAAGCAAGCAAACAAACAAAGGGTAGCAAATATTCTCATAGGTATTATTGTATGGTTCAAATATCACTATTCTAGGACAAATGGCTATAGGATTTGTCTTAAGACACCGTGTAAAGGGTATCTTTTCGATAGCTTTGTCCTCTTACAATTAATTTTTCGAATTATGAGACGCCTATCTTTAAAATTTAATCATTTGACAAAGAAACTACAGTTGGCCTCTGTGGCTTTCATTGGTATCTTTTTCTTAGCCTTTTCTAGCTCTCCTCCTGTAGGTAATACCAATGCACCAGGCAATGGTTCTTGCGGAAGCTGTCACGGTGGTGGCAGTTTTTCTGGAGATCTCTTAGTGGATATTTTTGATAATGGTACAGACCTCCAATTTGTTACTGAGTTTGATACTGGAGTGCCTACAACCTTTGGGTGGCAATGGACGATTCTAGATGACAACAATAATCCTATTGGGTCTTGGTCAAGTCTTCCAGGTAACTCCTCCGTCATCAGCTCAGGTGGTCAGGAGTATATGGGACACGATCCTGCGTTTTTTGACAGCGGCGGGTTATGGATAACCGATGGTGGATTTTGGGATCCTCAAGGATATTGTGGTGATATCACCATCTATACGGCTACTTTGACGGCAAATGGTAATGGCAATACAGGTGGTGATGAGGTACATCACGACGTATTTACCCATACTATAGCTTGTTCTCTGATGGGGGCTTTTGGTGATTTTGTAGAGCCGACTTGTAATGGAGACTGTGATGGATTTATCGTTGCTGATGGTATAGGTGGCACACCTCCATATATGTTTGAGTGGGACGATGGGCAGACGACAGCTACGGCACAAAATCTCTGCGCTGGAGACTATGTCGTTACGATAACTGATGCGATCGGTGACGAATTTGTTATGGAAATGAGTCTAGGTGAACCAGATCCTGTTATCGGTGAGGAGACAGGTCTAGAAAATGCAGGTTGCTTTGGAGAAAGTAATGGATTGATACAAGTGACAGCTTCTGGCGGTACTGGAACTCTAGAATTTGATTGGGAACAATTTGGCAATACGTGTTGTCCTACAGGCTTAAGTGCTGGCACCTATGAAGTTACCATTACAGATGCATTGGGTTGTGAATTTATCGATTCTTATACGATCACGGAAAATCCTGAACTCTTGGTCACAATGAGTAGTACAGCACCAGTCCCTGTAGGCGCTTCTAATGGTAGCGCAACAGTTATAGTAACAGGCGGCACTCCACCATACGAATATGATTGGGATACTGGAGATGATACAGCGACAATTACAGGCTTAGAAGCCGGAACCTATCAGGTGACAGTAACCGACGACGAATTCTGTGAAGTAGTAGCGACCGTAGAAGTGATGGAAGGTTCATGTGACTTGCGTATAGGTAACGCTGTTTCTGTCAATCCTGCCTGCCATGGAGAGGTAGGCACTATCTCTGTTGGTACTCTGGGTGGCACACCGCCCTTTGATTTTGACTGGTCTGATGGCAGCCAAGATGCTGTCTTGACCAATGTGGCAGGGAGCTACAGTGTAACCATTACGGATGATGCTGGGTGTATGGTAGATACAAGTGGGTTGATGATCGTACAGCCAGACTCTCTAGATGTCGCCTTGACGAGTATAACGAGTGCCACTTGCCTAGGTGGTTCTGATGGTGGATTGACAGTCTCAGTGCTCGGTGGTGCAGGCAATTATACACTGACCTGGGAAAATGGATTGACCAATGATACCATAGTCAACGGTGTAGATACCCTCATCAACATCCAAGATACCCTGACCAATCTGAATACCGGCTACTTTAATTATGTACTCACAGATGGCAATGGATGTATCAGAGAGGATTCATTCTTGATAGAAGGTAATGATCTTATAGCACCCAGTCTGACAACCCAAGCTGCTCTAGTCTATCTAGATGAGATGGGAGTGGCCGCGCCGCTATCTGTGGATGAAGTAGTCAATACTGCTACAGATAATTGTGGTATTATGAGTCTAGAAATCACTGGTGGAGCGACTGCTTACAGTTGTGCTGATATAGGTAGTGCTACAGTCAGTGTAACGGCCACAGATACTAATAACAACGCGGTGACTCAGACGGCTCTGGTTACTGTATTGGACACTTTAGCTCCAGTCTTAAGTTGTCCCGAGAGTTTTACCGTTAGTACATGTTCACCTATAGATTATATTCTGCCTACTGTAATGGACAATTGTGATCAAGGATTAAGTCCAACCCTTACTGGAGGATTAAGTTCGGGTAGCGTTTTTCCTTCTGGAACAACTACAGTTTCCTTTGAGGCTACGGACTTATGTGGTAATACAGGTCAGTGTAGTTTTGAAATAACTGTCCAAGTCGATTTAGAATTGAGTGCCGTTTCTACACCAGCGACTTGCGGGCTGATGGATGGCAATATTACTGTGGTAGCCTCAGGAGGTACACCGCCTTATAGCTTTATGCCAGATTTTTCTACAGGTGTTGCAGCAGGAACTTACACCGTAACGGTGACAGATTCTGTGGGCTGTCAAGCAGCAGCGACAGTTGTCGTAGAAGAGGTCGGAGGCCCACAAATAAGTGGCGTCACTGCTGTCTCGTTTTGTCCTGGCTCAATGCCGATGAGCACGTTAGAGGTAAATGGAGGAACGGCTCCCTATAATATTACGGTAGATGGTGTTGCGGTAAGTAACGCGATGGGTCCACAGGTAGACTATGTATTGCCAGGTGATGGCACTTTTAGTGTGGCTCTCGTGGATGCCAATGGTTGTGCTTCAAATTCAATAATGGTAGAGGCTACAGCATTTCAAGTTATGCAAGTTACTGTTGCTGATATAGATTTGGCTTGTGCAGCGAGTATTCCAGCATCCCAAGTGCAGCTGCCCGCAGGCTTTATGTTAGAAGGGAATCCTACCGTACTTATGCCAGGTACCTTTATCATCGTAGACAATCTCTGTGGTGCACCAAGTGGTACGCTCAATGTCACAGGTGGTGGAATGCTGATGGTAGAGACGATTACGACACCTACCAGTTGCAATGGTTCGACAGGTTCCGTTTCGCTCAATGTATCTGGAGGCATAGAACCTTATACGTATGCACCATTTGGTCCAGACCAAGGCGGTCTAGGCGCAGGCAATTATTCTATTACAATTGGAGATATGTCTGGGTGTCAAGTGGTCGTGGACTTTGCGATCGTGCAAGAAAATGGTCCAGATATCTCTGTACAAGAATCTATAATATGCTTCGGATCAGATGATGGACAACTAACCATTACTGGCTCGAGTGGTACGCCTCCCTACAGTTATCAGTTAGGTACTGGGACACCTGTAATGGGCAATGGCACAGCACCATTTACTTTTGACGGACTAGTGCCTGGTGCTTACAATGTGAGCATCATCGATGCCAGTGGATGCTCAGCAGAATTTCCTGCCGTAGTGAGAGAGCATCCCGAGCTGAGTATTATGACGGAAGCAGACCCAGGAACCGACTGTATCCTGACCATCGATGAACTGATAGTCTCTCCTGTAGGTGGGGTTATGCCGTATGATGTACAGTCAGAGATCGCTGCTGATGGCCAGTCGATCCTAGTTACTGTCGTAGATGGCGTAGGTTGTGTTATTACAGAACAGCTTTTGCTAGAAGAACAAGCTGAGCTACAAGCCAATGCTTTCATTGCCTATGATTGTGAGACGAGTACACCGCTTATAGAATTTAATATAGCTGGAGGATGTCCACCATACTCAAGTGATTTTGATGCCACACTGAATACTCAGATCGGTGATCACCTTATCACAATAACAGATAGTGCTGGCAACACGACTCAGGTGATGATAACTATCGACGATATTGGCGTATTAGAGCTATCGGCACCAGCTGAGATAGAGGTGACCAGTGGTGCGCCTGTTGATCTAGCGTCCAGCATATCTGGAGGGGTTGCGCCTTATTCCTTTACTTGGTCAGATGCCAATGGTAATATCCTATCTGATGACCAGACGCTAGATACTTCTGACTTAGACTCCCAACTGATAACGGTGTTTGTCGTCGATGATAGAGGCTGTGTAGTGAGTACGGAAATCGAACTTACAATTATCGTTGCTACTATCGAGTTGGATATAGATGATGCCTTGGTCAAAGTGTATCCATCACCAGTAACAGATGTCGTTACGATCAGTATGACCCATCCTGCATCTGCAGATATACATTTGTTGGATACGGCAGGTCAGCTCTTGATCAGAAAAAGGACAGCATCTAGAGATACGAGACTAGATGTATCTGGGCTGGCACCTGGCGTATATTTGATACGGATGGAGCTAGATGATAGACTTATAGTTAAGAGATTTATCAAAGGGTAGGGGGATAACACTGGACCTCTCCCATAAGTAATGGGCGATTCTATATAGAAGGCGTAGTAACGAAGAAAGGACTTGCGATTTTGCAAGTCCTTTTTTTAGTAATAGTATTATTTGTAAGAAAATTCTAAAGCGTGTCTGCAACTTCTATGCTCAATCTCGGTGCAGCCGCTATGATATCGGTAGAAACATTATCTGTAAATTGCTTAAAGTTCTCTTGGAACATTTCAGCGAGTTTAATCCTCTGCTCATCATAAGCCACTTTGTCATCCCAAGCTGCTCTAGGTGTCAGTATTTCTTCCGGGACACCAGCACAACTTGTGGGTACTTGTAAATTAAATACGTCTGTGGTTGTAAATTCGGCACGATCCATTTCGCCATCTAGGACTGCAGATATTAATTGCCTAGTATGCTTGAGAGAAATTCTATATCCTTCACCATATGGACCAGAAGTCCAACCTGTATTGACCAGCCAGATGTTGACGTTGTGTTTTTTGATTTTTTCTCCTAGTAACTGCGCATACGCATTGGGATGCAGAGGTAGGAAGGGTGCTCCAAAGCAAGCAGAAAACGTCGCCTTAGGTTCTAGTACACCCTCTTCAGTGCCAGCAACCTTGGCGGTGTATCCAGAGATAAAATAATACATCGCTTGCTCCGGGGTCAGTTTTGACAAAGGCGGTAAGACACCAAAGGCATCACAGGTCAGAAAGAAAATATTATCTGGATGTGCGGCCGTTTGATCTGTGTAATAGTTGTTGATGTGGTGTATGGGGTAAGAGACTCTGGTGTTTTGCGTGATAGATGTATCATCAAAATCAGGTCTGCAAGTCCCTGGAAAAAATTTGATATTTTCGAGTATGGCTCCCGGCTTGATGGCCTTAAAGATGTCTGGTTCTTTTTCTTCTGTAAGCCCTATGCATTTGGCATAGCAACCCCCTTCAAAATTAAAAAGCCCTTCTTCTGACCAGCCGTGCTCATCGTCCCCTAGCAGTCTCCGTTCTGGATCAGCAGACAGTGTCGTCTTGCCAGTACCACTCAAGCCAAAGAAAACGGCTGTACTTCCGTCTTTGCCGACATTAGCAGAGCAGTGCATAGCAAGGACATTTTCGTTGGTAGGTAAGTTGAAATTGAGCACTGAGAATATTCCTTTCTTTATCTCACCTGTATAACCCGAGCCACCAATGAGGATAACTTTTTTGGTGAAGTTGATGATAGAAAAATTCTCTGCTCTTGTGCCATCTACATTAGGATTGGCTTTAAATCCTGGCGCACAAAGGATGGTCCACTCAGGTGTATGGGTCAAGATATCTTCTTCCGACAACCTTACAAACATATTGTGTACAAACTGTGCACTCCACGGATATTCTGCTATGAGTCTGACTTTCAGTTTGTATTTCTCTGCATTGACTATTGCTGCATCCTTGATATACAAATCTCGACCATTTAAGTAGGCCGTCAGTTTGTCTTGGAGCTTATCAAATTGTATCGAATCAAAGGGTTGATTAATTGTATTCCAATCTACGCTTTGGGTGGTCAAGTCATCTTTGACAATAAATCGGTCTAGCGGTGATCTACCGGTAAACTTGCCTGTCTTGATGACCAAGGTGCCATTCGCAGCTAGCGTGCCTTGGTTCTTTTGTAGTGTCTCCTTGATAAGTTGGCTGGGATTGAGATTCCAATACGCTGTTATCCAATTATTGATATTGTAATCACTGAGCGTCGAAGAAGGATTCTTTAGGCCTTGTTGTCTATTCATTATGAGGAATTGAAGAGATGTATTTCTAATAATTATTCGATTCTACAAAGATGTGTTTCTGTCTTGGATAGGATAGTGTAGGAATGACTATAAGCGTAGTGGGAGTTGCTGTTTTGTATTAGTGTTGATTTGCCCTAAAGTCCGTATTAATTAGTGATGGAAGTTTCAGATCGCAGTTCAGTGCATATGTTAAGTAATTGTTAATAATAGTTATTCCAAATCGACACTAAGTCATTAAAACCTAGAGATTGGAAGTTTTCTAAAGATTAAAATCTGATTTTTTTACAACTAGACTAGGGGTATTCTGTTTTTGCTTCATCTAAAAGAATAAAAACTATACATATGGTACATTCATCAAAATATATGATTTTAAGAGACATAGATCTCTTTAGATCGCTCTCAGATCAGCAACTAGAACAGATTGCGCACCAAGCAACTTATCAGAGATTTAAGAAGGGTGTATACATATTTGAACCAGGAGATCCTGTCACCGATATCTATATAGTGAATAAGGGGTCCGTAAAGTGTGGTGTACAGACGATCGAGAATAAGACCTTGATCAGAGAGATTGTCTATAAAATGGAGCTATTGGGAGAAAACGTTCTAGCCAATCCTAAGGTAAGGCGATCGTTTGCTCAGACGGTAACAGATTGTGAAATGTTTGCTTTGCCAGCTGCATTTTTCAAGGATCTTCTCCAAAAGAACCCTCAGCTCTGTCAAGAGTTGACCTATGTGCTCATCAGTAAGATTTCTAATCTCGAGAAGCGGATGAGCAACTTTGTATTTAAGAAAGCTCAAAACAGAATAACCGAATTCCTAAGAGAACTGGCAGAAAAGAAAGGAATGAAAATCGGTATAGATGAAATATTGGTCAACCATGGCCTATCGCACAAGGAGATAGCCAACATAACAGACACTTCCAGACAGACAGTAGCACGGGTCCTCGGAGATCTTAAGCGACAAAATGTCATCCATTTCAGTGCAAGGAAACCACATAAAATATTAGTAAGAAACATCATGAGCCTTAGTTGATCGATGTGGTTTTTTTTGAGTCCTTGTGTGGGTAGCCGTACAAGGGCTTTTCGTATTAGAGGGACCTGCTATGTATTATATACCCATTCTAATCAAAATGCTATCTTTAGCCGCTTAAAGATGCTTAATTATGTTTGAGGTATTACCTGATTTTGCCAGTGGAGCAGTATGGATGAGCTTATTGACCTTGACTTTCCTAGAGATTGTCTTAGGTGTTGATAACATCATCTTCATATCTATAGCAGCCGGCAAAGTAGAAGAGAAAGATCAGAAAAAGGCCACCAATGTAGGACTGGTCTTAGCTATGGGTATCAGAATTGTATTGCTATTCGGTATTTCTTGGCTCGTAGCCCTAAGTGAGCCTTGGCTAAAAATTAACAACAGCCTTCTACACGCAGGCTTTTCCGGGCAGAGTCTCATTCTCATAGCGGGGGGCTTGTTCTTGTTATACAAGTCTGTCACTGAGATACATCATAAGCTAGAAGGCGACAACAACGGAGAGGATGGCAAGACCAAAACCAAGTCGACGCTCGGTAATGCGATATTTCAGATTACCTTGATCAATATCGTCTTCTCATTTGACTCTATATTGACAGCTGTAGGTATGACCAATGGACTCGAAGGTGCGCTGGTCGTTATGATCATAGCGGTCGTGACCTCAGTAATTATCATGATGCTCTTTGCAGTCCCAGTAGGTCGCTTTGTCAATAAGCATCCGACGATACAAATTCTCGGAATGGCCTTCCTTATTCTTATCGGCTTTATGTTGATCCTAGAGGGTTGTCACTTAGCACACTTCTCATTCTTAGGAAATGAGGTAGGGGCCGTGCCCAAGGGTTATCTCTATTTTGCAATTGCCTTTTCACTTCTTGTAGAAGTATTGAATATGAAAATGAGGAAGAAAAGAAATCCAGTACAGCTGCACACTGCTGTGGAGGAAGCAGCCAGAGAAGGCGTACTTTAATTTAAATTTTTTTTAAAGCCGATTATAAATACATATGGAGGATATCAAGTTTAACATTGCCAAGGATTTAGTGTTTTTTGACATCGAGGCTACCGGTCTCAATGTAGTGAAAGATAGAATAGTGCAGATAGCCCTGATAAAATTTACACCTAGTCAAGCAGAGCCTGTTGAACTAGAAATGCTCATCAATCCCGGTCCCGTGCTCATCTCAGAAGAGGCGTATAACGTACACGGTATCTCCGCAGAAGCCGTAGCCAATAAGCCAGTCTTCTCACAAGTAGCGCAACAACTGTACGATTTCATCGGAACGGCAGATTTGGCTGGTTATAATTCTGACCGTTTTGATATTCCTATGTTGATGGAGGAATTTGCCCGAGCAGGTATTGACTTCAATATGGATAATCGCTCTTCAGTAGATGTTCAGAAGATTTTCTATAAAATGGAACCGCGTACCTTATCTGCGGCTTACAGATTGTATTGTAATAAGACCATAGACAATGCACACGATGCTCTTGCAGATGTAAGAGCTACAGTAGATGTCCTCAAGGGTCAGATCAAGCGATACGATGGTGTCGATATGATAGATGGAGATGGCTTTACACATCCCAGTCCTATCAAAAATAATATAGAAGAGTTGGCAAAGTTTACAACCAATAGCACAATGGTTGACGCCACACAACGTTTTAAGTACAACCATAAAGGTGAGATAGTCTTTAATTTCGGAAAATATGCAGGCAAGAATGCTTCAGAGATTCTCAGAAATGACAAGCAATACCTCAACTGGATATTGGACAAAGATTTTTCAGCACAAGTCAAGCAGATCGTTAGAAAATTAGCGGCAGACCATAAAGTATAAACTATTGACAAAGACACTTCTAATTTCACTCATAGCTGTGGCGTTATCGATGCTTGCTTGTGAAACCTCAGAAGAAGGTTGTCTTGATATACGTGCTGCCAATTTTGACGTCCACGCCGTCAATGCTTGCGACTCTTGTTGTGTACTTCCAGTAGCTCGTCTTGATGTCGATTTGTCGTACGATACACTGACATTCAGATTTGGTACAGAGTATCAACTCATCGATACGGAGGACACCATCAGGATACTTTCTTTCAGTCTCCCTTTTTCTGAATTTGCTTTTAACAGTTCTTCTTCTCGTTATCAGGTTAAAGACACGATGCTTAACGTAGTGCCACAGACACTGGATGACTACTTTATAATCGAGTCGAGCGCAGTCGAAACGATAGGGTTTACAGATTTTGTAGATAATATCAATTCTGTAGATTGTACAGTTGGGTATGATAAAGCCAAACTAGCCTCTCTACAACCCTTTATTGACTTACATCCTACCATACGGGCACTGGAGGTCACGAGTAGATTTTATGATGACTCGTTAGATGTCTTTTTTGCCGCTGAGCTTTCTATTGAGATTGCAGATAGTGTACGTCTTCTGCGGATTCCCGATATTGATAATTCCAGTATTCAGCTAGAGTATGAGGAACCGATTGAGCTAGCCCTAGGCTTGCCGTGGACAGTACCGATGAACATAGACCTCAGACAAATGTTAGTAGGGATAGACCCTTTACAGACGAATGAGATGATGGCTGAGACAATTGGTGCTAATCTGAGTGCATCTATCTCTAGTAATTAGAATATTTGTATCTGAACAACATAAGTCAAGAATGAAAACTTACATAATCGCAGCTGTTTTGTTAGGACTACTCATTAGTTGTAATGATGATGTGGCGGTCAGTGGTGGTTCTTCCAATAGCGGTATGAGTCTGACCGATTTGCCTTACAACCCTGAGCGATATGAAGTCGTCACACCAGCATCTTATCCAGAGCTCGAAAATCCTGCTGATAACCCGTTGACAGTAGATGGGGTAGAGTTAGGACGGCACTTATTTTATGATCCTTTATTGAGTGTAGATAGTACGATGGCTTGTGCTTCTTGTCATTTGGCTTCGGGGGGCTTTACAGATAATGTAGCCGTGAGCACAGGCGTAGGTGGTCTTACGACACAGCGCAGTTCTATGTCGCTCGTAGATGTTGGCTTTCACCTAAATGGACTGTTCTGGGATGGCCGTGTGCAGAGCTTAGAAGAGCAGGCCTTGTTGCCTATAGAGGACGAGATAGAGTTACATCATAGTTGGCCCGAAGTTGTAGAAGACTTGCAGAATCACGCAGAGTATCCAGCAAGGTTTAGGGCCGCTTTCGGCATAGAAAATACCGATGAGATAACCAGAGAGCTAGCAGCCAAGGCCATCGCACAGTTTGAAAGATCCATCGTGTCGTCTGGACAAAGTCTTTATGATAGGATACGAGCGGGGCAGGCCATTGCGCCTTCAGAAGAGGTATTAATGGGTTTACGTATTTTCTTTGATGATGATCCTAATCTTCCAGATGGTCAGTGTTTTCATTGCCATGTCGATCCATTGTTTACTGATAATCTGTACCGCAATAATGGCTTGGATTCTGTGCCAGATTTCTCAGGATTTAAGGATTTAGGCTTGGGTGGCTTTACTGGAGAGCAAGTCGAGAATGGGCGATTTAGAACGCCGACTCTCCGTAACATCGAGTTCACTGCGCCGTATATGCACGATGGCAGATTTGAAACCCTAGAAGAGGTGATGGATCATTATGTGTCGGGTGGAAAGCCTTCAATCAACAAGGACCCACTATTAGATTCCATACAGCTCAACGAGGAACAAAAAGCTGCAGTCATCGCGTTCTTAATGACCTTATCTGATACGACAGCGCTCAATGACCCTCGCTACGCCAAGCCCGAGTAAGTTACAACTTTCCACATCAGTCCTAATACATCTGCCCTGATACGCCTTAGTCGTAATAGTCTTCTATCTCCTGATAGGGTAGAAAATATTCTTTGTTGGACTTCCAGCAGATCAGCAGTAAGATAATATCGATAAAGCCTCCGGAGATCAGGTTAAATGTCTGCCCTTGTTTGAATAAGCTAGATGTATCCTCACCTCGGAAATCTATAATCTGATAAACAACAAATACCAAACTGACAGCAAGAAGAGTTGTGGCCCCTTTGATAACGTAAGGCTTGTTGGAGAAAATCAGAAGTAAGCCAAACAAAATAAATAGGCTAGAAAAGACTGCACCTATATAGCCATGTCTAATCAAATCTGACTTGGCAGATTCGGAGAGCCTAGTGCTGTCTCTTATAAACTGACCCAAATGCTCGCCAGTGAGGATACTGTCTACAGCGAGGGAGTCGACAGAAAATCTACGAAAGATATCTTTCTCCTTTGGTGACATAGGCACGACACCTACTTCTTTGGATATTTCATCAGCAATATCGTTACCTAGCTCGACAAAGTCATTTGTTTTTATCTGCTTGAGGTCAGATATCAATCCTCCACATCCTGAGACTAAGGTCATTATTAATCCTACAATCAAGACCCAACTTGGTCTAGGCATATTTTTTTAGATTAATATACAACTTATAATACTTATCGCCTGATATCAGGTGTTCAATAAGTATTCTAAATCTATTTTTCCAAACAGTTTACTGTTGGGTAATATAGTTTTTGGGTAACGTGATTGTAAACACTGAACCCTCGCCTATGACGCTTCGAAGTGCTATACTGCCCTCCAATTTTTCTATAGATTTTTTGACAAGGCCTAGCCCTAGCCCTGAGCCCTTGTTTGATCCAGACTTTAGTCTTTTGAACATTTGGAAAATGTAATCATAGTATTGCGCATCGATACCTATACCATTATCAGTGATATGGAATAGGTGGCTGTTGCTAGCTTGTTCATAATTTATAGTTACTTGTGGCTGAGCGCTTTCATTGTATTTGATCCCATTTTCAATGAGGTTTTTGAAGATGACAGTCATCAGTGAGCTGGATGTATATATTTTGGGTAAATCCTCAAATATAATTTGGCCATTGACCTCTACTGTTTTTGCACTCAGCATATTAGAGATATTCTTAAGGAGAATATTGGTATCTACTAACTGATGGGTAACTTTCGTCGATTTAAAGTTGATGAATTCTGACAGATCCTCTATGAGTGAGTAGAGCTGGTTTATACTGCTATTGACGAGATTAAATTCACTTTCATAAGTATTTTCTGCGCCGACTTTAGTTAGCTTCTTTTGTATCAGTCCTGTTATACTCGATACTACACGCATCGGCTCCTTTATATCATGTGAAGCGATATAACTAAATTGCTCCATCTCTATAAGATTCGATTTTAGTTCCTTGTTCTTGTTGTTGAGTGCAGCCGTTCTGGTTTTTACTTTTTCATCTAGTATCCTGTTGTAAAAGAGCAAACTCAGCATCAATAAACTAGAAAAGAAGCCAATAAAAATTGTGCTCTTTTTCTGAGAGTGAATTTTGCTTTGTAGTTTGAGGCGTTCTGTTTCGTCATCTTTTTGCTTAAGCTTAGATTTGAAGTCTTCTATAGCTTTGAGGTTGGCCTCAGTGTTGAGGGAATCCTGTAGTACGTTGAGCCTATTGGCAAATTTGTAAGCCTGTTGGTAGTTATTTTGTTTGACGTGACATTTTTCTATTTTCTTGGTCAATTGCTCCATTGATATGAAATCAGAATTTTCTAACAACTGAACAGAAGACATATAATCCTTAATAGCTTCTTTGTATTCTTCTTTGTCAAAATGGATGTCACCAGAAAAGGTGTTGTAGTCTTTGAGTAGAATTTTGTCTGACACTATCGAGTC
This sequence comes from uncultured Saprospiraceae bacterium, assembly GCA_937929835.1. Lineage (GTDB taxonomy): Bacteria > Bacteroidota > Bacteroidia > Chitinophagales > Saprospiraceae > RFSX01. Next base: position 5,514 of record CALFUU010000172.1, on the reverse strand, counting down.
GGCATTTATTTGATAGAAGTAGAACTCAAAGTTGTCGTATTCGTGCTGGTGATAATAAGCCTTGGAGAGTTGAAGAAGCACATGGTCTTTTAAAGTGTTGAGGTTGGCTTCTTCGGCAACTTCTAGAGCTTTGAAGGCATACTCTTGTGCTCGTCTATAATTGATAGAATCATCAAGGAAGAAACCAGCATTTCTAGCTAAGGCATAAAATAAGAAGCGCTTGTCATCAGAGTTTTTTCGGGACTCATCTACAAATTGTTCGAGTGCAACCGAGGCATCTTTATATTCTTTGGCCTTTATCTTAAATCTAATGAATATGTCTAGATAATAGATAAGCTGCTTGGGGTTTTCTTTATCTATTAACTGTTCGAATTCAACCATCATTTTTTCAGCTGCCTTAAATTTTCCATAGTCTATGTAGGAATATATTTCGGTATACAGCGGTTGAATGTATTTTTGTCTTTTTATTTCACCTTTAGTAAATAATTCTTTAAGGTATTGATAGTAGGGTGGGTTGTCATTATAATTTCTTAGATATATGTTCGCTCTTAGAATCCATACGGCTAGGTCAGAGCCTTTGTTTACGTTGTTAATTTTCTTGGCAATTTCAATCCCTTCTTTTGCATAGCTTATAAGTTTGTTTCTGTCGAGATCTTCTTTGTAAAGAACTTCACAGGCTTTATGTAAAGTTTCTAGCCTCTCTGATTTTGATATCTCTAAGCTAAGCTTTTGATTTAAGCTGTCGAGCTGCTCGGTTATTGTTGAGGACGGAGTTGCCTTGGCCGCACAATTCACAAGAGGGGCAAGTAGCAGTAAGCACACTGAGCAGACTATTAGCGTATTTATTTTAATAGTCATTATGCAGTGGAGTTGATGGATTCTCAATTAGGTTCTTCGGTTTCAAAAGCTTGAGTTTTGATGTCTATGGTGCGACATATTAGAGCTGTATACCATTTTTAAATTGTTATCCATCATTGATTTATTTTTTTTAGGCACTTTCTACCTTATCTATTGATAATGAGTTTTGTAGTGCTATTTTGATCTATTGTCTTTACTTGAATGAGGTAGACTCCATTATTAATTTGACTTATATCTAATTTTTGTTTTATCAGTTTCGGGTTGTCTATGCTCAGTACTTTTTCACCATTTTGGTTAAAAATATTTAAGCCTATAACCTTATCAGCAGATTCCAGATATATGAAATCTTGAGCTGGATTAGGATGTACTTTTAGAGATGTGTTGGTCCCTTTTGTTACTGTTTGAGATACGACATTACTGTACTTGTAGGCGTCTTGTTGAGTTGATCTCGCTTTTATTCTATAATAGTATAAGCCTGCTTGGTTTTGATTGAGTTGGAGGGTAGAGCAATCTAGGCAAGAAGAGTGAGGTCGGTATTCTACTGTTTGGTTTTTAGCTACCTCGATGATGTATTCCCATACGCTATGGCTATGCTTGTTCCATAATAAGCTAGCCGAGTTGTCGTCATTTACAATTAACTCTAGATGGATATCTTCATCTATGCTTAAGACGCCTGAACTTTCTATTAGTTGTGCATTTATTTCCTCTATGGATTCTCCTGTGGTTAGTGTGATAACTGAGGATTGACCTATATTCTTATTTTCTACTCTGTAGCTACTGACGACTTCTGTGTCTATGCCAAAGTCTTGCTTTATAGCAAAATCATAGATGGTGTCACTATAGAATTCTAGATGATATGTACCTGGTTTAATGGAGTTGAATGTGTAGTCGCCTTCTGAATCCGTTACTGTTTCTTGAGTTACTTCATTAAGTTGATCCATAGATATTAGCGCTACTGTATATTCGCTGGCAGGCAGGCCATTGGTTTGCCAAGTTATGGAACCTGATATGGTATTCTCTTCTAAGAATGTAACTACCGGTAACTCTAATTCTTGGTTTTTTACGGAAACATTTTCTAGTCTTGCTATTTTTAAGTCCTCATCTATTGTAAAGTCTTGGCTGTTAGAATTGAAAATATAGTTGCTTCTTATATTTCTATAGACTACTTCTAAGATGTAATCGCCATCGCTAACCCCAGATAGCTGATAGTATCCGGCAGCGTCTGTTGTTACTTCATAATTTGAAGATGATTTTCCTGTTCTAATCAGACGCATCTGTATGCCATCTATCCCAGGCTCGTCAGAGTCTTCTATGAAGTTTCCATTATCTGACCATACTCTGCCATAGTATTCTGCACATGTATCTTCGTCTATAGCTCCATCGCAGTTGTTATCTAACCCATCACAGATTTCTACTTGGTCAGGATTAATATCAGGATTGTTATCATTGCAGTCCCCACCTTGTCTTACAAATCCATTAGGTTGTATACATAACGAAATCGATATGTTTGGATCTCCATACCCATCACCATCTGCATCTTTATAGAAAGTACTAAAGTCACCATCCTCGTCAAAAGCTCCGTTACAATTATTATCGATTCCATCACAGATGTCTTCGGCGTCAGGATGGATGCTCGCATCATTGTCATCGCAATCCCCTGATTGAAGGACATAGCCCTCAGGCTGACTGCAAGCAGTTGTTGTCTTCCCTTCATCTCCATATCCATCTTCATCGGCATCTAAGTAATAGGTTGATACTGTAATGTTATCGTCTACCTGTCCATTGCAGTCATTGTCGATGCCATCGCAGCTCTCTATGTTATTGGGATAGACTGCAGCATTGTTGTCGTCGCAATCTCCTGCGCTTATAGTATAGCCTAGTGGTTGCTCGCAGGCGTCTATAGATTGATCAGAATTGCCATAGCCATCATTGTCATTATCTCTGTAATAAGTAGTGGTCTGCGCTCCATTGTCTATGTCTCCATCGCAGTTGTTGTCGATGTTGTCACACAATTCAATTGATTGTGGATTGACATTTGGATTTGTGTCGTCGCAATCTCCTGCGCTTGTAACATAGCCTAGTGGTTGCTCGCAGGCGTCTATAATTTCGTTAGTATTACCGTAACCATCGTTATCCGCATCTCTGTAGTAGGTTGAGGATGCAACTATTCCGTTGTCTATTTGACCATCGCAATCGTTGTCTAGATTATCGCATATTTCTTCTGAAGCGGGATTGACAAATGCATTGTTGTCGTCACAGTCATCAGCCGATAATGCATAGCCTGGCGGAATTTCGCAAGCCTCTATACTTTGTGCAGGATTTCCGTATCCATCGTTATCTGCATCTCTATAGAAAATAAATGCGTCTGCTACATTGTCTATGAGTCCATCGCAATTATTGTCTAAACCATCACATATCTCCAAAGCATCTCTAAAGGCTGTGCTTTCCGTATCATTACAATCTAGACTATTGGTAACATAGCCTGCTGGTGGGCTGCAACTTGTTATGGAAACGCCTGGGTTGCCGAATCCATCTCCATCAGAATCCATATAGTAGGTAGTCTCGAGCAAATCTTCATCAACTTCCATATTGCAATTGTTATCTACGGCGTCGCAGATTTCATCAGAAAGGGGATGTATGTTATTGTCGTTGTCGTTGCAGTCTAAGTTATTATCAACATAACCTACGGGTTGGTCAGCACTCGTTATATTATCAAGATTATTACCGAAGCCATCACCATCATTATCTTGATACCAGACTGTTAGGCTTTCGTATACGCAAGATCCGTCATCCTCTATTGCATTAGGATCATAATTGAGTGCATTCGGATCGGTACATCCTGAAGCTACTTGACTAGCGTAATATAGTCCATAGTCTTCTACTTGTCCTATTGTCGGTATAGTGCAGGCATCTTCTATAGCGTCACTGCTGGTGATGACTCTCAACCTTATGATGGCGTTTCTAATTATATTGGTGGGAGCTGTTAATGGAATTCTGTATCGACCCTCAGCTGGTATTCTAAAGCCGCCTAAGTGTTCACCAGATTCGAAGATTCCATTTCCATTCATATCTAAGAAGAATGAAATGTCTCTTATCCCTGCTATCTCAACAATGGGATTGTACACTGTACTTTCGTTAACTCTTATTATTTGTTCGCAAAGGAAGTCTTCATATACGCCAGCGTCCTCACCGTATTGAGTAGAGGTCGTCACGTTTTCAAACTCAAAATAGGCAAGACCACCGCTAGAGTTGCCGCTAGGGCTGCAGTTGATTTTTGGTGTTTCTTCTACAATAATGACCTGAGAGTTTATATCTGTTCCAGAATCATTAGAAGAAGTTAGAGTGACAACATAGGTGCCTGGCGTATTAAAGTTTACAGTTGGTTTTGCCAAGGTTGATGAAGAAGGATTTCCATTGCCGAAGTTCCAATTTCTTATGGCACCATATTGTGATTGATCTTCAAAGGTGACAGCTGTACCTACACAAACACGTGGATGGCTGCTTGAGAAATTTGCTACAGGTGGTCCCATATCAGAACAATCCATTAAATAGTCTGCGGAAGCAAGCGTATTGCTAATGGACTCAACTGAGCTAGCAGACCAATCAGGAGTTAGCAATAGGCTGCTGGACATAATAGCGCTTGTTCCTTCAGGATCATGCAAGGCTCCAAAATTATGACCCAATTCATGTGCCATCAGGACACTGAGCCTAGCGGTTGAACTAGAGTAGTCTTCAAGTACATTGTAATAACCTGGTCTATATGCCAAGCCAATTGTATTTGAAGTAGCTTGTTTGATATCTCGAGAAGTCCATACACTCGCATAGTCAAAGTCAACACCAAAGCCTCCACCTATTCCTGCAGGTCTGCTTCCGCCAAAGCTATTGCCGGCCCAGCTTCTAAATGCTGTTAATAGTTGGTTGGCATCCTCACTTGTTGCATTTTCACTAAAGGGCTCCTCATTAGGACTCTTTGCTACGTGGATACCGACTAGATATAGCTCTATGTTAACATTAAACTCTGATCGATAAAGTGTCTGTACTGCGTTGAGTACGGAGATGTTATGATTGATGACGGCCTGTTCACTTCCATATTTTGTAAGCATATCATAAGCATTGGCTATACAATATCGTGCAACAGTACAGGTTTGTGGGTTAGACCTGCTATTAATTTCTTGTGTTATTTTTTGTTCTATGGTATGGCTACAACCTATATGTTCACTTTGATCCTGTCTCAGCGCATCTTCGCTATACTTCACAATAAGGTTGCTGGATGCCCCTTTAATAAAATTGCTGAGAGGCGTTAAGAAGGTTGTCTTAGAGCCACTCGTCAGTTGGCCCGAAAGATGATTTTTGGATAAGGTAAGATTATAATTTGTTTCTGATACTGTTCCACCTAGACACACATATTGTCTGGATAATTCGTTGGATAGCTTCAGATTTTGTCTTAATGGAAATGTGTATTCTTGGTCTTCGAGACTTAAAGAAACCAGACTCTGGTGTGACTTTAGCGACTCTGCAGACTTGATAGCTGTAAACCCAAATTCTGCCTCGTATACTTGGTAGTTCGATAACTCTTGATCTAAGAGCTGAAGCTGTTGCGGTGTAAGCTCGTTATATTTTGCAAGATTAATCTGTCCAGTTAAGCTACTAGAGACT
>CALFUU010000171.1 GCA_937929835.1 uncultured Saprospiraceae bacterium | reverse complement strand
TTCAAGTTTAAGGTCACCCCCCAGTCATTGCTATTGCCTACAGTAGGGAATCGACTGGACAGCGGCAGCTTAAAGCCGCCCTCTTCTCCTGAAAATTGAGCGGAATAAATACCCTCCTGTTCTGACCTACCTAAGTAATAGCCTTCGTAAGTATGGTCCGTATAAGCCTGTTGGGTTAGAGCTATGGATCCCTTGGAAAAGACTGAGGCAAATGAAGCTCTATCTCTCTCAGTATTAATGGGAAAATAACCTCCATATACTCTAACAAAAAACTTAGCGTCCTTTGTGTAGTGTATCTGCCGCGTATGATCCAAGGTTAATTTTAGATATCGCTTTTGCTGCGAGAATATTTTATAGTTTTCATACTCCGCTTGCAATAACAGAGAGCGCTTGCCCAACCGCGTATTGCCTGTACTGCGAAAAGAAAACTGATGTATCCTTTCATTCAGCGTACTGGCAACATCGTCTAGTGCATCTAATCTACGGATAAGATGCAGCTTATACTCTAAGTACTTGCTGGCAAAGACGTCAGTACCCAAGTGCAATTGTACAGAAGGTGTCAGTTTTGTGTAAGCATTAGATGCTTCACTTATATTATTTTCTAGGTAACTGTACCGCCTACCGCTCAGCCCTAGAGTAAGTTTTCTAGTTCTCGTATCATTCAAAAACAAATCTCGCTCTACACCAAATCTTCCAGATAGAGCACCTGACCTAATCCCTATACCTGGCTGCACAAAAGCTCTCCACTTCCTATATGGAAAAAAATCACTGTATATAAGTCCATTCAAGGTCAATCCATCATAGGCATTGAAAGTAGGAAAGGGGACAAACGACAACATATGATGTCGACTGTCCGCATTATTAGCTAACAATCCAAAACGCAAAGGCCTTGCCTTAGGAAATAATCTTTGGGGATAAATATGATTATTTGTACGATCATTATCTAAGAAGGGTATTTGACCATTGACTGAGACACGACGGTAGTCACCTAGTGGCAATGTGACAGAAGTTGTTCCCGCTTCTACCCACATATCTTTTTGCAAGACATCATCGTCATTGTATGCACTGACACTATATGGAATGTCAAAATCAGTTAAGTTTGTTACGTCTACACTGACCTTATCTTCCTCTATATTTAGGTCTTCAATCTGAAAATCAAATCGCTTATTTTGCCTCAAGAGTCCATCAAAAAACCACGACAATTCTTTCTGGCTTTCTGATTCAAATATTGATCGTAAATCAGCTGGTTGCGGATGCCGTTGTTGCCATACTTGAAAATAACGTCGCATAGCAGCTCGAAAAATTTCTTCTCCTAAGTAAGCTTCTAAGTACTCGAGATGCCAGGCCATCCGCTCATAGCTATTGGATCCATAACTGAATAGATCCATCTCATCAGAAGGCCTATCAATACAGGACAACTTACCACAGCAACTATAATGATAGACCCCACTACTCAGCGTACTCAATTCATTATCTGCGGGTTGAATAAATTCAGGAAGGATATCAAAATTTGCCTTAGGATAATAAGCATCATTGTACGCTCGCTCGTAAAAAGAATTGAGTCCCTCATCCATCCACGGGTACTTTCGCTCGTTACTACCTAGGATACTCTGGAACCAATTATGACCTATCTCGTGAGCAATAAGATTATCAAGATTTTGGCCCAATTCGCTCATATCCACCATACTGATCATCGGATATTCCATTCCACCTCTATCATTCCCTTCATCATAGACTAAAGTATATTGAGGATAAGGATAGAGACCCACTTCATGAGAATAAAAAGTCAATCCCCTCTCGACATAATCTAAGAGTGTCTTGGTATCTGTTGTATTATTAGTCAGTAGATTTAAAGTAATGAGGTTGCCTTCTAGATTTATTTTTCTACTGTATGTATCAAAGTGCTCAGAAGAAAACCAAGCAAAATCGAGTACATTTCTAGCAGTTACCAGCTGACCACCAGAAGTAGTTTTTTGACTTGAAAATAATCCGGTGCAACCTACTTGGTGATTGGAAGGGAATCGCAACTCCACTTCATAATTTCCGTACTCAGCAAAATACTCTCCGAAAGAAAGATAAGGCATAGGGTGCCAGCCTTCCCTATCGAACACGGCAGGCTTAGGATACCACTGGGTCATTCTATACAATTGTCCGTCATAACCAGGCCTGCTAAAGGTCTTAGGGATATCAAGGACATAACTAAATCCAATTATGCTACTCGTCTGCGCTGCGATGGGCTCTTCGAGATTTAATTGCAATATGTCGGGATAGGTCATCTCAGCGTCTTGGTAATTATCAAAGGCTAAGGCTTGCGCTCCATAATTAAAACTGAGCGTATCATAGCCCCCCATCTCTTCTACCTTGGCGAAATGAAAAGTCAGGTCCCTAGTCTTATACTGCTGTAGAGCAAAAGCAGACTGCTTGTCTGAAAAAGCATTCCACCACACGTGTATGAGTAAGTAGTCTAATGCTGTGTCTGAATTGTTATGGTACTCCATCTGCCCAGAGACCTTGACTGTCTGATCGGTCGTATCAAGTGTGACGACCATCTTGTAATCGACTTGTTGCTGGAAGTAAGCTTGACTAAAAGCTGTACAACTAGAAACAACAAGAAGAATAAGAAATAAGCACTTTTGCATAGTAATATGACTGCATTGGATACCTTAGAGTATCTGTAGATACAATAGGGTTGAAACTATTTAGAACCTAGTCAACGATACAATATTAATGATTTTGAAGATGAAACGGGGGTTATACTGCTTAATAGCTCTTGCACTCTGGAGTAGTTGTAAATCACCTAAAACCTCTATACAGGACAGAGAGTTGGGAGAAACGAGCCCTCAGGTAAACTATGCTTTCCCTATGGACTGGATAGGTACGTATAAAGGTCAGTTGGTCATACTTACTTCGCCTAAGGACTCCACGATAGTTGATATGGGACTCAGTATTGGTGCACCAGATCAGACTGGGCTTTATCCTTGGATCATTACCTATGGGTCCGAAGATAAGCGATACTACGGATTAGAAGCTATAGACGCAGTAAGAGGACATTATCGTATAGACGAGCTCAATAGCATAAAAATAGATGGATATCTACGTGGCAATCATTTCATAACCAGATTTGAAGTGATGGGTTCTGACCTCCTAGTAGACTACGAAAAACAAGCAGAAGGGATTAGGATCCGTTTTTACGTTACAGGTGCTGCTTCCCTCAATGAGACAGGTGGAGAGGTCCTAGGCCAAGATACTGTACCGACGGTGAAATCTTATCCGATTATGGTCATACAAGAGGCTTGGTTATCAGAGATCGGATAAATGCGGAAGTGTGTAAGCTGCTCTACAGAATTCAAGTGTACTGCCAACAAAGACTGTTGGTGCACAAGCTACCCTACTATAAGCTGGACCAATCCAGGGCCTAACTGCTACTGCTCTGATTGTCTCATTATCGCTATGGCACAAAAGGTCAATGCCTCTCCCATCCTTCCTGATAAGGAGACGAAAGCTCAGATAAAGGCACTAGAAATGCCCGTCAAGCTCAGAGATAAGGTGGACTATACACTTAACGAAGAAGGTCTTATGATCCTGAGCCGATGGTTTCTACTGAGAAGAGGGCACTGTTGTAAAAATGGTTGCCGACATTGTCCTTATGGAATTGAACATTCTGCTTAACTCGAAGTTAAAAAACAACTGGTGTGGTGGTTAGAGTTGAAAATTGAGAGTACTTTTGTTCCTTAAATAAATAATCCTAATTGATATGAATTTCCTACTTTCTGAAGAGCAACTAATGATACAAAAGGCAGCAAGAGATTTTGCTCAAAATGATCTTAAGCC
>CALFUU010000170.1 GCA_937929835.1 uncultured Saprospiraceae bacterium | reverse complement strand
ATAACCGAATCAAACCAAGGTACATACACACTCATAACAAAAGAAGGCGAATGCATATCTGATACAGCTACAGCTCAAGTGATTGTGTTTCCACAACCGACCTTACCGATCATAACTGGTGAAAGCATCTATTGCGAAGGCCAAAGTGCGGTGCTTACAGTACCCAATGTTGCCAATGGCACCAACTATCAATGGTTCAATAAAGGCATCTTCTACAGTGCAGGATCGTCCAACAGTCTGCTGATCCCGTCTATAAGCCAATCAGAATCTGGAGAGTGGACTGTAATAGCAGAAGTTGGCATATGTAGCTCAGACACTTCCGATGTGTTTTTTGTAAACATAGAGTCAACCTTAAGCATAGGTGCGACTAATAACGGTCCTGTATGTGAGGGAGATAGCATAACCTTGACTACCTCATTTATACCTAATGCCCTATACCGATGGACGGCTCCAAATGGCGCTGTAACAGAAGGAAGAGTTGTAACGGTACTTGCGGAAGCAGGTGTCTATACTGTTGATGTGACCACGGATAGCAATTGCTCCGCTAGCACAACTACTGTGGTAGACGTTGGGTTGAGGCCCACGATCACTGCACTGAGCAATACGTCTCTACCTTGTATGAGTGGCAATAGCCCCGTCGCTTTTGTATCTACAGTATTTCCTCCAGGAAACTATCAATATAATTGGTCAGGCCCTAATGGATTTTCTTCAACCCAAGAAGAACCCATCATCCAAAATTTTTCAATACAAAATAATGGCACCTATACGCTTACCGTCATCAGATCTGATTGTGAATCCACACCGATTTCTAACGAAATAAACATAACGCTAATCCCCGCTACCCCAGAAATTACTTCTAGCACAACACCTTGCCTAGGTGATGATGTCACTCTGACTATTACCAATCCTACAATCGGAAATAACGTATCTTGGGTATGGACAACTCCATCGGGGCCACTAACCACTACTATTCCAGAACTTAGAATTCAAGATTTCGACAATGCAAATTCTGGCAACTACTCTGCAATACAAATCAATGAAGGTTGTCGCTCAGAAGCATCGATGGGATTTGACCTACAGTTACAGACTGCCCCATTGACGCCTATAATTAGTGGTGCAGAAACTGCTTGCGTAGGAGAAGATATAATATTAAGTGTGGACATAGATAATGCTGACAGCTATCTATGGTTTACACCACAGGGTACAACCAATAGAAATAGCAACCAACTAGAATTGCTTGATGTACAGCCAGAAGATACAGGAGGTTACAGTGTTTCTATTTCCTCAGGTAATTGCATCTCAGACACCTCCATTGTCTTTAACTTACAAGTTAATCCCATCCCTACAGCACCAGAGTTTGTAGATAATGAGATTGATCTCTGCGCAACGGACTTAAGCAATATAGAAATCTGCCTTACAAACCTCATAGATCCTATAGATGAAATAAGACTGATAGATGTAACGACACAAACCACTCTGCAAACTGGGAACAGTGATTGTTTGGATCTAAGTTTTTTATTGAATTCTCCTGGAAATTTTGAACTAGCGGCCGTATCCGTACTAGATGGATGTAGCTCACCTATCGGAGACTTACTCAGTCTCAATTTGACAGCACATCCTCCTATAGGTGCTGAGGTGGCCGATACACTTATATTATGTGGTAGAGACTTCACAAACCTCTCAACCATAAGTACACCAGACGACACAGAAGTATTCTGGTTCAGTGACGACCCTGAAATAAATATTATTGATCAAAATTCAAGTACAGTTTCACTGAGCAACCTTAGAACAGGAAACAACAATATTTTTATCAATTCTTCCTCTGGACAATGCTTGGACTATTACAGAGACACGATTGTCGTATCCGTAGCTCTTGCTCCAATAGCTGCCGATGACCAATTAGATTTACCATTTGGGGAAGAGATTAATATACAACCTCTGACAAATGATATAATCGATGGACCCTCTTCGGTAGAAATAATTTCGGAACCCAATAGGGGCACTGTTACCGTAAATGAAACAACAATCTTCTACTCTCCGGATAGTGGATTGGTTGGCGATGATGAAATTATATATGAAGTATGTCTACAAGATTGTCCAGAGGAATGTGATCAAGCTAGTATATTCTTAACTATAGGCGTGGAGGTAGATTGCTTTGTTGGAAATCTTGTCACTCCAAATGGTGACGGATACAATGATGCATTGAGAGTGCCTTGCCTAGAAGCTGGTGGTTATGAGAGCAACTCCATTCTTATATTTAATGAATGGGGAGATGAAGTGTATACAGCTGCACCCTACAACAATGACTGGCAAGGGATGTATAACGGCAAGCTGTTACCTGTAGGCACCTACTTTTACATATTGGATCTAGGAGATGGATCAAGACCTTTATCTGGCTTTGTAATTCTAGAGTTATGATAAGAATTGGTGTTATACTTATATTACTGGTTGCTGGCTTTGCTGCTTTTGGGCAGCAACAAAATCAATTTACACAATTTGGTAATGCTAAGTTATTTTACAATCCTGCTATCGCTGCCTCGGAGGATAATTTTTCAGTAACACTGCGACACAGAAATCAATGGTCTGGACTGCAAGGCGCTCCTACAGGACAAACGATATTGATTTCACTGCCCAACATCTATGAGTCAGTGAGTCTAGGTGTGACAGCGAGTAGAAATACTGTCGGTATCTCTCAGCGCAATGACGTGTCAGGAATTTATGCCTATCAACTTAAGTTCCTCAATACAAAATTACAACTTGGTCTATTGGCCAACTATAGACAGTTTATAAATGATTTTACCGACGAAAGACTCATTGCCCTAGATGGCTTTGACTTAGATAGTGCGATAGAACAAAATCAATTTTCCAAGAACCTCTTCAATGTAGGAGCAGGCATACACATAGAAAACGAAAAATATTATGCAGGTCTAAGTATTCCAAGATTAGTACAATCAGACATTGATTTCGAAACAGATCAGAGGCAATCGCGTGAATCAAGAATCCTCTATGCGATGTTTGGTCTAAATATTGATCTAGGAGACACTTGGACATTTAACCAACACAGTCTTCTTAAAATAAGTGAAGCCGCACCAACAGACCTAGATCTACAAGGCATATTCATCTATGAAGATCAGGCTCATTTAGGACTTAATCTCAGAAGTGGAGGCTCACAAAATTCATTTCTAGAATCCATAGGGATACTATTGGGTTTTAGATTTACGCCTACGTTAATGGCTATGATGTCCTATGACTTTAGCACTACCGAACTTAGAGATTATGAAAATGGAAGTTTTGAAATTCTACTGAGGTATGATCTAAAAACAAATAAAGCACCAAAGAACATACAAAACCCACGATACTACTAGTGCAAAAAATAATCCTCATATTATTCTTATTGTCCACAATCTTGAGCGGAGCTAAAGCGCAGGACTGGGATGGTCAGATTACCATACTGAACGAAGACCTTGTCAATAGTAGTAATATGGAGTTTTCGCCAACGCAGTGGGGTGACTTTATCGTTTTTGTACAGGCACGAAATAGACAAAAGTTATTTGACAAGAATATAGACACACCTTTTTTTGATCTTGTCTTTTGCAACAATAATAATGGGACTCTATCTCAAGTAAAAACATTTGACTCTGCCATCAACACACCATATCACGAAGGGCCAGCACACTTTACCAAAGATGGTAATGCCTTATATTTTACACGTGTGGATTATGACGGCACAGCATTTAATCTCGACAAAAATAAAACTGTCACACTTAAGCTTTTTTACTCCACATACAAGAATGGAAAATGGTCTAAGCCTATAAAGTTACCCCTCAATATGCCTGACGTAGCCAGTTGTCACCCCACCCTTAACCCAACTGGAGACCTACTTGTATTTGCTAGTGATAGACCAGGCGGTTATGGCAAAATGGATTTATACATAAGCACTTTAGAAAATGGAAGCTGGAGCACACCTATCAATTTAGGACCAGAAATTAACTCAGAAGATAATGATTGGTTTCCATCTATTAACGAACGCGGATTACTTTTCTATGCTAGCGACAGAACAGACAAACAACTTGACATCTATCTGTGCAAAGGTGAAGAAAGAAACTGGCATACACCCACTCGATTGCCTAGCCCCATCAATACACCTTATGATGACTTTGGGATAACAACTAATAGAAACGCTACACAAGGTTACCTCAGCTCCAGTCGCCCTGGTGGAGTAGGTCAGGATGATTTATATCAATTTGCCTCTAGTAGATCTCTATACGAATTTGTTGATAGCACTTACAATCTTATCGTGCTTGACATAAAAGACGCTGAAGGAGTAGCCTTATCTAATGCCGTAGTCAAAGTGCATACTTTAGATGAGAGCGAACTAGAAAATTTTAGTAATAGAATATTTAATCCAAAGGATGACAACTTTCTATTATCAAGAAAATCGGACAGCCTTGGCTTAGCTGAGATAAACCTAGATTCTGGATATAAGCTTATTACAATTAGTGCACCCCTAAAAGAAGATTGGCAACAAATAGTTTCTGCTAAGTGGGGCGGTGCCCATTACAGTGTTACGCTTAAGAACATAAAAGAAGAGGCAGCTGCAGAACCACAAATCGTCTATATTGAAAAAGAAGTGTCAGCGCCTAGCATCAACAATGTAAAGGTGGAAGTAGGGGCTATCATTGTCTTTGAAAATATTTATTACGACTACAATAGTTACAATCTAACCCGTGGTGCCAAGACAGAACTCAATAAACTTGTACAACTGATGCAAGACAACCCTACACTCAAAATACAACTCAGCGCCCACACTGATAGCCGAGGTGACAAAAAATATAACTTAGAACTTTCTTACAAGAGGTCAGCGAGCGCAAGAGACTATCTTATATCACAAGGCATAGACCAGCATCGCATCCTGTCTATTGGATATGGCGAAGAGCAACCTAGAAACCATTGCATAGACGGCGTTAAATGCTCAGAAGCAGAACACATCTATAATCGCCGTACCGAGGTCAAGATTTTAGAAAAATAGAACGCTAACAACTGAGTCAACCTAAGAATCAACTCAGGATCAATTGAAAGAATTAAGTTCTTATTCTATCTTTATGTATGCGTATACCCCTACTCTTATCGCTACTTACCAGTTGTCTACAATTATCACTGGCTCAAGTGAGTGGTGTCGTTACCGATCAAGAAAACAATACCTTACCCTATGTGAACATTTACATAGAAGGAACCTCTATCGGGACCACCACTAATCTAGAAGGTCAGTACCAACTAGATATACCGAGTGGCAAACACAAACTCATCTTCCAGTACATTGGTTATATCACTACCTCGATAGATATAGAGTATGTTGGAGAATCGCTCACACATAATCAAGTACTTACCACAGAGAATTATAATTTAGAACAAGTCACCATTAAGGCAGATGCGGAAGATCCCGCCTACGCTATAATACGGAAAGCACAGAACAAGCGCAGCTATTATGAGTCCTTAATGGATAACTTTGTTTGTGATGCCTATGTCAAAGGATTCAATGAAGTCATAGACTCGCCCGACAAAATATTAGGCTTTGATATGGATGATTTAGAGCAATCACTAGATGATGGTAAAGGCGTCATCTATCTATCAGAATCTGTATCCCGCTTATATAAAAAGTCCTCAAAAGTAAAAGAGGTTATGCTATCGTCTAAGGTAAGCGGGGATGATGCTGGGTATAGCTTTAACAGTGCCAAGGAGATGCAATTTAATTTTTACAAGAATTCTGTAGAAATAAATAGAGACATCATCTCTCCTATCGCCCGTAACGCAATGGTTTACTATGATTACAAACTAGAAGGTGCAACCTATGAGGGCGCGCAACTCATTAATAAAATAAAAGTCATACCCAAGAATGCGTACGCGAATACATTCTATGGATATATCTATATAAACGAAGACCTATGGAATATCCATAGTCTAGAACTAGGCGTAACAAAACATTCTACACAGTTGCCTTTTCTCGATAGCCTGACAATGAAGCAAACTTTCCTACCTCTAGATGACGAGCGCTGGATGATGCTGTCCAATGTTATCAATTTCAAAATATCAGCATTAGGATTTAAGGTTGGTGGAAATTTCGCAGGAGTCTTTTCTAATTATGAATTAGACACTGTTACTGATGATGATTTCTCCAACGAAGTATTTAGAGTAGAAGCTTCTGCGAACGAAAAGGATGAAAAATATTGGGAAGAAATAAGACCTATCCCATTGACTACAAAAGAAGTAGTTGACTACAAGGTCAAGGACAGTATCAGGATACATCACGAAAGCCCTGCCTATCTTGACTCCATCGATAAAGTCCAAAACAACTTTAAAGTAACAAAGCTGCTGACTGGTTATAGCCGACGCAACTCCAAGAAGAGAATCAACTGGTCGATTAAGTCTCCAATATCAAATCTAAGCCTGAACACCATCCAAGGATGGAACTCTGGGATCTCGCTTGATTGGACTAAGCATTATGAAAAAAATAAGGCAAAAAGACTTAGACTATCATCAGAGATCAACTATGGGCTATCGGAAGAAAAAATTAGAGGCCATCTGCGGTTGGACCTCCGAGCCAATAGAACCAATTATGCCAGATACTTTATAGAGACAGGCGAAAGCCTCACACAATACACAAGACTCAATCCGATTAGTGACAGATTGAATAGCATTTTCACACTGCTATTTAGAGAAAACTATCTCAAGGCTTATAACAAGCGATTTGTAGATATTGGCTACTCACGTTATATAGCGAATGGGCTACACGGAAATATTTCAGTGTCCTATCAAAGTAGAACCGCCCTTACCAATAACTATAGAGTGGATGAACCAAAGTTTACCTCCAATAACCCCCAGAATCCAGATAATGATGCCGCAGCCTTTACGCCTCATCAAGCACTTATCCTAAGAGCGCATCTCACTCTACATCCCGGACAAAAAAGATGGACCTACCCTGATAGAATATTTAGAGAAAATAGCGGGTGGCCGGTCATAGGTCTTTACTACAAGGGAGGCCTGCCCATAGATGATGATGTCGCAACTTACAATCTTATATACGCCACTCTGAGTAAGACCATAGATGGCGGGATCTATGGGTCTACCCGTCTCTTTGGGATGGCAGGAACATTTCTTGGAGATGGCCCAGACAGATTTATTGATTACTTGCATTTTATTGGCACGCAGACACACGTTGCTAGTGCCTCGGAATATGGCCGTCGCTTCCTTATGCTACCCTACTATGAGATGAGCAGTGCTGAGGATTTTTTACAAGTACACGTAGAACATAATTTTGGTGGATACATCCTAAGCAAAATACCTATACTAAAGAAAACTGGATGGCAACTTGTCGGAGGATACAAACTGCTGTCCACCACTGACAGGGGAAGTTATGACGAGATAACTATAGGCCTTGACAACTTTGGTTTCAAACTCTTTAGGCTCCTTAGAATTGATGCAGTCTTACACAAAAGATATACGCATCCCGATAATCCGACACCAGAAAAAAGAAGCCTTGGCGTTATCGTTGGCTTCAAAATCGATATCAACTAATAGATCAAGGTTATGGTGTAATTTCAAATTCATTGGAATTTCTAAAACCAATAACACCTAAGGCCTCATTCAAATTGCCATTAATCTGAACAGCACTAGAAAATGGATTATTAATGGTTTCGCTCTGACGCTGCACGGACTTACTTAATAAAAAGTAACCTTCATTGACGCTAAACCATCTGAGGGTAATTTTTTCGCTCTCGGAAGGGTTCCAAAAAAATCGGTTGAAATTTACTTCCATACGCTTTCTCTGTCCGTTAAAGCTATCATCTCTAAAAAGTAAAGTCCTAAAATTACTCCCTTTGGACCCAGATGGATCAAAAGTTTCTATAAGCACTGGCCTATCATCCACCAAGACTTGTAGCTCATAGAAATTAACTCCTGGCTCATCAATAATATCAAACGATAACGAGCTGATCTCGTCTCCATTAAGATCTATACCGCCTTCAAAATCAAACTCTATATTTTCTATCAGTCCTTTCTCCGGCATAATCAGACTTGTCTCTGAGACGGGATAATCTGGATGATTAACAGTAAAAGTATAAGTCCCTGCTTCGAAAAAAAGAGAGTCAGAAAGAAAAGTCGCATAATTAGCCCCCTCTGATTCAGGTCCAGTGAGTTCCTCTTCAACGTCTATAAAATCTCCAGTTGCCTCCTTTAAGACATTTATAGATGCTCCTGATAGATTGTAATCTTCAAAAGAACCATTGTCTAAAAAGCCACGATTCTCTCCCACGTGGAAGTATAGTGTACTAATGCCCGCATCAATGATAGAACCTACTACCATTCTCTGTTTAAAGAACTCATCATCATCTGTATCTAAGGTAGTTGTAAGTGAATCACAACTACACAAGGCACAAACCAAACAGAGCAGAAAAAACTTCAAATATTTCATAATAAAGTATCTTAAAAGGAGAAGCTGTAATTAAAATAAGGTACAATAGGAAACAAACTCTGCGCTTTCAAAGACTTCGTCTCCACCCGCTGATTGTTCTGATCAAAAGTCACATCCGTATCTAAGAAAACATAAAAAGGATTTTTACGATTGTAGGTATTGTAAGCACCAAAAGACCAAGTACGCTTATGTTTGCTTTTCTGCTTAGAAAAATTTATCCCTATATCAAACCTGTGATAGGCTGGCACTCTAAAGTTATTTCGAGAGGAATAGAATTCTACCTCTCTGCCAATAGGATTATCGGCATTTACAGCTGGGATGATCGCTTTATATGTACTATTGGCTAGCGTAACAGCATTGCCCGTTCCATAGACCCAAGTAGCAGCAATATTAATTCTATCTGATATCTCGTACTGGCCGACAACAGATATATCGTGCCGTCTATCAAAAGTAAAGGGAAACTTCTCACCAAAATTCAAGTCATCAAACTGTCGGTTCGTCCAAGAAAGTGTGTACCCTATCCACCCAGTAAAGACACCCGTCTTCTTCTGAATAAAGACCTCACCACCGTAGGACTCTCCATCACCTTGTGTTACACGATCTCCCCAGTCTCGTAAGTTCTCATCAAAGAAGCTCTCTCCTTCCTTGTACGAAACAAGATTTTTCATCTCCTTATAATAACCCTCTACCGTAACATCTAAATCCTTAGTCAACTTAAAAGCATAACCCAAGGCTACCTGCCAGCTCTCTTGTGGTCTGATCTTAGCCGTAGATGGCACCCATATATCGCTTGGGAGACCGATGTTCTCTGAGGACAACAGATTGATATACTGTGCCATAGAAGCAAAGGAAGCTTTGATAGACTGGTTGTCAGAAAGTAGATACCGTAGACTTACTCTGGGCTGCAAGGAATTATAAAAAGTGTTCTGCACACTAAAACCCGAGTAGTGCAGACCTACATTGGCTTTCAACTTAGATGCGATCCGCATATCATCTTCGACGTAGAGATCGTATTCTTGAGATTGTATATTGGTCTGACCCAATAAGGTATCAATCTGGAAAGGCCCATCCGCAGCAAACAGCCTAAACTCACCCGGCTCAAAACTGTGATTGACTGCACTGACTCCAAATCGTATAAAATGATTGGGATTAGGATAATAATCAAAGTCTAATCTCGCCGCTAAATCATAGATGCCCGACTCGTATTCCAAAACAAACTCCTCACTGTCATCATTGACTTTATCTACAGATCTGATACCTACATCAGTGCCCA
Source organism: uncultured Saprospiraceae bacterium (assembly GCA_937929835.1). Lineage (GTDB taxonomy): Bacteria > Bacteroidota > Bacteroidia > Chitinophagales > Saprospiraceae > RFSX01. Next base: position 68,471 of record CALFUU010000170.1, on the reverse strand, counting down.
ATCTATATCGACTATACGTCAAACTCGTATTACTAAACAATTTAGATGACCAAAGATGATTCCATCTAAGAGCAGAAGTGATATTGCCCCAGCCGAGGCCTCCCTTGTTTTCGTCAAGAAAATTATCGTCCTCCTCCTTTATATCTGCACCGAATCGATCTTGACCTCCATACACACTGAAGTAAAGTCTATCTTTTTCTGAAAATATATGATTGATCTTGGCATTGACATCATAAAAAAAAGCATCCACTCTTCCGCTGGTGCCTTCGCCGTCAGAACGGAAGCCAGCACTCACTAGGGGCCTCGCCAGTAGATCTATATAAGTACGGCGACCAGATATAAGGAATGATGTCTTATCTGTTTTTATCGGGCCCTCAAGTGTCAGCTTAGATGCGACTAGACCAATCGAGCCTGCGCCATGAAATTCTTTCATATTGCCCTCCTTCATATTGATCTCTAAGACAGAAGACAATCGTCCTCCGTATCGAGCTGGGAATCCACCCTTTACCAACTTCACGTCTTTGATTGCATCAGGGTTGAAGACAGAAAAGAATCCAAAGACATGGGATACATTATATACAGGGACACCGTCTAACAAAATGAGATTCTGGTCTGGACTACCACCACGTACATATAAGCCACTTGATCCCTCTCCCCCTGACTGTACCCCTGGCAATAGTTGCAAAGCCTTGAGCACATCAACTTCTCCGAGTAAGGCAGGCACTTTTTTTATCTGCAGAATTGGAATATCAATCGTACTCATAGAAGACTCTTCAGCAACATTCTTTTGTCTTTCCGCAATTATCTCAACTTCCTGCAACTCATTATTAACGGATAACTCCACAGTCACAGTCTGATCACTAGAAAGATCTACGGTCAGCTCTTGCGTGGCATATCCTATATACGAGACAGTTATCGTCTTGCTTCCCTTGGGCAAAGTCAGACTGTAGAATCCATAAGTATTGGTGATGGTTCCATCATAGGTTTCAGAATCAAAGACATTGGCGCCAATAAGCTTCTCGCCTGTCAGAGCATCCTGTATATATCCACTGATTGTTGCAGTTTGCGCCATTGAAACTGATGATAGTGACAATAGGAAAACAACTAGTAAAAAACTGAATTTGCTCATATGAAAATTATCCTTCGAAGGTAATTAAAAACCCAAACTACTTAAAAAACAGAACTTTAGTTGTCCGCTGTAATGCGTTGATTATCAAGGGTGAAATTTGTGAAAAATGTCATTTAGTCCTGATTTTATCAATAATCTAACGTCCAAGAGAATTCATTAGTGCGGAGGGACAGTTAAATCCTTAAATTGCAAGCTACAAATCAAAAAGCTATATGGATATCAAATTTGGAGGAGCGGCACAGATGGTAACAGGCAGCGCTCACTTGCTGACCCTAGACGATGGATACAAGATTCTTCTTGACTGTGGATTGGCACAGGGTAAGGGAGAGCACATCTGGGATCTTAATAACTCTTGGAAATTTGATGTCAAGGAAATCGACTGTCTCATTCTATCACATGCACACATAGATCACAGTGGTCGTATTCCGCAGTTAGTCAAGGATGGTTTCAAAGGTGTGATCCACTGTACACATGCAACGAGAAGCCTCTGCTCCATTATGCTTATGGATAGTGCCAAAATCCAAGAGAGAGATGTGGAGTGGTACAATCAAAAACTGCGTAAAAAGAGAAAGAAGAAAAATCAAGATTTCAGAGTACCCCTATATGGCGTCAAAGATGTCAAGCCAGCCATGGACAAGTTTATTGGTTATGGTTATGACACTTGGTACCGATTGAAGCCAGGAGTGGAGTTTATATTCAGGGACCAAGGACATATCTTAGGTAGTGCCAGTGTGACACTTAAAATCAAAAATGGCCGCAAGACTAAGACCTTTGGATTTACAGGAGATATCGGCAGACCGCAAAGGCCTATACTTAGAAATCCAGTACCGATGCCAGAGGTGGATTACTTGATTTGTGAATCTACTTATGGCAACAAAGAGCACGAGTCTCTATCTGCTCAATCACAGAAGTTTCTAGAAATTGTCAAAGAAGCGTGTTGTAAAAAGAAAGGTAAGTTGATTATACCAGCTTTCAGTATAGGCAGGACCCAAGAGATCGTCTATATGATGGACAAGATGGAGACCGCTGGATTACTCCCCAAGATCCCTGTCTACGTCGATAGCCCGCTTGCCGTCAATGCGACACATATCTATGGCACCCACCCAGAATGTTACGATGAAAACCTACAGGAATATCTACTAGAAGATCCAGATCCATTTGGCTTCAATAGTCTCAAATATATAAGATCGGTCAATGAGTCCAAGCAGCTCAACACAATGAAGAAACCTTGTATCATCATCAGCTCTAGTGGGATGATGAATGCGGGTAGAATCAGACACCACCTCTACAACAACATAGAAAACCCGAAAAATACATTCTTGATCGTTGGCTATTGCTCCCCTGATACGGCGGGTGGTATGCTTAAGGATGGCATCAAGGAGTTGACAATTTTTGGAGAGGTCAAAAAAGTAAATGCAGAAATAAAAACAATGGACTCCTTCTCTGCACACGCGGATCGGAAAGAAATGTTGGATTTTCTAAAAAACCAAAAGAAAGTAAAAACCATCTTTCTTGTACACGGGGAGATTGCACCACAGACGGACTTCAAAATGTATCTCGGAGAAGCTGGATTTAAGAATGTTGTTATTCCAGAATTGGGTGACCACTACGATGTAAGTGGCAAAAAAGTGAAAGCCAAACCTACAGTCAAGAAAAAGAAGAAAACAACAACCGTACAAGAAAGAACATACCCAGCTAAGACCAAAAACAGAAAAGCCAACCTCGCAAAGAAAAAAGCAGAGGAGGAAGCTACAGCAAAGAAAAAGAAAACTTCTAAAGCAGAAGCCAAAGCAAAAGTCGAAGCTATAAAGAACAAAAAGAAAAAATCAAGCACTAAGAGTTTCTCAAAGAAGAGAAACAAAAGAGGTATGGATATGACCAATCACTGGAAAAAATAATCACTCTACGAGCTCTACGCTAGACCGGCTTAGGAGCTCTTTGTTCGTGGGCCTGGATGGTCTCTATTATTTTGTCTACTGTCTCTACATTGGCTAAGCCAGAGTTTTCTTCAAAGATGATTCTTGGCTTCTTCGTCTGTTGACTGATAGCTACATCTCTGAAGGGAATATAACTCTTGACGATGCCGATGAGGGCTGCCCGCTTAGTGGCTATCGTGCCCTGGATACTAACCGTCTCTGGCTTGCACACTACCGGCCCTCCACTATTTCCAGGAAAGACAAAAGAGTCAATTGTAAATGAACTATTGCGTCCGTCAAACAAGTCTCTAATCCGTGCTATGATTCCACTCCTGACAATGACGTGCTGACGATCAGTAGGCATCAAGCCCATAGGGAAGCCTAAGACGTACAAGAAATCTCCTTCACTCACCTGCTCTTTCTGCATTTCGCTGGTCACCATCGTATCGGAATCAGATTTGAAATAACCGTGGATCATTCCTGCTTTTTGTATCGCCGCAATATTGATCTGGAAGACGGCTACATCGACTTGAGGATCTGGATGACCTGTCCATATTTGCTTTTTATTGGCATCGACGAGGTGTGCTCCAAAATCAGTTGCCGCCTGCCCATTCTGCGGATTGAATCGGATAAAGACGCCAGCGTGATTCTTAATAACGTGCTTGTTGGTCACCAAAAATATCTTGTACTGCTTCTCCTTAGGATTATCAGGATTAGCCTTAACAAACTGTCCAAATAAAAAACCAGTGCCTATCCACTGCTTGTTCTTCTTACCATTAACAACTTGATCTATGCCAAGTGCCACGACGCAATCCATAAAAAACGGGGGAATTAATGCCATAAGTGCAAGGTAATATTTGGTAGGCCAAGATGCTTGTCTTTATCGAGAATACTTAAGGATCAAGACATAATTCTAATTGTGAGAGAATAAAATTATCAGCATTCCTTAGACAGACATCTACTTCGACGACAGGTCTGTTATTCACCTTTATTCAAAGACGGTAACGTCTCCAGTAAACTCTGTTTCTATACCGGCTAAATCAAAATTTACTATATAGCTATATGTACCTGCCTGAACATTAACTGGACGCCACCCGTCAATTAATGAATTAGCTTTTGCTGAGGTGCTCTCAAAAACAACATTGCCATTTCTATCACTTACATACAAGTCATATCTAAAATCTAATCTTGAATACATAAGTAAGACAGCGTATTCAACATTGCTAGCACTTTGCACTACTGCATTTGGTATGTAAACCTTTAAGTCTTCAAAGGTGCCCAAAGTTATTCCATATGAAACACGACCATCAAGAGATTTTAGACCTCTATCTTGGTATTGAATCTCATATTTATATTCACCAAACATTATGTCGATATCTGGACGCCATCCATCTTCTAAGACATTTGTCATTGCCTGTTCATTTCTAAAGATAACCTGGTCATTATCATCAAAAACAACCAGCGAATAATCAAATTCAAAATTGGAATGGAGCATCAAGACAAGATCTTCATCAGATCTAGAAGCTTGTAGGATTTGATTTGGTACAAAAGTCAACAAGGGCTCTTCAATATTCTCAACCTCTGAATTATCATTACAGGCACTGAAGAACATAAGTAATGCACAAAAGATAAAATTTCTCATAGTGATTTATTTATAATGACTAATCGCTTAAGAAAATTATAATAGCTAAAACTATTTTTCTATTAAAACAGATGTTGACCTAGTCACCTCACAATTTAATTGTCCTTCCTCATCTGCTTAAAATAGTGGCCCACAGCCCCTAACAAAATAATCACATAGGCTCCAATAGAACTGAACGTAAAACCCACCACTTCTCCATTTACAGAATACGTTAAGTGCTTAAACTCTGCACTCCAATCAGTGCCTTTATCAGCATTAATTAAGGCTATTGCAAAGATGAACGAGTTGACTAAAAGCAACCCTATAAATCCTGCCGACAGACTGCCTAAGAGTAATTTCATATGGTTAGTTGACTCTCTCTACGCAGGATACTGCACATAATTCCTAGGCGTCTCCCACAACTTGACACCAATCTCAAATTTGTCATCGATGACTTCTCGCATGATCTTATGGATATTGAAGCAGATGTATTCAGCCGATGGATTGATGTCTTTAAATTCTGGGCACTCTAAGTTGAGATTTTTATGATCGTATCTGTCTTCGATATGAATCTTAATCAGATGCTTGAGCTCTCCGAGATCAAATAAGAAACCTGTCTCCTCATCTACCTCTCCTGTCAACCGCACCTCCACCTCGTAGTTGTGTCCGTGATAGTGAGGGTTATTGCATTTACCGTAAACCGCCTCATTCTTCTCGTCAGTCCAGTGATCATTATGTAATCTGTGAGCCGCATTAAAATGAGCCATTCTAAATATCGAAATACGCATCTTTTCTTTTCTGTTTAGTATTGATAATAACCTGCCCGCTAGAGCAGCTGGCCTGTATGGAAAACTTACGCCAACAAACCACAACACAAAAGTAAAGAACATATAGAGAGGAGGTAATGTTAATTATCTTCGCCCCTATGCTTTTACAGGATATACCAGGCAGAGAAGACGTCAAAGCTTATCTCCATAAGATCGTCGCAGAGGATAGAGTCCCCCACGCCATCCTGCTCTCAGGCGGTGAGGGTTATGGCAAACTGCAGATAGCCTTGGGATTTTCGGCCTTGCTCCAGTGCCAAGACCGCCAACCTACAGGCGCTTGTGGTGTCTGCGGCAGCTGCTCTAAGACGCTACAACTCATCCATCCTGACCTCCATCTTGCTTTCCCTGTTGTCAAAAAAGACAAGCTCAAGCGGGAGGATACGACGGCAAAGGACTTTATGGCAGAATTTAGGTCTTTTGTTGTCGAGCACCCTTATGGTGACCTCAATGACTGGCTCACCCATCTGAATGCCTCGGATAAGCAGGCCAATATCAACAAGACGGAATGCAGCAAGATCCTTAAAAACCTAGGCCTCAAGACCTATGAGGGCCGTTATAAGATACAGATCATCTGGTATGCCGACTACCTAGAAAAAGAAGGCAATCGCCTGCTCAAACTCATAGAAGAGCCCTCCGATGATACTATTATCATAATGATCACCAACAACAGCACCCGCGTACTCAACACCCTGCGATCACGCTGCCAGATCATCAGTATCCCGCCTACCGAAGACGCAGCTATGCTGGAATTTATAGCGGAGTCCTATAGCCTTTCTGAGGAAGACAGGCAAGAACTGGCCTTTCTCTCTAGTGGCAATCTTAGGAAAGCTCAGCTACTCGGCCAGCGCCAAGAGCTCAATTATTCTGAGGAACTGCTCAATTGGCTGAGGCTCGCCTACAAGGTCAATGCACAGCAAATGGTGGCTTTTACCAATGATATGGCGGGCAGGGGCAAGCAAGAAATCGTCAATTTCCTAGAATACGGACTGCATTATTTCAGAGAGTATTTGCTCTATCTCAATACGGGAGAGCCTGATAAGCTGAGGCTGACCTCTACAGAAAAGAAAGTAGCGATGGAAATGACCAAAATCATCGATCACAGCAAAACCGAGCAAATACGTGACCTATTTGAGTTAAGCATCAAGCAAATCAAAAGAAATGTGGCCCTAAAAGCCTTGCTGATGACCAGAACCCTCCAAATAAATAGCATATTAAGGTAAGAAGTCAATAACTTAGTGGCTCGAACCACTTATTAAGTAAGTGATTGTCTAATAAGCTTTTTCAGTAACTGACCACATAGGTCTAAGTCGCTGAAAATCAACATAAATATTGAATAGATGGGTTGTTCTACGTGTTCAGTATCCGCCACGGGTACTCCCACAGGATGTGGAGATAAAGGTCACTGCTCTAGTGGCTCTTGCAATAAGAAAAACACTTTCGATTGGCTGACGACCTTGGAGATCAATGATCCCTTGGCCTATCAGATTGTCGAAGTCTCCTTTAAAAAAGGTAATCGAAAAGGATTTTACATCAATCCCCCGCACTCCAAAGCCATTACTGGTGATATGGTGGTGGTGGAGTCTACCTCTGGCTATGATGTCGGTAGAATAGGCCTCTCAGGAGACCTTGTGCGCCTGCAGATGAAAAAGAAGAAAACAGAGGAAGCCAGTGTCCTACATAAGGTCATCAGAGTAGCCAATTTCCGTGATCTAGAGAAACTAGAGGAAGCGAGAAGTATGGAGAAGAAGGCGATGATCAGAGCGCGAGCGATCACAAAAACGCTGGACCTCAATATGAAAATCGGCGATGTAGAATATCAAGGCGACAAGCGTAAAGCCACCTTCTACTACACCGCCAATGGGAGAGTAGATTTCCGAGAACTGGTCAGGATGTACGCCAAGGAGTTCCGGGTCAAGATAGAGATGAAGCAAATCGGCTCTAGACAAGAGTCATCACTTATCGGTGGCTTGGGTACGTGCGGAAGAGAGCTGTGTTGCTCTACTTGGAAATCCACTTTTGAAACAGTAACAACGACTGCCGCTCGATATCAGAATCTTGCGATCAATCAGACCAAGCTTACAGGTCAGTGTGGTCGACTTAAGTGTTGTCTCAACTACGAGCTCGACACCTATCTCGATGCACTCGGTGACTTCCCTAAGAAAGCAGATACGCTAAAACTGGAGGGCGGCTACGCCAATCTAGTCAAGACGGATATATTTAAAGGCATCATGTTCTACTCAATATCGAAAGATAATATCAGAGGACCACTCTTAGCTATCGATAAGGACCAAGTCAAAAAATTACAGGCACTTAATAAAAAAGGTATCCTCATAAAAGACATCAATGCTGCCGTCTACCAAGCTGCAGAAAAAGAAGAGATCAACGAAGACAACATCGAGCACGACTTTGCTGATGTGACTGGAGAGATCGAATTACCTGCAGAAATAAGAAGAAAGAAATCTGGTAGAAACAACAGAAAAGGTAATCGAAATAAATCTAGAGGACGATCTGATAGTCGTGATAACAAAGGCAGGAACAACGATAAGAAATCGGCTAGCCGCGACGCGACTAAGAAGCCAGACTCAGGACCATCTGCTGAAAAGAAAGATGGCAAACCTAACAACAGAAATAAGAAGCGTCGCCCTAATCGCAACAATAAGCGCAAAGGAAAACCTAATACAGATAACGCTAACAAACCCAATAAGGGAGATTCTGACAAAACAAATTAGAACTAATACATACAGTAGGATATGAAATATGATGTCGTCATCATCGGCTCAGGCCCAGGCGGATATGTAGCTGCCATACGATGTGCCCAATTAGGAATGAACACTGCCATAGTAGAAAGATACAGCACGCTCGGAGGCACTTGCCTTAACGTAGGATGCATCCCATCTAAGGCATTACTAGATAGCTCAGAACACTACCATAATGCTACCCACACTTTTGCGGAGCACGGTATAAAGGTGTCTAGTGTAAAAGCTGACCTCAAGCAAATGATTGCTAGAAAAAATGCAGTCGTGGAGCAGACTTGTGGAGGCGTAAGCTATCTGATGAAGAAAAATAAGATAGATGTGATACACGGTCATGGGACTTTTGTCTCTGCCAACAAGCTATCCGTCAAGTCAGAAAAAGAAACAAAAGAAATAGAATTCGACAAAGCGATAATAGCGACAGGATCAAAGCCAGTTGCGCCTGAGTCCTTTAATTATGATAAGAAGAGAGTCATCACCTCTACTGAAGCACTCAACATAGAGACCCTGCCAAAGAAAATGGTGATCATCGGTGCTGGTGTAATTGGCTTAGAGCTCGGCTCAGTATATGCACGACTGGGCACTGAAGTAGAATTCATAGAATATCAAAAGAGAATCCTCGCAGGGATGGATAAGGATATTGCTAGAGAATTACAAAAGACTCTAAAAAAACTAGGTGTCAAATTTCATACAGGCCACGCCGTAACTGAAGTTAAAGGCACAGCAAAATCTGCAACCGTCAAGTATAAGAAAAGAGACACTGAGGACATACTGGAAATAAAAGCAGATTACTGTCTCATCGCCACGGGTAGAAAACCCTATACAGACAACCTTGGTCTAGAGAGTATCGGTGTCACTACTGATGACAGAGGTCGCATCAATGTCGACGAGCACCTAGAAACTTCTGCCAAAGGCATCTTTGCCATTGGTGACGTTATCAAAGGCACGATGCTGGCGCACAAAGCTGAAGAGGAAGGCATACTCGTAGCAGAATACATGACAGGACAAAAACCACATATTGATTACAACTTGATACCTGGAGTCGTCTATACCTGGCCAGAACTTGCCGCTGTCGGTAAGACAGAAGAGCAACTCAAAGAAGCGGGTATTGCATACAATGTGGGTAAATTCCCTATGAAGGCACTAGGCCGAGCGAGAGCCAGTATGGATATAGCAGGTCTTGTAAAAGTTATCTCTGATAAAGAGACCGATGAAATATTAGGCGTGCATATGTGTGGAGCGAGAGTTGCCGACGTCATAATGGAAGCTGTAGCGCTGATGGAATTCAGAGCAAGTGCAGAAGATATGGCCAGAATATCACATCCGCATCCTACCTACACAGAAGCTGTAAAAGAGGCTGCTCTAGGAGCGACGGGTGGTAGGTACCTGCATATCTAGGCTATAAAGAATATAAACTACTATACATCGAAAGTGCTGAGCCATCGCTCGGCACTTTTTTTATTTACTCCCCATTGCTGATTGCTGCATTGGTGATCTTATTGAGTGCCCCAGATACTTTTTGGAGTACGGCCTCTTGCCCTTCTATGTTATGTCTGCTCATCAGATAGTTAGGGTCATTATAGGTAAGATGGGTTAGGCCTTTCTCATCTGTGAACACGACAATTTTCTGAGGTAGATCTAGGCTTGCTGTGGCACTGGAATTCATCAGTGGCGTGCCGAGCTTAGGATTACCAAACATAATAATCTTTGTCGGCCGCAGCGTCAAATCTACTGACCCAGCATTCTTACAGTGATCCAACTCAAGTATTATTTTCAAATTGGGATTGTTATCAATAATAGTTCTGAGTCTACTGTAGGTTTCCTCAAAATCAAATGAACTTTGTTTTGTCACTAGGCCACTTTCCATATTTTACTTTTTATTAAAAGTACACTAATACAAGTGTATACCAAAAATTATATTTTGAAGATTTTCCGTGCAGATACCCAATATGCAAAAGGTGGCGAATCAGTATTAACTATATTTCTAAGGTTAATCCATTTTTTCATCAAGAATGAAAATTCAACCCAATAATTCCTGCCCTTTGGATATTGAAAAACAAACAAACCCACATTACTTGAACTCATAATTAACGGTAACAGTTGCCTCTTCTTAAAATCTCGATCGTTAGTACATATCACACATTGATGCCCTTGCGATACTGCGTATTGAACTATCGCAGCGTCAGAAACTCCAGTTCCCAAAATATCTTTAGTTGGTAAAACGGCGTATTGTCCTCTCGATTTTTCTATTTCGTTTAATGCCCTTGCGAATGAAGGAGATAGGTTTTCATCGAATAAATATTCAACCATTATGCTGCCATTGAGAAATCAATAGCATCTTGTACACTTTCTGTAGATATTTCATACATCCTAGCAATGGATAAAACATCCTCTCCATTCTCATAAAGCTCAAAAATAATATCAGCATTAACCCTTGTGCCTTTAATAACTGGAGAGCCAAATTGTACTTTAGGGTCAACGACAATCGATTTATCCTTACCTAAAGGAAAAAATCTAACAGCATTTCCTTCTCGATCAAACTCAATTTTGTGAATGTATTCAGAAAGAATTTCTTTTAAAGATATTTGAAAGTTTGCGTCAACTAATTCCCCATTTTCCTCCATCAGTAATTCTGATCCGACAGAGTATATGTTTTTTTTTGCAAAAGGGTAATTTGTATTGTACTTATCAGAAATAGCAGAGTATATCTTCAGAATTTCTTTGTTAGTATGCCCACGTGATCTCAATTCACTTAAAACATAAATCTGTAAAAGAGACTTAAAGTTGACATATATACCCTTCTCCTGTTCGAAGTTGTAAACATAACCAGTGATTTGAGGAAATTTTTCTCGAACGTATTTTGACAACCAGTAAGAAACCTTTTTTATAGGCAAATTAAGGATGGTAGCAATATCCCTAGAGGTATATATGCCTTCTCCTATTCTTAATTCTTCAAATGATGTAGCCACTGTATTATGAAGTATAACGTTGATGTAAGCAAACAATTACAATAATGCGTTTATAGTGTTTAGCGTAAAACGCTACTAAAACATTTATTAAGATAATAAATACTTTCTAAACTTGCACAAACATAAGATATGTCTTATTTTTGGGTGTGCGCTAGGTCATAAAGACATAGATTAACGAAGCGTCTTCAGATATAACAAATAGAAACTTGACTGCTGGGGTCAAGGCTCTACGTAACTTTAGCTAATGCCAAAAAAAGACTTAACTACAATAGGAACGCAGCGAAAAAACAATCTCAAAAACCATCCAAATAATTTAGAATCGAAATCTGATTTAGATACTCCGTTGGATAAAACAATTGAGCATTTGGATATTAAGGTGGTAAAGAAAGTACTTGGACTGAAAGATGAGGACATTGCCCGAATGTTTGGGTATAAAAATGTTATGTCCTATCGTAATGCAAAAGAGGGTAAAAAAAGACTTGACAGTGGAATAGTAGATTTATATTTCTTAATGAAATCGATACTATGATAGACAAAAGAAGAAGTCTAGCAATAAACATTTTGCATTTCCTTATCTACTTTGATATTGGGTATCTATTAAGTAAAATACTTTGATTTTTCATTTTATGAGGTTACACACAGATGTTAGTGACTTCATTAAACAAAACAGCCCCTTCTCGTTAGAAGGGGCCATCCAATTAATTATACGTGGATATAATTATCTAAAACTAACCAACTTACTCTTATTGAATTATTACCCTCTTTACCGTTGTCGCCTCTTCATTAGAAAACTGTAAAAAATATATACCTGGTGTCTCTATGTCAATAGCTCTTGAGTCTGCCCTAACCGTCTGAGTCTTCATCCCAGAGACATCATATATATTGATGATGTCAAACTGGATTTCGCTCTCCTCATAATTGACATTGATTGCACCACTACTCGGATTAGGATAGATACTAATGTCATCGGCAGCATCTAGGTCAACAGTCGCTGTCTGTGCACACGCCTCCGATTTATTGATGGTTATAAATAAATTGTCACCAGAGTGGATATAGCAATCTGTTGCTACCGTATTTCTACGGTGTTCTCCTATCGCCGGGATAATATCGCCTGCAAAACTGATTCCGTATACTCTTTGCTCTTCTATTCCACTCGCTTCAAAATTATATAACGTATCATAGACTATCTCTTGTAAGACCTCAAGGGCATCCGTCACTAAGTAAGCATAATGCTCCCCAGCTTCTTGATTGACATTATTCTTCAGGACAACAAAATCATCTTGTCCATCGCCAGCACATACATCAACACTGGTCACCCAAGCTGTTGTCGCTGTTAGCGTTTCTACACATTCGAAGGTAGAAGCACAAGCATTCTTGGTAACTGTCAAGAAAATATTGGAGCCAGAATGTGTGAAGCATCCTGTTGCAGTCGTCTCCAATCTATGGGCACCAACCATCGGCTCTAGAACACCATCAAAGTGTACCCCATACACACGTTGCGGTGCATCAGAACTTCCCTCAAAATTATATAGAGAATCAAGAGTTACCTCCTGTAAAACATCTAAAGTATCTGTAATAAGATATGCATAATGTTCTCCTGGTTCTACGAAAAGATTATTTCTCAATGGAATCATATCACGTGTACCATCACTCGGACAGATATCAATAGTCACAGCCCAGTCAGTTGTGGCTGTCAAGGATTCTCTACATTCGAATGGTGCAGCACAAGCATCATTTATAATGGTAACAAACGAAGAAGCACTTGAATGCTCGTGACACCCTGAGGCAGTCGTAGCCAATCTATTTTGACCGACTGCTGGAATGAGTGTTCCATCGAAATGAATACCATATATTCTTATCTCATCTAGATTTATGCCTTCGACATTGATGCTTGATTCTGTAGTGACGGCTTGTAGAATGTCACTTGCATCTGTCAGCAAGTACGCATAATGTGCAGGATCAACGACGCCTAAGGTATTGTTCACTTCTACGACGTCTTGCTGTCCATCTGTTGTACATACTGAAATAGTAGATCCTATAGACGTCGACGTCTGACTAGGCTCACAAGAAAATGGGATGATGCAGCTCCCTTTAGTCACCGTGAGAAATCTATTGTCTTCAGAGTGTGCGATACAACCCGTCGCTGTCGTAGCTCTTCTGCTCTGGCCGATTGCGGGCAGTAACGATCCATCAAAGTGGACACCATAGACACGTTGGGTCTCTAAGGTAGAGCCTTCAAAGTTGAAGAAATTATCAAAGACAACAACCTGAAGGATATCCGCCTCATTGGTGATCAAGTACGCATAATTATCTCCTGCTGTCATACCTATGCTATTTCTGAGCTCAACCAAATCTGCTTGACCATCAGAAGGACATAGGTCTGTAGATGACTCCCAGTTGGTTGTCGCTGTGAAGCTTGTTATACACTCGAATGGTGGTGGGCAAGCATTCTTCGTGATGGTAACAAACTGTGTCGGAGATGAATGTGCAAAGCAATCACTAGAGGTTGTCATTCTACGAGGTGCACCTACCCTAATATCTAGCTGACCGCTATAGTGTAAGCCATACACTCGTTGCTGACTCGAAGAACTACCTTCGAAATTATAGCTAGAAGAACTGACAACTTCTTGTAGTATTTCATTCTCATCTGTTAGGAGATACACATAATTCTCTCCGGGCGCCAAAGACAAGTTATTAACAAAGGTGACGACATCGTCAACACCATCTGCTGGACAGATATCTAGGGTACTCCCTTGTCCACTAACACCTACTGTACTTATGACACACTCAAAAGGCACCGCACAATCAGTCGTCGTTACGGTTACAAATTGATTGGCACTAGAATGAGAAAAACATTCTGTCGACGAAGTCGCTAATCTATTCAATCCTATCTGAGGCTGTAGGTTACCACTGAAGTGGACACCGTACACTCTTAGCTGCCCCTCAGTAGCTTGCTCAAAGTCATAACTTCCAGAACTGATCACCTCTAACAGTATGTCATTGGTATTTGTTAGAAGGTAAACATAATTCTGACCCGCTGGTGCACCTATATTATTTGTGAAAGTCACCAGATCTGACGTGCCATCACCAGCACAAATAGCCAGCGCACTACCTGCAGTAGAAGCCACAGTACTCGCCAGACAGTTAAAGACTGGCGGACAAGCATCCTTAATTATAGAAAGGAAACTTGTAGCACTTGAGTGCATATGGCATTCTGTTGCCGTCGTCATCATTCTGTTCTGCCCTATCTGAGGAATTAAATTTCCGTCAAAGTGTACGCCATAGACGCGTTGTGTTGCATTACTTGTTCCTTCAAAATTAAATGATGATCCTGTTACTACTTCTTGTAGAATCTGGTTGGCATCTGTTATCAAGTAGGCATAGTTAACACCTGCTGCAGTGTTGAGACTATTTTGAAAAGAGATAATATCTGAATTGCCATCTGAAGGACAGATATTCACTTGGGTAACGTTTCCAGTTGTGGATGTTTGACTGGAATCACATACGAAGGCTGGTACGCAAGCATTTTTAGTCACTGTCACAAAAGCAGTACTCGATGAATGTTCTACACAACCTGAGGCTGTCGTCATCGTCCGCACACTGCCTACCGCAGGAATAAGTATACCATCATAGTGAACACCATAGACACGTTGTTCTTCTAAAGTAGAGCCTTCAAAATTATACGCCGTAGTGAACACCACCTCTTGTAAGATCTCATTAGCATCTGTAATCAGATATGCATAGTTGACACCTGGTGCTACATTTATACTATTCGTCAAAGAAAGTATATCAGAAGAGCCATCATTAGGACAGATATCAAAAGTACTGACACCTCCTATTGTAGATGTAGAACTGGACTGACATACAAAGGCGGGAATACAAGCATTTTTAGTTACCGTCAAGAAAGTTGATGCAGAAGAATGTTCAGCACAACCACTTGCTGTTGTCATCACTCTATGGCTACCAACTGCTGGCACAAGGATACCATCATAGTGAACACCATAGACACGTTGCTCATCGAGAGTAGAACCCTCAAAGTTATAGGCCGTAGTGAACACCACCTCTTGTAAGATCTCATTTGCATCTGTAATCAAGTACGCATAGTTGGCACCTGGTGTTAGATTGAGTGTATTATCTAAAGAGACAATATCTGATGATCCGTCATTAGGGCAGACATCTATGAGATTTGTACCACCGAGAGCAGAGGTCCCACTCGTCATACAAACGAATGCTGGAATACAAGCATTTTTGGTTATTGTGATGAAAACATTATCAGAAGAATGCTCCTCACAACCACTCGCTGTTGTCGCTAATCTGTGACTTCCTATAGCTTCGGAGATGGTGCCCTCGTAGTGCATTCCATAAACTCTCTGCTCGTCACTGCTCGTCCCTTCAAAATTATAATTGTCGTCAAAAATGACCTCTTGTAATATTTCATTTTCATCTGTGATGAGATACACATATTCGTCTTCGTCATCTACATTGAGAGTATTGTCGAATTCTATGATGTCGTCAATATTATCTGACGGACAGATATCAATAGTATTGGGCCCATTATCATTGAGAACATCACTTTCTTCACACTCAAAACAAGCATTCTTTGTTATCGTAATAAAGTCGCTGTTATTAGAATGTTCAAAGCAATCTGTTGCAGTCGTATTCATTCTATTACTACCTATTGCACTATTAAGTATACCTGCGTAATGGATGCCATATACACGTTGCGTCGAGGTAGAAGATCCTTCAAAGTCATATTCGTCATCTAAGACAACTTCTTGCAGTATTTGATTGGCGTCCGTAA
The DNA here is from genome assembly GCA_937929835.1 of uncultured Saprospiraceae bacterium. GTDB lineage: Bacteria > Bacteroidota > Bacteroidia > Chitinophagales > Saprospiraceae > RFSX01. The sequence goes on along the minus strand of CALFUU010000170.1, from coordinate 52,455 downwards.
TAAGATAAGCATACTCGCTACCCGCAGAGATATTCAGAGAATTTTCGAACTCAATGACATCGCTATTATTATCTGAGGGACAGATATCTACAACGTTAGAGCCACTAGCATTCTCGACCTCACTCACCTCACAAGTAGGCCCGCCACCACCTAGAATAATTGTATCACCAAACTCTCCTGAGGCCCACAATTGATTAAAAGCAACACAAAAGAAAACGATGAAATCATAATCTTCAATATCAACGGAAGAAGGAACAGGTACAGTCAACTCACCATTGAAGTGTCCAATAGATGAAAGATTGACAATCTCTACACCACCTGAACCGGACACAGAACTATTAAGAATAATTCTGACATCTGGACCTGCTGGAGTTGTAAAGTTGCTAGAGAGTCTTAGTTGTAAGTCTCCATTGCTCAACTCTTCTAAAAAAGCATCTCCTGAAATGGAGTACAATTCTGGCATAAGCTCCGCTTCCCTTTGTAGGTCTACACTCTGCGCCACACCAATCAAGCTCAATAAACTAAAAAAGAGAATTTGCGTACAAAATTTCATTGTAATGTTCTTGTAAGTAAGTGATACGTTTCTTTTATGCCTCATAGCAGAAGCACACTTCCTATTACGTCAATTAGCTAACGAGGGTTGGTCAGCTACGCTCTGTATACGACAGGGAAAGGTCTTGATGTCCTAGTCAATACAATTGCCAAAAATGGTATAGGTTATTGTAAACCTTTTTGAGAAACAAGTAGGACTAGACATATAGACAGGGTAATGGAGTGGATTAAGCCTTGGTGTCTACTATAATGACAATCTCACCTTTTACGGACGGCTTGGCCTCTAGAGCAGAGATGACCTCGTCTATAGTCCCTCTAATACATTCTTCGTGTAGCTTAGATATTTCTCTGACGACACAGGCTTTTATCACAGTCTCTTGCCCTTTTTCTGTATGTACCTCCTTTATTCTGATTAAGGTCTTGATGACCCGATGCGGAGACTCATATAGGATAAAGGGATTGCCGAGATCTAGTAAATATTTGATACGGGTCAACTTACCCTTTTTCTGTGGTAGGAAACCCTCAAAGTGAAACCGATCACAAGGGATGCCCGACATTACGATAGCTGGGATCAGTGCCGTAGGGCCGGGAAGACTCGTCAGCTCTACTCCTTCTGCCAAAGCCGCCCGAGTCAAGAGAAACCCAGGATCAGAGATGCCCGGAGAACCCGCATCGCTCACCAAGGCTATATTTTTACCAGCGGAGAGCTCCTCGACAATCTTATCCACCCGCTTATGCTCATTATGGCTATGAAAAGCCGTCAAGGAGGTAGTGATATCGTATTTACTGAGCAATCTCTTGGTCACTCTGGTGTCCTCTGCAAGGATAAGATCTACTTCTCTAAGCACTCTGAGAGCTCTCAAGGTGATATCTTCTAGATTACCGATAGGTGTGGGGACGAGGTAGAGCATTATCTAGTGTAATTGACTAATGGACGCAGTTTGAGCTTAAATATGTACTAAATATGACCCCATATTACCTATTATCAAATTTCTCGGGGCAACTTTAAGTTAATATTGGAGATATTAAAGATTGGGAATGGCAACGAACTCCCTATTTTTAATGTCTTAATCATAGATCAATAACCCCTAGGAACTGTTTATAGCCTATGAGAATCTATTTTATCCTTCTATCTATCCTGATTGCTACACAATTATGGGCACAACCTATAAATGATGACTGTCTCGGTGCTATAGCTATTCCCACAACTGACAACTTCTGCTCAGATCCTTTTGAATTTAGTAATACTGATGCCACATCAGATATCATCAATCCTCCTTCTGAGGGACAAATGGCTATAGATCAATGTGTGCAAATAGACTATTCCAATGGCATCTGGTTTATATTTTTTCCTGAGCAGCCAGGAGCACTGATCACATTGACGTGTGACTCGCAGACAGGTACTTGCCAAAGTCCGAGAGCCGTCTTATTTAATGGTAGTTGCACGTCCCCCGCAGGCTTTGTTTATCAAGATTGTTCTCCGAGCAATAGTCTAGAAGTAACAGAATTTAGTGTGTCTAATCTGACAATCGGAGATAGATATTACCTCTATGTAGAAACTGTGCGGGAAGGAAGTATGCAAATATGTATCGACAACTTTGTACCTGTCCCTAGCCCCAATTCTGACTGTCCAGAAGGTGTTATTCTCTGCAATAAAGACCCGTTTCAAGTAGACTTCACAAATGATGCAGGAGACGATGATACAGAATTAGATGCCTTCGCGGGAGAATGTCTTGATAGAGAATTTAGATCTTCTTGGTACAGATGGACTTGTAAAGATGCAGGGTCATTAACATTTACACTTACTCCTAATAATAGTCCAATAGGCAGACCGTCGGATGATTTAGATTTTGCTCTATTCGAACTACCTAGCGGCTTAGATGACTGTGCCAATAAAGAAATGTTGAGGTGTATGGCTAGTGGAGAGACAGCTGGTTGCAATTTTGACGTATGGATGACCTGCGATGGTCCGACAGGACTTAGAGATGACAGCACTGATACTGAAGAGTTTCCAGGTTGCAACCAATGTCAAGGTGGTGATGATGACAACTTTGTTTCTTCCATTAATATGGAGGTCGGCGTATCCTATGCTCTTGTAATAATGAACTTCAGTCCGACAGGCCAAGGGTTTAGCATTGATTGGGGTGGCACAGGAACATTTGAGGGACCAGAGGCTGACTTTTCGCTCAATCCGATTGGAGACACATTAGCTTGTGATAAGGTAATTGAATTCACGGATTTATCTATGAGCTCTTCCTTGGATGGTATTGTATCCCATACTTGGAACTTTGGAGCTGGCGCTATACCGCTTACAGCAACCGGTCCTGGGCCACATCTTGTTACCTACGAATCTTTTGGTGATAAATCTGCAACGCTAATTGTCGAAAGTGAGAGTGGTTGTATCGTCACTGAAATCCTGAGCATCAGAGTAGGTGCTTGCTGCGAAGACTTTGAGCCTCCAGTACTTGATGTAGACATAACAGGCAATGTCTGTCCGGGTGAAGAAGAAGGGGTATTGACCTACAATGTGACCTCTGGAGGAAATCCTGAGTTCACCTACAACGTATCCCCAGCTAATCCACCAGGCATCTTTGTTCCTAACCCATCTATAGGTGGATTGGGCTCAGGAGATTTTACTGTACTGGTACAAGACATCAAAGGATGCCTAGACACCTTTGAAGTCACGATACCTGAACCAGAACCACTTGGCGTCGATGCAGGCTTTGATGTAGAAGTCGACTTAGGTTTTGAAGATACTTTAAATGTGACTGTAGATTCTCCATTTACCGAGTTCACTTATGCGTGGGATCCTATCGATGGGCTAGACTGTCTCGATTCTGATACGATAGACTGTCCAGATCCGGTTGTATTATCGCCAGGCACACAAACTTACACTGTGACTGTCACTGACGAGCGAGGCTGTACAGCTACAGATCAAGTTACTGTCCGAACCAATATCGTCAGGCCTATCTATTCTCCAAATATTATCACGCCGACAAGTGGAGATGATAACAGTGTTTTCAGACTGGGATTTGGAAGACAAGTTTCTATCGTACAAGAATTTGCCATCTATGACAGATGGGGCAGTGAAATATTTAAAGGAAGTGACATCACGCTAGATGCCAATAACGAAATGACTGTGGGATGGGATGGAAGCTTTGGTCGCAACAGCGGGCGGGGCACACAATTTGTAAATCCAGGAGTCTATGTGTGGTATGTCGAAGTATTATTTATAGATGACGTCGTAGAGTCTTTTGCAGGAGACGTGACGATATTTAGATAATGCGTACCAACCACAAAACACTATTTCCTTTTATTCTAACTATAGGCACTTTATTGTTCCTAACCTTGCTGTCTGCTTGCACCAATGATATTAAAGACGTCAATAGAATTGTTTCTCAGAGTCAATACCAAGAAGAGAAGGCACTCAACGTAGAAATCATCTACAGCGACTCTGCCGAAGTCAAGGTAAGAATCTATAGCCCCGTTATGATTCGCTACTCTGACAAAGGTGCTTCCTATGACGAATTTCCTGAAGGCTTAAAAGTAGAATTTCTTTCTCCATCCAAAAAAGTGACCTCTTGGTTGGTTGCAGACTATGCCCTCCGCAAAGACAAGGAAAAGAAAATATTTGTCGAAAGAAACGTCGTCCTCTACAACAAAAAAGATGACAAACTAGAAACGGATGAGCTCGTCTGGGATGAAGAAGCCGAAGAAGTCTATACCAGCAGACCTGTCAAAATCTCACAACCCACCAAAGGCGACACCAGCTTTGGTTATGGCTTTAAGGCGGATCAAGAATTTTCAAGGTTTGAGATCAAGAGAAAATTTTCTGCTATCAAGAACGTGGATGAGTTGGTGTCAGATTTGGAAAACTAATTCAATAATTCAGACAACACTTCCCATACTGGAAATATATAGATATTAGTGGCGTCATTAATTCAGTTTATTGTAGAGCTCATCTAGAGGGCTCTTCAGTTATATGCTCTGACTCATTTTCTATTTAAGTCCTCTCTCCTAACACTCCCCTAACACTCTCTGTTAAACCTTCTCCAAAGTCACTTAAAATTGTAACGTCAAGGAACTTCTTACCCTCACAAGTGTACAACACTCTATTGTTCACCAGTAAAAAATCTTGACTATGAAAACATTACTCTACACAATGATCCTCCTGACAAGTTTCGGTTCTTGTAGAAAACTCGAGAGAATGATGGAACGCGGAGAGTACAACCAAGCCATCGTCTACGCTACAGAAAAACTAGCTGGCAAGAAGAAAAAGAAAACAGAACATGTCAAAGCGCTAGAAGAAGCCTTCTATAAGCTTACACAAAGAGACCTCGAGCACATCTCCTACCTTAATGCCACCAACAATCCGGAGCACTGGGATGAGATCGTAGAACTTGCAGAAACGATGCACTATCGCCAAAGACGTATCACACCCTTCCTACCGCTAGTCAGCAAGGATGGTTACAATGCGAGCTTCGATATGGTCGACACCTACGCAATCAAAGCTGAGGCTATAGCAGGAGCTGCAGATTATTATTACAATAAAGGCGCAGAAACTTTAGCACTTTCCAAACTCGAAGATGATCCGTATCTCGCAAGAAGAGCTTACGATATTTTGGGGACTGTCTCCAGATATAAGTTAGACTACCGAGACACCCCTCTCCTAAGACGTGAAGCTCAAGAGCTGGGCATTGTTAACATCCTAATAGATGTCGTCAATGAGATCCCAACCTTGATTCCCACACATACAGAGGATCAGTTATTGTCTCTAGACTTAAGTAGAGCTAATGGTAATTGGAGGAGATTCCACCTGCATACTGCACCAGATTTTGAAATGGATTATGTAGCCCTCTTAGAGCTCAACCATATCGACCTGAGTCCCGAAAGAGAAACGGTCTCTCGACATACCGATGAGCGGCAAGTCAAGGATGGATGGACATATGCTAAAGACAACAGTGGTAGAGCCATCATAGACAGCTCTGGCAACAAAGTAAAAATTGACAAATTCAAAAACCTGAGAGCAGAGGTTACAGAAGTCTACAGAAAAAAGTGGGCAACAGTAGCAGGTAGAATGAAGCTGATAGACGCGAACACAGAATCTGTGATCAGTCATAAGCATCTAGAAGTGGAGGCCATTTTTGAGGATTATGCGACAAGCTATCGAGGAGATAAAAAAGCCTTATGCAAACATGATCATCCTAGACTTAGAAGTTATTCTGAGCCCTTCCCTTCTGATTTGGTATTGATTAACGATGCTACTGACTTACTGAAAGGTGATTTTATTACAGCCTTACACGATCTTAGAATCTAGAAGTCAAAATTTAGAAAAAGAAGATCCCGACTCGCGTCGGGATCTTTTCATTTGTATTGGCGACCTACGCTTGTGCTGTAGGTGTAAAGTTCATTGGTGGGTAAGGGTCCTTTTTAGCTACAGTGATAGGGCCAAATTGCTTTTCGAATTTGACAACATTATCTTGTAAGGCGCCGAGCAGTCGCTTAGCGTGCTGAGGTGTCAAGATCACTCTAGACTTCACTTTAGCCTTAGGAACATTGGGGACCAGTCTGATAAAATCAACTACAAACTCTGATTGCGAGTGAGAGATGATCGCAAGATTGGCATATACCCCTTCTGCTACATTCTCTGGCAACTCTATATTGACCTGATTTCCTGGTTTTTTCTTTTCTTCTGGCATTGTATATACTTTAGCTCCAAAGGTAGGCAACACTATGAGTAAAGAGCAAGAATACTTTAAGACAAATGCGGCCCTTTGGGATGCTAAGACGCGAATACACCTCAAAAGTGCCTTTTACAATCAAAATGCCTTTGTTAATGGAGCTACGAGTCTCAAGCAAATAGAGCTGGCCGGCTTACCTCAGTTACCTGGCAAGAGCCTCTTGCATAGCCAATGTCATTTTGGGCAGGATACCCTCTCACTACAACGTATGGGGGCGCAGTGTACAGGCATCGACTTATCTCCTGTCGCTATAGATACGGCCACTCAGCTTAACAAAGAATTGGGGCTCGACGCAGAGTTTCTCTGTAGCAACGTCTATGCACTAGACCAACATCTGATGGATACCTATGACATAGTCTTTACCTCTTATGGGGTTATCGGTTGGCTACCAGACCTCAAGCGGTGGGCTGAGCAATTAGTGAAGCGGCTTAAGCCAGGAGGCACTTTTTATATGGTGGAATTTCATCCCTGTATGTATATGTTTGATTGGGATACCAAGCAGATTGACTACAGATATTTTAATAATGGAGAACCCTATGTAGAGGAAGAGCAAGGCACTTATGCTGATAAGTCTGCCGATATCAAGCTCAAGGAGTATTTCTGGCAACACTCTATTGGAGATCTTATGACCGCATTGATCGACCAAGGACTAAGTATTACGAGGTTCCAAGAGTATGATTACTCTCCTTATGATCTCTTTGGTGGCAAAGGAAAACGAGCCGAGGACGAATATATTTTTGAAGTAAACGGTACCAATATTCCTTTGGTATTTGAGCTTAAGGGTATTAAGGAATAAGGCGTTACATATTGTTAAATGACATATGTAATTCATAATCAGCAAGTTACATCAGATAATATTTCCTTATCTATTTCATAACAGTAGTATTTAGCCTACATTTGGATTCGAGATTAGATCCCAATTCTAATCTTCATTTTAACCCAATTATCGATTTATGCTCAATACTGTAGATACTTCTGCGCAAAGCGGATTATTGGAGGATCAGGATGCTTCCTATTCGCTAGGATTCAAAGAATTCATCTTCCTCACATTTATCTTCTTTTTTGGTTTTTGTGGATTTACCGTATGTGTAGATAAGCTCTACAACCAGGACCAAAATGAAAAAAAGATCCAGAGTGTCACGCGGCACGACGACAATCTTAGTGCCACCACGCCTGCAGTTCATACCTATTATGCGGCTAATTATACAGTCAACTAGACATTCTCTTAGCGATATTATTTGAATTTAAGAGGGACTCTTCTTATATTGATATTGTGATAGACACAATCAGAAATAATATAGAGCGATACTCCTTCGGAGTGTGTAGCTATATAGGCCAAAAAATGGGTATAGCCAGCTCTAGAGTCAGGCTCTACTTTATGTACCTTTCCTTTGTCACATTGGGATCTCCATTGATTATTTATCTCGTGCTCGCTTTCTGGCTCAATATCAGACGGTACTTGAGAAGAGGTTATGACTTCATCATCCAATAAATAAGAGCATAAGATGAAATCAGAAGAGGTATTGGCTGCACTTATTAAGCTGTCTAAAGCGGATAATTATTTTGACGAATTTGAGTTTACCTATTTACTAAAGGTGGGCAAGCATCTAGGCATTGACGACAATCGTGTCGAAGACCTTATCAAAAATGTAGATATAACCAATCTGACTATCCCTCAGAAAGAAGAAGAAAGGATGACCATCATCTATTATATGCTATTTCTGATGAAAGTAGATACGATCATCAGAGAGGAAGAAATAGAGGTTATCCACCATTACGCGTTTAAGCTAGGTTTTTCCGCAGTTATGATAGATGACTTTATCGCTTTGATGAAGAAAAACAAATTTAAAAATGTTGCCGTTGAAGATATGCTGTCTATCATCAAGAAATACCACAACTAAGCCTGCAATCTAGCTTTCGCTCTTCTGAAAATGGCCCTTCACTTGTGTTATAGTTTGACAAACTTTGTAGTCTGCCCATCCACTCGTCGGAGTAGATAAGTCCCAGAAATTAATGATTGTACATCAATGAGCTTACCGCTCTGCTCTAATACTTTCTGTCCATTAAAATCGAAAATACTTACGGAAGAATTATCCACCACAAAGTTGGATACATCTAGATAGTCAGAAACAGGATTAGGATTTATCACATAGACTTTATCGCTAACCAACTTCACAGAACTGGCTTGATCCGGTAAGTCGTAAGTGTATATACCTCTACCATAAGTCGCTGCAGCTAGTTTTCTAGAACCCGCATCAAAGTCCAGATCAGTCACTGGCACTACTGGCAAGTCTTCTCCGAGCACTGCCCACCAGTCTCCCCTATTTTCTCCAACAAAGACACCTATATCTGTTGCCACATACACTTTGCCAGGTAGCCGATCGTCAGCAATGATATCATTGACAGGGATATCGGGTAAGTTCTCACCGATTTCTCGCCAAGTATCTCCATAATCATTAGAGTACAACACTTGTGCCACCGCATCACCAAATCTAAACCCAGAAACCGTGACATACACACCCGATGCCACTATGGGATCATGCGTTACTGCTGTTATCCATCGCTCTGGTATATTAGCTGAGATATTATTGTAAGTCTGACCACCATCTCTTGTTATCCATACATTACCGTCATCTGTACCTGCATAGATGACTTCACTGTCGTGGGTAGAAACATCTATAGTCGTTATAGTACCGAAGGTATTTATACCCTGAGGATTATTAGGATTGACAAGCGACGGAGATATAGGAGACCAACTCTCAGCACCATTTGTAGATCTAAATAAATTTTGTCGTCCAGTGTATAAGATGTTGCTGTCATCTGGATCCATTACTATAGGTGTATTCCAGTTAGAATTTCCAGTTAGACCTTGCGTAGCAGAGCCAAAAGATAATCCACCATTTCGTGAGAAGACGATATTTCCTCTCTGGGATTCTGCATAGATATTATTCTCATTGCGTGGGTCTACAATAACTCTAAATCCATCACCGCCCCATATTCTTTGCCAGCTATCTACGGCTCCATTGTTGGTATTGGTTCCGTTATCCTGCGAGCCACCGAGTATAATATCTGGATTGTGTGGATTGATCTCACAAGCATAAAATTGGAAATTAGACATGCCTGTCAAATAGGTACTCTCTACAGGATTTCCGTTATCACTCAAATATACGCCGCCATCATTTCCGTTGACAACCAGATTGTCATCTTGGGGGTGTATAAAAAAGGTGTGATGATCTACGTGTGCATTTTCAAATACTTCTGTCCAAGTATCTCCACCATCCTGCGATCTGTGTGCTGTTATACTTGTCACATAGACATCATCGGGATTGGTCGGGTTGACACTTATTCTACCAAACCACCAGATGAAAGGTACGTTGTTAATATCTTGAATAGACTTGCTCGTCCAAGTCTCTCCTGCGTCATCAGTTCTATATATCCCTGTAATAGGGCCATCTGTGTTGGCATAATACGCATACAAGGTGTTGGGTTGAGACTCAGAGATCGCCAACCCTATCCGTCCTTTATTCTCGGGCAAAGTAGGTAAGTCATTAGTCAATTCTGTCCAGCTATCTCCGCCATCGACACTCTTATATATTCCAGAAGTTGCTCCTCCATACATACGTGTATGTGGACGACGAATCCTCTGCCACATCGCAGCATAAATAATATTGCCATCTTGTGGATGTATCGCTAAGTCTATCGCACCAGTTGAGTCAGAGACAAATAGTATTTGCTCCCAATTCTCTCCTCCATCCTGGGTTCTATAGACGCCTCTTTCTTCATTATTTCTAAACAATGATCCCATAGCTGCCACCAAGACTTTTTGGTTGTCATTGGGGTCTATAACTATCCTGCCTATACTACCGACGTCTTCTAATCCTCGGCTTTCCCAAGTAACACCAGCGTCCTCTGACCTGTAGACGCCTAATCCATCATAGGCCAGTGAACCGCCACCTGCATTAGACTCGCCCGTCCCCACATATATGACATCGGTATCGCTCTTGTCTATGGCCATATCACCGATAGACTGCACTGGCACCCCATCAAATATCTGAGTCCACACTGTTCCTTGATTATCCGACTTATAGACCCCTCCAGAAGCCGTACCTGCATAGATAGTTTGCATATCATCTACTGGCATTTCGATATCTGTGATACGACCACAGATATTTGTCGGCCCCTCAAAAGTCCAAGGCTCAGTAAACTTATGTGTTGATTGTCGATAGCTATCCAGCTGAGCAATACTCTGCCGATATGCTTTCTGGTCGATCTCGCCAAAAGGAAAAGATCGTTGCGCAAATAGATAATCAGAGGGAAAAAATTTGTCTTCTTGTGATACTGGGGAGCATCCAAGAATTACAAGCGTCAGTAAGAGCAGGATTTTATTCAACATTGTATTCCTTTAGCTTGGATATAAAAATTAAACTTTCGCCAATTCGCTTTTTAAATAATCTATGACGCCGATCTCTATGGCGTCTACATTTTTGTGCTCTGACAAATACCACGATATCCAATCACCAAGATGTACGAGGTACATAGACTTTTCTATCAGAGACTGACCCTTTGAGTAGATCTCGATGATATGATCTGTGTACTTATTGATGATATCTTGATTGATGGCTATACGGACTTGGTTTCTTTTCAGGTCGTCTTGATTGCGCAGATAGATGACTGCTTTGTCAGGATGCTTTTCTGTCCACCCGACCAATTCGTTGTGATTCATTTCTGGGACCACGTGATGCCAACACAGCATCTTTCCATTCTCATTGATCTGTTGTCTTAGTCTTACCGCTACTGGTTCGATGCGATCCGTACTATAGATGATAGGTAGCTTATCGTAAATTCTGTCAGCCACTTTTTTTGCAGAGGCTTTGATGGCGTCTTGATCAAAGACGAGCAAATCAGCCGCAGCTTTTATTCTACTCTTAAAAGAGCCATCAATTATGCCTAGTCGGAACAAAATGAAAAGTTGCTGCACTATAGAGTATCCGAGACAAGCCCTTGGTGATGGCCAATCGCTCGGAACTTGTATGTAATCCAAGTCATTTTGTTTGGCCTCTTCTATCAGCTTCCCACCAGAAGAAACGATAACAATTTTGGCACCAGTGCCTTTCATTTTCTCATAAGCCGACAGGGTTTCTTCTGTATTGCCAGAGTAAGATGAGCAGATGGCTAAGGTGTTTTTGCCTACATACTGTGGTATCTCATAGCCTTTACCGATGAGATAGGGCACTTCACTGTCTTTGGAGATAAATGATTTTACAAAATCTGCCCCAATACCGGAGCCGCCTAGACCAGCGACATACACATTGTTGATCTGTTGTGAGTGTGGTCTTATCTCTGCGCCAGCTCCTATCTCTAGTGCTTCTTTTAATTGTGCAGGGAAGCGACTAATCAATTGATCCATCATAATTTAAGTATATTGAATAGTTATATGTACAAAAATAATTTTAATAAATAGAGTGTCCACGAGAAATCGAGAAATAGGCGACATAGGCGAAAATTTAGCAGTAAAACACCTAGAACTGGAAGGATATACCATTCTAGAGCGCAATTGGCGATATCGTAAAGCCGAGATTGACATCATTGCAAAAGACAAGGAGGCCCTTGTCTTTGTAGAAGTAAAAACGAGATCTTACGACTATTATGGTCAACCAGAGGAGTTTGTGCATGCAAATCAAGAAGCGCTTATTATCGATGCTGGTCAGCGATATATGGAGCAAATTGGTCACGAATGGGAGATCAGATTTGACATAATTGCGATAATTCTCAAAAAAGCACCACAAAAAGCAGAAATCAAGCACTTTAAGGACGCATTTTTCTAACATATCTCTGAAAATCCCTTTATTTACAAGGGTATTTGATGTACTTTTGCAGCCCTAATTAAGTAGACTATAACCTAAATAAGCATAAGATGAAAAAAGGAATTCATCCAGAAGAATATAGAACAGTGGTTTTCCAAGATTTCTCTGTTGATAAATCATGGTTAGGCAAGAGTGCCGCTAATACAAAAGATACTATCCAATGGGAGGATGGAAATGAATATCCACTGATCAAGTTGGAGATATCATCGGCATCACACCCATTCTTCACAGGTAAGATGACCTTTGTCGATACAGCGGGTAGAATCGACAAGTTCAACAAGAAGTTCTCAAAATTTGCTTCGAAGAGCAAAACTGCCGAAAAAGCAGAGGCGGCAAAAGCAGCAGAGGAAGCAGAGAACAAAGAAGCATAAGACATACACTGAAAGCCCCGACTTATTTGGGGCTTTTTTTATACCTCTCCTGAAGACAGTATAACCAAGGAATGGAAAATATTATTCTCTTCGATGATGATTACTGGCAGTCACTTCTGCCAATAACTTATACACGACCGATATCAGAAATAAGAATCGGCATTCTTACTATCAGCGAGAAATGGCAACATCGTATCAAATGCCAGATCAGCCATATCACACAAGACTATCTCGCACAGAAATTTCCTATCAATATCTCAGACAATAATCTTGTCATCAACTCTAGATTATTGCCCAATGATAATATGGAAGATCTTATCCTTCAGTTGGGATTTAATGAAGCGCTCTTGTATAAAGATCAGCTAATTGCAGCTAGGCTCAATAAAGCACAGTTTGATAAACTCATAGAAAATCAAGGACTCGAAGAACTAGAAGGTGTCGACTTAGCCAAGGAGGATAAATATGTCCACTTGATCAAAAGACCCTACGATGTATTCATAGAGAATGGCAAAGAGATCCCTAAGGACTATAAGATCCTGACCCATCTCAAGAAGTCAGAAATGATCTCCTACCACAACCACCCTATAGCACCCGAAAACATATTTATAGAAAAAGGTGCAACCGTATTGTGCTCGACACTCAATGCCTCTGAAGGGCCCATCTATATCGGCAAGAATGCCACAGTTATGGAGGGTTGCAACATAAGAGGCCCCTTTGCAATGGGCGAAGGTGCAGTACTCAAAATGGGTGCTCGTGTATACAAAGACACAACACTAGGCCCCTATGCGAAAGTAGGTGGAGAAGTATCTAATGTTGTCTTTCAGGGCTACTGCAACAAAGGCCATGATGGATATCTAGGTAACAGCTACCTCGGTGAGTGGTGTAATCTCGGAGCCGACACCAACAGCAGTAACCTAAAGAACAATTACGCAGAAGTCAAACTGTGGGACTATACCAAAGATTCTTTTACGAAAACAGGTTTGCAGTTTTGTGGACTTATAATGGGCGATCATAGTAAGACAGGTATCAACACTATGCTCAATACAGGCACAGTGATCGGTGTCAGTGCCAATGTTTTTGGGTCGGGATACCCTAGAAACTTTATCCCCTCTTACGCTTGGGGAGGTGCTTCTGGCTATAAGACTTATAATGTAGACAAAGCTCTAGAAGTCGCCAGAATCGTAATGGGTCGACGCAACATTGACTTGACCAGTGATGACAGTACTATCCTTCAGCACGTCTATCATGACTCTGCCAGTTATAGAAACTGGGAATAAATGCAACAGCCTCTTTGGAAAAAATGGTTGAGCCACATCAAAGAACTTTCGCTAGAGCAGACGGGATCTAATTACAATCCCCATCTAGAAGTATTGCTTGTACGGGGTCGCCACCAGTTAGTTACTGAAGATGCCATCTATTCTTTTGATGACAAGTATCTCAATTTTGATTACGCCTTCAAAAAAATTGATTGGACTAAATTTAAACGGAAGCAAGCCTTAGTCTTAGGTCTCGGGCTAGGATCTGTCATACTACTTTTAGAAAAAAAGTATAAGCAACAATTTGATTATGTTGCTGTGGAGATAGATCCAGAAATCTGTCGGTTATGTAATAAGTATACACTCTCAGAACTCGATTCTTATGTAGAGGTCCTCCCTACAGAAGCTACTAACTTTTTACATACGAGAGAGGAGACTTATGATCTCGTCATTATGGACATCTTTCAGAGTGGAGATATACCTCTACAATTCCAGTCAGAAGCATATCTCTCCTTACTCAAAGACAAACTCTCGCCTGATGGCCTGTTGCTCTACAATAGAATGAATATCTCCAGTAGTCACAAAAGAGAAAACAAAGCCTTTGAACCCGTGTTTAATAAGGTATTCAGTAAGTCTAGTACCTTACACATCCAAGACAATATTATCTGTGTCAACGATAGCCAGTATTTACGCTAGAGGGTGGTCGCGGTATTTCTTATTTTTGATTGAATTAAAATCTAACACGAATGTTTACTATCAATATATATCTTAAGTTCTTACTGATTGCAGTGGGCTTTGTAGGCGGGGCCATCCTGACGACTACCCTAGGCTTTTGGTACGCCCTTCCCTTTTGGTTGCTCGGCTTTGTAATGTTGGCGAGTTATATCTTTCTAGGTACAATCCAGACGGCTGCGATTATGGTCCAAGAATCAGACCTAGATGGCGCAGAAGCGAGACTTAATCTTACCAAATTTCCCAACCTCCTCTATATCACCAATAGAGCCTTCTACTACATAATGAAAGGGTCTATAGCGGCGGGTAGGAATGATCACAATACAGCAGAGGAACACTTCAATACGGCTCTTGGGCTAAAGCTGCCTTCTGATAACGAAAAGGCAATGGTCTTAATGCAATTGGCCAATATCAAAGGCTCCAAGGGTAATATGACTGCTGCTACCAATTATTTCCGTGAGGCACAGAAACTTGATGTCACACAAGCTGAGATAAAGGGCCAACTAGACTACTTTGAAAAAGTACTCAAGAACAACAAAGCTCAAATGAAAACCGCTCGATCTATGGGTAAGGATGGTATGCGTATGATGCGTCAAGGTGGTGGTAAGAGTAAGAGAAGAAGGCCTAGAATGAGATAAGTAGATGTACCTCACCAGTGTACCCGCTTTAGTACAGACAATATTTCCTTCAGCCATATGGAGCTCAAGTCAAGAGCCTCGCCTGCGGCTAACCTTTGATGATGGGCCACATCCTGAGTCTACACCGCAATTGCTAGATCTGCTACTCAGGAAAAACATCAAAGCCACATTCTTTTGTCTTGGCGAACAACTGGAAAAATATCCAGAACTCTATCAGATGATCCTACAGCAAGGGCACCAAGTGGGCAATCATGGGTACCAACATCTATCGGGATGGACGACGGATTATCAGACGTACATTTCCAATGCAGAGCAAGGCGCAGAGATCTCAGCGTCCACCTTGTATAGACCACCCTATGGTCGGATGACACCTCGACAGTATCAGTACCTTAAGGCGCAGCATAAAATTGTCTTGTGGACTTCTATGCCAGGGGATTTTGATCCTACAATCACCAAAGAATCTGTAAGCTCAGAAGTATCTATAGCGTTCCAACAAGAAGGGATTATCGTTCTACACGACACACCGGCTTGCCTAGAGAAAGTACTCTTTGCGATTAGCCATCTACCGCAACAATCCTTATAAATGAAATACAACAAACTCGGCCATACCGATATAGATATTAGCGTAATAGGCTTAGGCACGATGACTTATGGCGAGCAAAATACAGAACAAGAAGCGTGGGAACAATTAGATTACGCCATAGCACATAAGGTCAACTTTATCGATACGGCCGAGCTCTATGCGGTGCCTGCTCGATCAGAAACTTATGGTCTAACGGAATTATATATCGGCAACTGGATGGCCAACAGAAAAAACAGGGACCAATATCTTATCTCTAGCAAAATCGCTGGGCCAGGCGCCTACACCAAGCACATCAGAGATATCTCCACCTACAGTAAACAAAGTATAATAGAAGCAGTAGAGGGCAGCCTAAAGAGATTACAGACCAGCTATATCGACTTGTATCAAATACACTGGCCGGAAAGAAAGACCAATACCTTTGGGCAACGTGGCTACACACACCATCAAGATGGCTGGGAAAGCAATATAAAAATGCGCCTAGAAGTACTCAAAGAGCTGACTGAGGCAGGAAAAATAAAATATATCGGTATCTCTAATGAAACACCTTGGGGCCTGATGCAATACAAGATGTTGGCTAAGGAGTTTGACCTACCGATGATTGTTTCTATTCAGAATCCATACAGCCTCCTCAATAGAACTTTTGAAGTGGGCCTAGCAGAAATGGCGATACGAGAGCAGGTGGGCTTGCTCGCTTACTCTCCCCTAGCCTTCGGTAAACTCACTAATAAATACATCGAAGGTATCGATACGCCTGAGTGCAGACTCAATAGTCATCCTCGTCATTTTACAAGATATAATTCTGAAAACACGCAGCGGGCAGCTCAGCAATACTATGACTTGGCCCAAGAGACAGGGCTGAGTCTAGCGCAGCTCTCATTAGCGTGGATCAACCAGCAGCCATTTATCACCACCAATATAATCGGTGCTCGTACGATGGACCAGTTGAGAGAAAATATCGCTAGTGCTGGTGTAGAGCTGGACAAAAAGACTGTTACAAAAATCAATAAGATCCACGAGACTAACCCCAATCCAGCACCGTAAAAAAGTTCCAAGTACAGTCAAGCATAATGCATAGTAGGGATGTACCTATGTCATTTTTCTCGACATAAAATAATATCAAGTACCTATGGAACTATATCTTAGGCATAGTCAGTTGTAGTTACAAGTAATGAACGGATTTAATCTCGATAAGGTCATACACTATGCTAAGAGGCTTTTCTCAAAAGCCTCTTCTAAGGGATTGTATATGATCCTTCTGATGTACTATGCCTATCGGAACGAGGCGGTTCCAGCCTGGGCGAAGCGCATCATACTTGGCACAGTAGCCTATGTGGTCAGCCCGATAGATGCCATTCCGGACCTGACACCGTTTATCGGGATGACAGATGATATTGCTGTACTATCAGCTGGGCTAGTGACCATCGCAAGTTATGTAGATGACGGGGTACGAGCCAAGGCCAGAAAAAAACTATCAGAAATAACTTCTAAGGTTAATGACGAATCGCTAGATGAAGTAGATGATCTGCTCTAAACTCTACAAATCTACAACCTCTCTATAATTCCGATCATACTCATCTTGGAGCAATTGGAATTCAGACTTCTCTTCTGAAAAATAAGCAGTCCACACAAAGTAATTTATGGGATAGATTACCAACATAGACACTAACAATCGTTGGGTTGTCATAAATCCATAGAAAAACTCATAACTACAAATCATCACCAGAGGCACGAGTAAGATAAAGAATAAACGGACACCTTTGATGCGAGTAATTTTGATACCGATCCCAGTACTGAGATACCCAAGTATGCCCATCGCAAAAGACTTTTTGTCCATAGGGTCTATAGACTTATAATTGGCCTTAGATAAGTTGAGTGTTGTTGCAGCGCCCATCTTTAATCGATAATTGACAAAAAGTCCCACAATGAGTAAGATGAAAATCAGGTACTTATTATGAAATCCATATCTAATGGTTACGGCACCTATTAATACTAGACAGAGGATAACAATAAAAAGCATACAAACAGTGAGCGCACTGATATCATCAGAGTCGCTATACTGATATAAACTGGTCTGTGCTTTTTGTATTACTTTATCGAACTCACTCTCCATTAAGCTAAAGTTAACAGAGCGAAGGGAGACTACAAAAAAAGCCTCCAATCAAATGACTGGAGGCTCTATATATTTTATTCAATTATATGATTATTCTGCTGCCATAGATTGGATCAGCAAAGACACCTCATTGTTGAGGACTTCAATAAATCCCTTGTGGATAATGAAAGTTGTCTTAGCGCCTGAGGCATCTAGGATCCTTACTTCACCTTCAGCCAAAGCCGCTACGATAGGTGCATGGCCATTAAGGATCTCGAACTGTCCATTTATGCCTGGAACCTTTACAGAGGTAATTTCCCCTTTGAATAATTCCTTTTCTGGTGTAAGTGCTACTAAGTCCATAATTAAGCTTTTGCTTCAGCTAAGATTTTCTTACCCTTAGCGATAGCTTCGTCTATGTTACCGACAAGGTTGAATGCTGCTTCTGGGTATTCATCCACTTCACCATCCATAATCATATTAAATCCTCTTATCGTCTCCTCGATAGGTACAAGCACCCCAGGTAGACCCGTAAATTGCTCCGCAACGTGGAATGGCTGAGATAAGAATCTCTGTACTCTTCTCGCTCTGTGTACAATCTGCTTGTCCTCTTCTGATAACTCTTCCATACCTAGGATGGCGATGATATCTTGAAGTTCCTTATATCTCTGAAGGATATTGATGACTCTCTGTGCCGTATCATAGTGCTCATCACCAACGATACTTCTTTCGAGAATTCTAGAAGTAGAATCTAATGGATCCACCGCTGGATAGATACCTAGAGAAGCTAATTTTCTACTCAGTACCGTCGTCGCATCCAAGTGAGCAAACGTTGTTGCTGGTGCTGGATCCGTCAAATCATCCGCCGGTACATATACTGCTTGTACAGAAGTAATCGACCCTCTCTTAGTAGAGGTAATTCGCTCCTGCATCACACCCATCTCTGTTGCCAATGTAGGTTGATATCCCACGGCTGATGGCATACGACCTAGAAGGGCAGATACCTCAGATCCCGCTTGTGTAAATCGGAATATATTATCTATAAAGAAAAGGATGTCCTTACCACCCGTGGGGTCATTAAGATCTCCATCTCTATAATATTCTGCTAATGTCAATCCTGAAAGAGCCACTCTTGCTCTTGCACCTGGTGGTTCATTCATCTGACCGAATACGAAAGTCGCCTTAGACTCCTCTAGTTTTTTCATATCAACCTTAGACAGATCCCATCCGCCTTCTTCCATAGAGTGCAAGAAATCTTCTCCATAGTTGATGATACCAGACTCCAACATCTCTCTCAGCAAGTCATTCCCTTCTCTCGTTCTCTCTCCTACCCCTGCAAATACAGAGATACCGTCATACCCTTTGGCGATATTGTTGATCAGCTCCTGAATCAATACGGTCTTTCCTACACCCGCACCTCCAAAGAGTCCAATTTTACCCCCTTTAGAATAGGGCTCGATCAAGTCGATTACCTTGATACCTGTAAAGAGTACTTCTGTCTCTGTAGATAGATCCTCAAAACGTGGTGGCTTTCTGTGTATAGGATAAGCATTGCTGCCTTTTTCTACGTTTCCGATACCGTCAATAGCATCACCGACTACATTAAATAGTCTTCCTTTGATGGCATCTCCAGTAGGCATCGCAATAGCTTTACCCAGATCTGTAACGACCAATCCTCTCGTCAGACCCTCTGTAGAATCCATCGAAATGGCTCTTACACTGTCTTCTCCTAAGTGTCTCTGTACTTCAAGAACGAGTTTCTCTCCATTCTCTTTTTTGACCTCAAGTGCATTGAGGATATCAGGTAGTGCAGAGTTTTCACCAGCGAAACTTACATCTACAACTGGTCCAATTACTTGCTTTATGTGACCTGTGTTAGCCATTTTTGATAGTTATTAGGTTCTGAAATTTGCTGCAAAGATAGTCGAATGTGCCTAAAATCAGTGCAATACAAATCCGATTTTTAGCTAATAAACAGACGTTTTCTTGCAGAGCATAGAAAGCAGACTTATGATGACCTGATAGTTGATATGGCCTACGAGATTATTATTAGACCCACGGATGGCTAGTTAACTAATTGGTAGTCAGGACTTACTGCCGATTATTCCTCCTCAGAGAGATTGGCCTGTGGTGCCTGATCATAGTCTTTTCCACGTCTAAGGAAAAAATTATTCGTCTTTTCGCTATCAAGAAGCGTGATGACCTGCGCATTTAGGAGTTCTAACATCGCTAAGAAGGTTACGATAGCATGCATTCTGTTATCGAGCTGACCGAATATCTCAGCAAACTCATAATCCCTGCCATCAGCAACCGCAGCCCGTAAGAAAGCCGACTGATCCTTAAGCGTATAAGGGTACTTGACGATCTGGTGGACATATTTGTCTTCCCGATTCTGAAACCGTAATAGCACAGCTTGGAATGCTCTGAATAGCTTGTATGTCGTCAGAGATTCTAGCTCCACATCTACTAGAGACTCTTCGGCGAGTGCCTTGATCTCGAGGGCAGCATTGCCACGGAGTAATTTCTGTGCTCTTTCCTTCTCTTTATCAACGAACTGTGAGATGACGTCTTTATACTGCTTGTATTCTAGAAGCCTTTGGACGAGCTCTTGACGAGGGTCAATCTCTACGCCTTCCTCATCGAGTTCCTTTCTAGGGATCAGCATCTTAGCCTTTATACGCATCAGCGTCGCAGCGACGAGTATAAATTCTGAGGCTACATCTATATCTAGACGCTCTAGCTCTCTCACATAGGCCAAAAAGTCGTCTGTGATCTTAGATATATCTATGTCGTGGATGTCTAACTCATCTCTCTGGATGAAGTAGAGAAGCAGGTCGAAGGGACCTTCGAAGTGGTCAATTTTGACTTTATATGTAGCGCTATTCATTTTGAGAGCCTGTTGGGCTATTTTTAGGAGCTTAAAAGTAAAATTATCTCCGCTACCTTATACCTCATCCCGACCATTATTTCTGACGGCGAGTTGTCTACCCTACCGGAATCGACGATACAGGTCATTCATCAGCTAAAAGTATTTGTGGTAGAGCGAGCTAGGACGGCTAGACGGTTCATCAGAGCAACAAATCCGCCTTACCTGATTGATGCGCTGCATATCATAGAACTAGACAAGCGAGACCCACACACTAACCAAACTGCTATCGCCAACCTACTCAAGGATGGAGTGGATTTTGGCCTCATCTCAGAATCTGGAATGCCAGGTGTTGCAGACCCAGGCTCAGAGGTGGTCACTATGGCGCATAAGAGCGGGTGGCGAGTGCGGCCGTTGGTGGGGCCATCTTCTTTATTGTTAGCCTTGGCTGCGAGTGGGCTCAATGGGCAGAACTTTAAGTTTGATGGATATCTACCTGTCAAGGAGGCCCCTCTCAAGAAAGCCATCCAACAGATCGTCCAATCTATAACGCAACATAAGACCACGCATATATTTATAGAGACGCCATACAGAAATGATCGTCTATTCGCTAATCTACTCAAGGAGTTGCCCGCTCATATTAAGCTGTGTGTCGCTCGGGATATCTCTGGACAAGAAGAATTCATTAAGACACGGACTGTAAAAGAATGGAGAGGAAAGCAGGTGGTGTTGGGGAAGATTCCGACTGTTTTTTTGGTGGGGTTGTGAATTGTGGTGGGATACTATTTCGTGCTAGAACTGCAAAATGCTTCTATCACTTTTTACTAATCGTATTCTTTTTTAATTCAAAAAACCTCAACCATTGTTTCGAAAGCAATTCAACAAAATCTACAAAGGAATTCACTCCCATAATTTTATGCATTGTATACTTCGGCTGGTTCTCTAAAAACTCTACAAATCTGAAATCATGATCGTGCGAAAACAATCTAACTTCTTTAGTATTTCTGTCATAGAAATATTTAGCTCCATTTGCCTCTTCAGTGAAGAAAACTACATTTGACAAATCAATAGGTTTTAATCCCAACTTGACGCAAATCTCAAAATAATAATCTTCCCAATCTAATTTATTAGCGGCCAACGAACCAACAAACATAAAATTTTGAGCTAGGGTCAAAGTATAATTATAATTGCACCCATTTATCTCTATTGATTCAGGTCCACTAAAAGATTCAATTATTCCACCAATATTGTCAATAAGAAGTTGATGCTCGTTAAGTAATTCAATTTTAGGTTTATCAAATTGACATAGCCACCCACTTATTTCATTCCTCACTTCCCAACTAAACAGAACCATCGATTTGCCTTTGTATTCTACACCTGTTTTGACGCTTTCGTTTATCAACTCAGTCATCAAAGGAAAAGTAGCTTTAAATGACTCAGTTAAATTGAAATTTTCTATTTCAAATGTCTCAATTGGTTCCTTACTATAGTTAAATCCGATTACCTCATTTTGAAATGCATTGAAATACTTATTCACTATTTCGTCTTTAAAGTTATTGCTGAAAACAAATTATCAGACAACTCATCCCCTCAAAACAGAAAAGGGGACACGCAGATACGCATCCCCTTTTTCATAAACCAAAATGATTACTCAATCACAATCATATGTCTTGTTGCTACATTGTTACCAGCCTGTAATCTGTAATAGATAAGACCTGTACTCAATCCAGTTCTTTCTAATTTCAACGCATTAGCACCTGCGTTGCCATCAGCTTCTATAGTATTAATAATCTGACCTGTTACGTCCATCAGTGTCACTGTAACAGCACTCGCCTCTGGCAAAGTATAATGTATAGTTGTCTCCGCACTGAAAGGGTTCGGCTCGTTTTGTCTTAGGCTGAATTCTCCTTGAGAGACTCCACTAAGGGATAAGTCTACCTTTTCTAATTGAGGCCCTACATAAGCTTCCGCTTTTGTAATTCTGCTTGATAGACCGATCATATCTGCTACTGCGCCACTCTGATTGGCTCTCAAGGTAATTGTCATCAACTCTCCTACTTTCTGCTCCGTCAAGTTTTCACTCACGGTAATAGCACTCTTGTGGACAGCCAATTTATCTTCAGATATACCTGCTACGTCAAGGAGCTCCATCTCGCCTGTCTCCAAAGTAAATTGGTATCCACTGACAGCTTGCTCTGTGCTTAGCGTAAGAGAAATCTCTTCACCAGCTTGCACCATTCCCATAGGGGCACTTAGATTAAGTACTTTGCCATTAGTACCGGTAGGTGTTGCTAACTCGAGATTGACATCATTATCGACATCTCCTATTTTGACTCCTATAAAGTCTTCTTGCATAAGATCTAAGCTCAGATTCTGAATTGCTCTAGTCAAATCATAGTCCCAAGGATTATCTATGTCTAATTGCTTTTCGGCATTTAAAATCATCCAACTTTCACTCTGTGGTAATTCTACATAGATACCTAAGATTAACTTTCTGAGCTCGACAAGGTCTTGTCCGTTGATACGCTTATCGCCATTGACATCAGCAGCTATCATCTTATATGGACTATCTAGTCTTTCTATATCCAGAATGTGTCTCTGTATTTTAACTAGGTCAATGGTACTGACACCATTAGCATCGTCACCGTCCTTGATACCACTTACTTGGTAGTCTCTAGACATTTCGTTTTCTACAAACTCAAATCGACCATCTTGCTCTGTCATATCTGCCCTAGGGTAAGATGGACTGTTACTCATAAGATTGGCTTCGACACCTTCTATTGACTGAGCAGTCTCGGTTCTTACTGTTCCTGCTACAACGCCTGCACTTAAGCCACCGTCATTATCATCTGCTCGTAATCTTACCAAACAGAAATCTCTATTACCTTCTTCATCCCATACATATATAGGTACATCCAAAAATCCATTATCAAATTCATCTATGGTAAATATCTTTCCTGCGCTTTGTAAGCCTGGCTCCCATCTATGCACATCTCCTCCATAATCTTCGATGTTCTGAAATTCACCTGCACCTGTCACACCGCATTCTTGGACATCATCTTCAATCTGACTCGCATCATAGTACCAGAAGGTGCCATTGTACCACATGAGTTGTGTATTGCTATCATACTCTGCATCACATCGTGATGGTGGGGCCACATCTGTAAACGTGAATAAGAGATTCTCACCACTACAGTTATCAAAACTCTTATTATCGAAATCAATAGCCCATAACTCCACTTCACCATTTTCCATAACAGCAGTACCTAGATTGAGGCACATAGGCGTCGGAGCCTTGTTATCCTGTATCGTAAAGTAAGAAGTATGGCTAGTTGTATTGCCACAACCATCATTGACCTTCCACTCTACTCTATGCTGAGCATTACTAGCACTGATACCATCGGGGATGGCGATTGTAATTGCTTCACCATTATTGGTCTTAGGTATAAAACTTGGGTTAGGATCTCCACTCGGGAGTACAGCTGAGACTCGACTACTATAAGTCGCATCTATGGTCCAATCTCCAAAGAAATCTAATTCTATATCCCAACTCAACCAAGCACTACTACACTCTCCATTATCAATTCCAATTGCACTGAGGGTTAGGCCCTTATTTGTGCATTCTATGTTGGTATCAAAGGCAACATCGTCTGTGGCTATTAGAGGTGCCTCAGTGTCAATAACTTTGATAATTTGATTGCTGATATATCGACCCTCTACCTCTCCACTATCGTGAATAAATCTGTCAAAGTCCTCACCCGCTGCTGGCGCATCAACTATATCGTTGAGATCAGGATCGGTCGGATCATAAGCACACCAATCTATGACGGTATAGGTATTGACTATCTTGAGACAAGCATCTCCTTCAAAATTAAATTCTTCTGACTCTACTGTGAATCCGACAAGATTACAACTACTCTCTAACCACGTAGGCTCACCTGTATCGTAAGCGTCAC
Organism: uncultured Saprospiraceae bacterium; assembly: GCA_937929835.1. Lineage (GTDB taxonomy): Bacteria > Bacteroidota > Bacteroidia > Chitinophagales > Saprospiraceae > RFSX01. Next base: position 27,807 of record CALFUU010000170.1, on the reverse strand, counting down.
AATCGACTTCTACATCAGCAGGAAACTGTAAAGTGGTATCATCAAAACTAGAAGGTATAACGAATCGACCTTCAGCATCGATAGTCACACCACCTTCAGGTTCTACAATAATCCATTGCGTGCAACCATCAAACTCCCTCTCCCAAGCTCCAAAACCACAACTAGGATCATAGGCTTCTACCCTAACACCAAAATATTGTCCGAGAGAAGGGCCACCATCATTAGCATTCTTTCTACTTGGCTGCGTGTCCTCGAATACCTGAAGCGTATCAACAGCTTGAGTTACTTCCTGACATGTAGTGAAACTTCTCGGCGTACCGCCAGTTACATCAAAATTCCAGATATCATCCGTACACTTGATAACTACATCGAGTGGACAAGAACCTGTGCCACCCGCCTTATCCTCTAAAGTCACTGAGCTCCAAATAAAGGCTTCGTTTCCAAAGAGATCTCTTACTCGCATTTCTATATCCACAATCGTACTAGATGCACCCGCAAGATCTGCACAGCAGAACGTAACAAATGGAGCCCATTCTGCATCATCTTTATCACAGACCGGAGTCCTTCTTATATCTACGGTCACCCTGTTACAACTATCATAGCTACCATTATCTACATCTTCTGCGTAAAGCTTAGCTGCGCCATCAACACCTTGACCTGGAGTACCAAAACTCGTCAACTCTACCACTAAGTTTTGAATGGTAACGGGAATTGGCGGCGTTATATCAGAAACAGAAATTGTTGTAAATACTTTACTCTGATTGCCACAACAATCTTCAGCGATATACTGTATCAAGGTCTCTCCAGCTTGGACACCGTGTACAACGAATCCATCATCTACATTACCTGTAACTTCTAGAGCACCCTCTACAAATCCTATGCTGTAAGTCAGATTGTCATCACAGGCATCATTTAATTTTGTGGGTGCTGGAAGAGCGATAGTCGCTTCACAATCCCAAGGGTCTACACTCGCTACAATTGGTGGGACTTCCATTGTTGGTGCTATCTGATCTTCTACTTTTATTACTTGGTTATATTCAAAAAATGTGTTGTTACACCAGTCTAATACAGTCCATACCCTCAGTAATCTTTGGTTACCCTCGCATCCTACAGCACAAGCCTCTATGGGTGTATCGACATAATCCACTACCTGGTTACATACCCTATCCGTAATCGGTTGTGCATGTGGCCCATCTGGTCTTATTCCTTGGATGTAATAGTGTGGGTAGGCCAACCAAATACCTTCATTATTTTCGATAACACAGTCTACATCAAATTCATCTGGGTCAATATTATCATCATCGGTATCCTGATCCACGGTAAGCGGATTATCAAAATAATCAGCAATTTCTGCTGGACTTATACCTACTCCACAATCAGGTATCTCGACGATTTGCTTTGGCATCAAAATGACATCCTCTACAATTACGCCTGCATCTATATCATTTTCCACAAATGGCACATATAGGCCTGGGGCAATCGTATCGTGTGGTGCTTCTACCCCTTCTATATTTCCTTCTAGGTCCTTCACTGTCAAAGGCTGTACGTCATCGAATCTATAATAGCGTTCGCAACTTAGTGAACCGAGGCTACCATTTGCTCTAGTGAACTGAATAGTCCAAGTCCTTGTCAAAAGTGCTCCATCTCCACAATTATTTGATGTTGTTACTTGGTCACTAAAGTCTGCAGTAACCTGTTGTCCACAAGATTCTGAAACAAACTCAGCGATAAAATCTTCTCTATCTGTGGGGATCAAATCATCTAAGAGACCTTCATCGTATCCTAAAACACCATTGTCTCTATTCAGTGTAGTGAAGAGAGGCAGCTCTACGCAATTAAGAATACAATCAGGGTCTGAAACATTAGGATCAGTACACCCAGCGCAAGCGAGAGTCGGGTCATTTTTATCTTCAACAGTCACCATACCCCAACAACTAACCCCAGTGCAAGGATCTGTTACGGTCATTCTAAACTCAGCTAAAGCAGAAGTTGTGTGAATTTCTTCCGTTGTTACATCAAAACAAGAGTAACAACCATAATCTCCCTGAAGCAACATTTGTGGTGTCAGCTCAAATTCGCAATCTAGATTGGCAGAAAGATTAACTTGATCATTACAAGAAAGTGATCCACTAAATGGTGTATAATCCTGAAGTGTTACTGTAAACTCGCAAGTAGACGTATTACCTGCTTCATCAACCGCAACATAGCTGTAAGTGGTAGCAGTACCACTTGCAGGGCCATTACAATCTGCATTACAAGCTACTGAAACAAACCCAGGGTCACCACTACCAGTAATTGTAGCGCCACAGTTATCTATCACCAAAGGTGTCGGTTGTGTATTGAAACTACCACATTGGCCTGGTTGTAGAGTTAGCGTCTTATCTTCTGGACAGAAAATTACGGGTGCAAACTCATCTTGCACTGTTACCGTTGATTGGCAAGTTGCTATCTCGGAGCATGATATACCAGTCACTGGATCTACACAAGAAGCGGCGATGGTCAAGGTGACAACCTGAGGACCAGCCAATACATCCTCACAACAAAATCTTGTCCTATCTAGCGACATAGACACAATGTTGCCGGTAGCTGAAGATCCATTATTTATGGAAAGTGTTGTGATATCGACGCAACCAGTACCATCTAGAGACAAGGTAGCGTCTTTGCAACTTGCTGTAACGCAAGCTGAAGAAGCATCTGTAGTAAATGCAGAAAGACCGCTACTAAATGTAGTGGTCAATAAACATAGAATTAGAAAATTAAATTTTTTCATAGTGAGATTGAGTTATCGCCCAATGTCTTGGGCTGGAGATTGAGTTTGCAAAATAAGGCTCCTGAGTTTCGTCGGCTCAGACACCTGGTAATACATAGATAGCATTCACAAAGAGTGCTACAACTGCGAGTTACAGTTGTTAGTATAGAAGTAACGAATCTAGAAATGATTTCGTTGGCTTCGGGAAGTAGATTAAATCTGGAAATATAAATAAATGGTAAGCTCCAAGAATGGAGTACTTCAAATAGAAAAACCCCTTCAAAGGGCAGCTTGAGGAGGCTGCTTGTGTGGGGAGTGAGAGAGAAATATTTTAATATCATTTAGCCTTACTTAATGAATAAATTAATATCCCATAAGCCTAAAAGAACACAAACTAGCTAATCCGAGGATTAACTACTATTTGACTTTACTCAAGGAAGTTTCGTCTAAATCCTTGACAATCAAATAGTTAAAAAAGAGTGAGATCGAGTTTGTTTGTTCCTTAGAACTATTTCGTCCTTGCAAATATAGGAAGATTAGACACTTTGGAGAAATTCTAGAGTTTTTTTTCTCATTAATGATGCATCATATATTAAAACTACGATATGATATATGTTTCCATATTGTAAAAGGTATAGATTTGACCCAATGACTATGGAAAACAAGGATATCATAATAGCCCAAGCTACAGCCAATGGTATAGGTGCCGTCAGCATTGTCAGATTATCGGGTCAGGGTTGTATCGAGATGGTAAACTCACAGTTTTCTAAGCAGCTCAGCCAAAAAAAGTCCCATACCCTTCATTATGGAACACTTAAAAGCATTGGAGGTCAGCCTATCGATGATTGTCTTGTTAGTTTATTCCGTAATCCTACCAGCTATACCAAAGAAGATAGTATTGAAATATCTTGTCACGGCTCTCCATATATCGTCCAGAGTATTATAAATACCTTCCTGCAGAAAGGTGCAAGAATGGCGCAAAGGGGCGAATTCACTATGCGGGCCTTCCTCAATGGGCAACTAGATCTCACCCAAGCTGAAGCGGTGGCAGATCTCATAGCTGCCGACACAGAAAAGTCCCACCAGATAGCTCTAGAGCAACTGCGCGGCGGCTACTCACAAAAATTGCAGGAACTCAGACACGAACTCGTTCAGTTAGCTAGTCTCTTGGAATTAGAATTGGATTTTGGAGAGGAGGATGTTGAATTTGCTGAGCGCAGCCAACTGAAAGCAACAGTGTCAGCGCTCAAATCTGAAGTCTCTAAACTGCTAAGCTCTTATGAAGCAGGTAATGCCATCAAGTTAGGCCTCAAGACTGTCATAGCTGGCAAGCCTAATGCGGGCAAGTCTACCCTACTCAATGCCTTACTCCAAGATGATCGTGCAATCGTCTCGGCTCAAGCAGGCACTACTCGAGATACTATAGAAGAAGAACTTATCCTTGAAGGCATTAAATATATCCTAACCGATACTGCAGGTCTACACCTAAGCGAAGACCATATCGAAAAAGTAGGCATCGAAAAAGCCAAAGCCAAGCTCAAACTAGCAGATCTTGTACTCTATGTAGTTGACAGCTCCAACCTTAGTGATTTGAATAATGTTATCTCCGAGATTAGTGACTTGGATTATACGGGCAAGATGTTGATGATACTTAACAAATCGGATATCAGCGTCATTTCCGATTCCACACTCCATCTCGAACAACTAGAGTTCCCCTACCTTCAGTGCTCAGCGATGAAGGGTAGCAATATTAAAGAACTAAAATCTAAAATGTCTGGCTTGGTCATCTCTGAGGAAATCACAGACTCTGCCATACTGACCAACCAAAGACACTTCGATGCCTTACATAAAACCAAGATCGCTATAGCTGAGGTTGAGCTAGGCCTTCAGAATGGGCTTACTGGTGATTTGTTGGCCATCCATATCAGAGATTGCCTTTATCAAATTGGGCTGATAACAGGAGAAATAAGTACAGATGACTTATTAGAGAATATCTTTTCTAGTTTTTGCATAGGAAAGTAAGTAAAGGAAAATCATTACTGTTTTCTTGATACACTTGCGCGAAAGCAAACAACTACACCAAGCTTAGAACATTCAGCTCAGCTAATAAGATGTATCTGTCCTTTATAGGCATAACTTACAAAAACTTATAACCAACCTAACGTCTAGTACTGGCCCAACTGCTTATGGTAGTTGGTAGTTAGGCGGTTTGTTTGATGCAATTACGTAATTACAACTGCACGAAATTCTATGGAAATGCCATAAACTTATTGACATTCAATAGAAAGAAACAATAATAAAAAGACGCAACTGGAAAGACAGGAAAATCATTAAATTCCTTTAGCTTCAGATATGAGATGTGTTGAGATTTAATAGCTATTGCCGACTCATCAAGGGTCTCAATGCCACTTCCAAGTTCATATCCATTAGGATTGTTCATGTCTAAAATCAAATTCATTGCCAAAAAGAATGCTAACTCTGCATTTAATTCTCTTTCTAGCTTCTTTTCTGCATCACTATCACCGATTTGAATAGGTTGTAATTTTACTACTGTTAATGCAGTGATTGCACCCATTTTAAACTTACTTATCCTTTTGGGAATAAGGTCTTTTATCTTCTGACTTAAAATGCTTGCATAAACACCTGTTATTTTAAGCGCCGCATCATTAATGTAATTAACACCAGTCTTATATTTAGAAAATAAATTTAATCCCCTTTGGATTTCCCTTTCTCTTTTCTCTAAATCAAAATCTAAAAGGTAATTGTCCAACAGAGTCAATCTGGTAAAATTGGTTTAGGCCTCTAACCAAGCTAAGGCAATAGCAGAATTACTAGAGTTGGTAAACAAGTCAATCTCTTCTGAAGGAGTTTCAGTGTTTTTGATTTGAATACCAGAAGACTTAGCGAAATCCACATCTATCCCAGTATTAACACCCGAGTTAGTCTTAACATAATCCTGTATGCTTGCTAGTCTGGTCTGAAAGTCTGTTTTTGCTGATTTCATAGCTATTCTCTAAAGCGTGAGCAAAGGTAACAAGATCTAATTTTAGATTCATTAACCCTCGACACTATTAACAATATTCGTTCCTCTAGGTTCCTTTAAAACTCTTATTCAGAATAATTAAGTATGAAAATGGCAAAACACAACCCCTATTTATACCTAATGCGACATAAACAACTGACAATTAAGGTTATATGTTTTTTGTATAGGAAAGTAATAGTGCTGAGATACACCTTTCTAAGCAAAGGCGAATCTGAAATAATGAAGATTATAGCTTATCAGAGATTAGGCTCAAACATTCACATTCCTCAGAAAGGAAACCTAAAGGCTTACAATCTGGATTTGGCGACACCCCTAATTGTCGCTCTCTTCTGGCATCACTCCTTTAGCTACCGCCTCATCAGCTAGATCAAACATTTCTAACCGCCTTGCTGATCCGAGTTTCTTAACGAGTACCTCACCCTCTGTATTGAGAAACAGCAGTGTGGGATAAGCTGGCACATCATAATTAATCGCAATAAGAGGACCAGTACCTTTCTCGGCGTTAACTTTATAGGAGACAAATCTCTCATCGTAGTAATGCGCTAGCTCATTATTAGAGAAGACATCTTCATCCATAATCTGACAAGGGAGGCACCAATCTGTGTATACATCCAAAAATACCAACTTATTCTCCGCCTTAGCAAAAAACAACACCTCTGATAGATCTGTAGCATTTACAAATCCAAAAGGGTGCATAATCTCTAAGCCACCAGGTTTTTGCTGGAGATCCCCTGAGAACTTTCTATTGCAGGAGGTAATTGTTACAATTAAAAGAAAGAATAAAATTGGTCTCATCAAAGTCTATTAGACTTGCAAGGTACACGATTACCTCAACAAAAAAAGGGCTACACATATTAACTGTGCAGCCCTAATATCATATTGATTTGAATATTACTTCAAGACAATCATCTTGTTCGTAGCAGAATGGTTGTCAGTTTCTATTGTATAGTACAATAGACCTGATGCGTTCCACCCTTGAGTATTGAAGTCAAGAGAATTCATTCCTTTCTGGAACACGCCTTCTTCAGCATAAACCAATTTTCCAGTTACATCAGTCACTGTAATGGTCACAGGACTCTCACTTGGCAGATTGAAACTGATAGTGGTCATTCCTCTGAATGGATTTGGATTATTTTGATAAAGCACAAATTCGTGTTCAGAATTATCTTGGCCGGATAGTGTGACGGGGATTGTAGTTAATGCTCCACCTATGTAGGCTTCAGCATTTGTAGTAGATGCAAGTGTAATGCTTTCACTCAACTTTCCACTCTTAGTAGCTCTATACTTGATTGTCATCAAGTCTTGGGCATTAACATTACTTAATGAGTTCCAAGAGAAGCTCATTACATCATCAGCTATTAGCGCAAAATTATTATCTGAAATCTCAAGGTCTTTTCCAGCTAGATCAACTAACTCTAAACCATCAAATTGTAATGCAAATTGCATACCTGCTAGAGCGGAAGCCTGCTCTGAGCTTAGCGTCATCTCTACAAAATCGCCTTCTGCATACACTTGGTCTGCAAAATCTAGTGTCAGCTCCGCATTGGATCTGTTACCTACCGCAGGTGCTTGCATAGCATTAGCTACGGCATCATCATTTACATCTCCAACTTTGACCCCGACAAAATCCTCTGTCATCATATTATTCTGAACTGCAAAGATTTCTCTGATTTCATCTAGTGGCCATGGGAATTGTATATCCATAGACGTTCCTGTATTAATAAATCTCCAACTGTCATTCTGTGGTAATTCAGTGTAGATACCGAGTATCAACTTTCTTAGTTCTACAAGATCAAGACCATTAATATTCTGATCATCATTAACATCAGCTGCAACCAACTTGTATGGACTCGTTATTGGTTCTATACCCAATATGTGTCTTTGTATCATAACTAAATCTAGAGTACTCACGCCATTGAGATAGTCTGAATTCTTAGTACCAGAAACTGTATAGTCTCGGTCTACAGGGTTAGTTACAAACATATAGATTCCTGAATCGTCAGTCATAGAACTTATAGGATAGTTAGGCTGGTTACTAACAAGAGATACTTCTACATCTTCTACCATCTGTCCCGTTTCTGTAGATATTTCTCCAGAAATAGAGATACTTCCAGAGCCATCAGGACAGTTGCCATTATTATCAACTAGCGTTAAGAATACTGTACAGAAATCAGAATTGCCATCTGTATCCCACACATATACATTGACCGGTACAATAGTACCTGCTGGATTAATCACATCGTCACAATCAAAAGTTCTTGCAGAACATTGTGCTAAAGGATTATAGTCAGGATCATCCGCAGGTGGAACATCTGTAAATGTAAATCTCAAATCTTCTTGTGCTGAACAGTTATCAAAGGCGCCTAGATCAAAATCACAAGCCCATATATCAACAGAACCAGTTTCCATTAAAGCAGTACTTAGGTTTACACAGTATGGTGTAGGGGGAACATTATCAGCTACAGTGAAGAAAGTAGTACATGTCGTGTTGTTTCCGCATCCGTCAGAAACCCTCCACAATACTCTATGTTCACCAGAATCTCCTTCAGGCACATTTATTTTCACTTCTTCTCCAGAAAGAGAAGGAGGTATATAAAATCCTGAAGATGGACTCATACTACTAGAAAATACAAAATCGATATTCCAATCACTCTGAAGGTCAACCTGAGCTTCCCATCTTAAACTGTTAGAAGCACATAGGCCTTCATCCGTTGCAGAGCTGGTTAGCATAACTGGTCCAGAGCACTCACCTGTCATAGTCGTTAGTACTTGAGTACCTGTAGGGCATGCAATTACTGGTGCTGATTCATCAAAAATCTTGATCACTTGTACGTCAGAATATATACCATCTGAAGTAGGATTGTCTGGCTCATAAGTACACCAGTTGATGACAGTCCAGTAGTTAAGAATCTTGAAGCAAGCACCTTCTTGGAAGAAGAATGTATCTCTATCTACATTATAAGCAATCTGATCACAAGGTCCAGCTACCCACGTCGGAACATCATCTGGAAGCTCTTCTGAGCAAGATAAAATCCTATCATCTGGGAAAGTCAATTCTATATCTGCTGGAGTAGAGCCTAATTTTGTAATTGTCTGCATACAGTTGATACTTTCGTTTCCAACTATAAACCATTCTCTAGTGACAGTTCCGCTAAAGCAATTTGACAATTCCACATTTATATCTCTGTGACCAGTCGCCAATTCACCGCAAGAATTGAATGCCGTTGCTCTTCCGAGCTGAGACATATCTGAGATATCTCCATCACATTCTATCTCTATAGGTCCAGGACATACGATAGTAGGATTAGACTTGTCTTCCAATCTTACAAATGACCATACTTCACTGAAGTTATCACCTGCAGACCCAAAAGTGCCGTCTCCATCACCATCATCCCACACACGTAGATATACTCTGAATCTAGCATAATCAACAGCACCATCACCGTCTTCATCTATACCAAACTCAACTAGATCATTACAACAGAAGTTGACAAATTTTCCACCATCCATATCAAGTGAATCATCCTGCATATGACCGTCGTTGTTGAAAGTAAGGTTACTATCAAATCCACAGCCATCAACTTCTCTTCTAATTTCTAACTGAACATCGCCACAACCATCAAATGAGCCGTTATCGATATTCTCAGCAAATATTTTTGTTATCCCTGGTTCACCTACGCTTCCTGGATTTGGAATAAGTGAAACTACAATGTCTTGCTTTGTAATGGCTACTGGTGGCGTTGCATCTACTACTGTCACCTGTACGGCTTCTACTGTTGTATTACCACAACAATCAAAAGCGTTATAATAGAAAGTATAAGTTCCTCTAGGTACTCCTGCTGCAATAAAACCCAGGTCAGGATCAAAAGTTATAGCAACCCCTGCTAGTCCTGGATCAGATATTACAGTGGTTGTGCTACCACCGCCAGAACCAGAACCAGTTCCAGAGCCAGTTCCACCAGTAGTACCAGTGCCTGCACCTGTACCGTCTCCAGCTGGAGTAACGACAGTCGTAGTTGTTGTAATCGTATAATCAACGAATGATGAGCAGTCATCAAATAAGTGAGTAGGCTTAGGGAAAACAATATCCGCAGTACATCCCCAAGGATCTACTGAAGAAGTAAAGTCTGAAACTTCTAAGTCTGGAGCAACATTGTCTGTTACCGCCAATACTTGATTGCATCTTTTTACCAAAGGATTTCCATCACCATCTGAGTCACACCACTCATAGATAGACCATTCTCTCAATATTTTGTTAGCTCCATCGCAACCTGGACCTGCATCACAGACAGGAAGCAATATGTCTCTATATTCAGCAAATGTATTACACACAGCTCCATTTAGACTGATCGTACTTGTCCCATCGTAGTAATGAGGGTAAGCAGCATTGTTACCTGCATCTATACATATCTGTACTTCAGCTGGAAAAGATTCTGGATCAGATTGTATAGATGGCGCTAGTGTTAAGAAACATTCTTTAAAGAATCTTTCGTAGATACCATCAGGGCTTAGATCTGCATCACAACCAAAAGTTTCTGGTTCTTGTAACGGGCATCTTATAGCCGCTGCATCAAATGGAGACGTGGTATATGTACTTGTACAATTTCCAATCGCACCATTATCGCCTTCGATAATCCAAGTCCTGACAAGAGTAGAAGCAGCACACCCACCATCTGTAAATTGATCACTAAACCTGATGTCAGCAATAGTAACACAAGAAGGTGAGGTAATAGCTGGAGGCAAAAGACCTTCTATATCACCACACAAAAATGGTAATTGTACAGTCTGGTCACTACACTCAGGTGCTAATTTGTTTTCGACTAGAATATTCCCCCAACAACTATTAGTACCATCAGTGACGGTGACTACATAGTTACCTGGAGCGGTAATTGTGGAGCCAGAGACTCCAGAAATAAGAACAGTGAATGTACCAGTAAAAGTGCCTTCTAGAATCAAGTCGGCTGTAATTACAGCTTCGCAATCTTGACCCAAAGAGACATTAATTTGGTCATCACATACTAAAGGAGGAGGAGGTGCAGCTTCTGAAGCTGCAAGTTGGTTTCCTAGATTTAAGATGAGTAAAGAAGAACACAGCACATACTTGCATACCACGCCTACCTTACCCACAATATCGGTCAACACCATGGGATAAAAAGTTTTGGTTAATAAAATGAGTAACGAGATCTCCCTACTCACGCAGGGAGACTCTGTGTTCAGATTTATCAGAGGGGGAAATACAAAATGTGAGAAAACATTCTTGTAGTCACAAAGTTACATTCCTCTTAGAGTTACTTGTGCAAACTCCTAGGTAATTAATACAATTATATTTCACTAATAAAAAAAAAATTTAATATCAACTCCCATGCAACTACCCTATTAGGTCTACAACTTGCTTAGCCACTTGTGCACCTATAGCCACACCCATACCACCAAGACGTGCCGCCACAAAGACGTTTTCTGATTGCTCCTTTACAATTGGTGATTTGGATGAGCCTGTTGCAATGATACCCGACCATTGATATTGCACCTCAAAATCAGAAGCAATATGTCGCTGTGCAAATTCTGTAAGGTGCTGGACAATCTTGTCATTAGAACCATACGTCGAGGTGCTCTCTGTTATAGGGTCTATATTTCTTGCCCCTCCTATCAATACTCTATTGTCTATGTTACGGAAATAGACATAACCTTTATCATAATGATAGGTTCCATCTAATCGCCTCCCTAAGGGTTGACTTACAAGGACTTGATTTCTCTTAGGAATGACATCTAGCTGAGCTAACAATTTATTAGTAAATGCATTGGTCGCCAACACGAGGGTCTTTGTCTTTAATTGTAACTCACAATGTTGCAAGCTGATCCCGATCTTACTTCCAGCTTTCTCCCATCCCTCTACGACAAATCCTGAATAAATATTAACACCTAAGGCTCTAGCTTGCTCTCTCAGTGCTAGAACTAAGTATACAGGATTAAGCTCCCCTTCATACTGATTACAGATCATCTGGGAATAGGTATTGGGTAAGGCACAAGATTGAGACTGAAACGTATGGGATAAGCCTAATACGCTATAGACCATACGATTCATTTTAGAAATAGCCTCAGCGCATTGCTCATACCTCTTTAGATCTGAAAATACTTCATAGCCTCCAGATAGCTTAAAGCCCAACTTATTATCCGAGACGGTAGATCGTAATAACTCCAAGCCTTTATAACGCAAGGCCAGCGTGTTAGCGACCTCCTGCTCATCCATTGTAGTCATATCATCGAGGAGCTCTCCTATTGTGCCAAAACAGGCAAATCCTGCATTTTTTGTACTAGCTCCTTTGGGTACTGCTTCCCGCTCGAGAATCTTGATTGAGGCCTTAGGATGCTTTTGTTTTAGATAAATGGCAGTTAATAAACCCACTATGCCAGATCCTACGATTGTAAAATCAGTCTGTCCAAACCAATATTTCTTTTCCCAGTAGCTATACATCTATCTTATTGGAACAATTGAAATAAAAAGTACACATTTGCCTTAAATGTAAATCAGATGTTACAAAGAATACAATCCTTACTCTTATTAGTATCTTCTATAGGTTATTGGGGGCTCTTTGCTGTGCCTTTTGCTAGCGGGACGGCTAGTGGCAATGGTATATTTAGTGATACTATGCTCAATCTTAACGATCACATAGGCCTGCTCGTAGCTTGTATTATCGGTGGGCTTACAAGCTTTGCTGCGATTTTCCTTTTTAAAAACAGAAAATTACAAGCCAATATCAGCTACCTAAGTTTTCTACCAGCGCTCGTCTTATTGGGGCTTGCCTACTGGTTATTTAATGGTGCTGGCCAAGGTGCTTTAGGTCTCGGAATGGGGTTACCTATTATTTCTGCGATATCAAGTCTTACTGGCGCTTACTTTATCAAAAAGGATGATAAGCTGGTGAGATCAATGGATCGACTGAGATAATATCAACGGAATAAAAAAAAGGAGCTCGATGATATCGGACTCCTTTTTTTCTAAAGCTTTTTTCTATTGTACTTAATTAGGCCTTTTCTTAGCTGAGTAGTTCAACTTTAGTTGACCTGACTTTCTCAATTTGGTCTTGACATCGGTTACAAATCCCATAGTCACATCACCGTCGACTTTCATAGAGGTGTTGATCCCTGGTCTTTGTCCTTCTGGTACTGTGCTTCTATGCTTTTCTAAAAACAAAGGTATCTCGCTAATATCTGCAAACTTATCCCCTAACTGCAAAGCTGGTTTAGTTCCATACTGTGCTTGGTAGTTTTTTACTGGTTTACCGATAAACATATAATTGACAAGAGACTTCTTCTCTAGTTTAGTGAGTTCCGTTGCATAGGGAACATTGTTTTCGACTTTGAGCTCAGAGTCTCTCAATACAGTTACGACCATAAAGAAAAACAAAAGCATAAATATGATATCTGGCAAAGAGGCCGTAGATACCTTTGGGGTCGATTTTCCCCTCTTTTTTTGAAATTTACCCATAGTAATCTAGATTATTCTTCTCCAAAATTTGTAGGCTCGGCTTCCGATATAACCAAAGGAATCCTAGATCTAATTTCTTTCTGTCTCGCCTTATCAAGATACTCAAAGGCTTTTCCATATTTCCTCTGGGCTTCTTCCTCTCTCAATTCATTATATGCCGCTTTTAACTCGTTATAAACCTCTAGATAAGTTTTATAACTAGTACCCCTATCATTTTTAAGGGATATAATAGCCTTGTTAGGAGCTTCGGACATATCACTACGCTTAGAAGGATTCATAATGAATTCTTTAGCGTTATTCTTCAAAGTAGAAACTTGTTGTGGTTCACCTCTTACTAGCAGTTGATTATCTGCATTTACAAGTACAGAGTATACATTTCTCTTATTAAGCTTGAGATCCTCAGGAGGCTCATCAGACCAAGGTGGCAACTTTACAAGTACACCTTTGTCCACATCGATGGTTGTAGTCACCAAAAAGAAAATGAGGAGGAGGAAAGCAATATCTGCCATCGAACCCGCATTGACTTCTGGTGCTGTTCTTACATTCTTTGCCATACTATTGGATTACTTAAACAAGTTAATAATCTCCATTACTACTGCAGAGAAAAAGGCTACCAATGCTGCAATAACGGCAGTCTTTACACCTCCACTTATCATTTTGGATATGCCATCAGATAGAGAGTTTTTGTCCACTAGCTCTGATAGCTTGGCAGTACCGGCCACCTCAGCAGAAGAGGTCAGTATAAAGAATAGTGCTACCACTAATGCTAACCCTATTATGGCCTTTATAGAGCTCTTGGGGTCAGATATCAAGTGCACTAAGCCAAATAAAACCATAGCTATAACGGCTACAATTACGAGGGCAACTACAATATTGATTGCTGGATTAAAGAAGTCGAAGTTGGCCGTAGCATCATTCTTAAGGATATCATTGAGATCATCCCCCATAGAATAGTTCGACTTGACACCAGATATTATTGTACCCAGTGCTATTGCAACACTGATTACCCCTAGTAGGATAGCAAAGAGCTGTCCTTTTGTCGTTAATAATTTATACATATTCAGTTATAACTATATGTTACTTAAATACACCATTTCTGGCCATTACATCTACTAAGCCTATAGAAGACTCTTCCATTTTGTTGACAATTCCGTCAATCTTGGAAACGATATAGTTGTAAAAAATCTGAAGTATAATCGCCACAATAAGACCAAATACTGTAGTCAATAGGGCTACCTTGATACCTCCCGCAACTACTGAAGGAGATAAATCTCCAACTATCTCAATCATATCAAAGGCTTGTATCATACCGATTACAGTACCCATAAATCCAAGCATCGGTGCAATGGCGATGAATAGAGATATCCATACCAAACCTTTCTCTAGAAGTCCCATCTGCACGGAACCGTAAGAAACTATAGCTTTTTCTACAGCTTCTGGACCGTTGTGAGCATTTCTTAGCCCTTCATATAATACACTTGCTGTGGGACCCGATGTTGATCTTGCAACTTCCATCGCTCCATCAAGATCTCCATCTGCTAGCCTACCATCTATCCTGCTCATTAGTTTAGAAGTGTTGGTAGTAGCGATGTTAAGGGTGATAATTCTTTCAATACAGAAAGCAAGACCAAGAATCAAAGTCACAAGAACCAAACTCATGAACTTCCAGTCCCCTTCAATAAACTTTTCCTTTAATACTTGGAATAAACCGGTGCTTTCAGCAGAATCTCCAGCCTGAGCCATCAACTCTCCAAGGCCTAAAAAACTGATTCCTGTCAGCAGAAAACAAATAAGGATGATCTTTCGCATTTTTAATCTTTTCTATTTAAAATTCAGTCGATTGGTGACTATCAAAGCCCTAAAATAGAAATATTGTTGTAATACTTGAAGTCTACGTTAATATTTCGCAAACAATGACTTGGACAATAATTATCACCATTTAACTCACTTAAATAGATGATAATATTCCACAGTATGGTGCATCAAGTCATATAAGGAAATAGCCTAATTTATATTCGGTTGAGCCTTAATTATATACTCTGTATCTTGGTCTTGATGTTAGATCCTAGAATTATAATATTTTCAGATCTCAACTGGCATATCGGCTCTAAAAGGATTAATAGAGCCGATATTCTAATGTTGTTCGAATCGAGAACCATAGGAAGTGGTCAGCGATTTAGCCGTGTAGATGACTATTACAAGATAATAACTGCTCATAATCCTACCCTAGTCATATTTGCAGGGGACGTAACAGGTGATGGATCTTGTGGGCACGGTTTTCAGACAGCCTTTTATTACCTACTTTGTTTACTTCAACTTCAAGAGATACCTACTTTATTTATCAGAGGTGACAATGATCTAGATAGTTATTATAAGGCCGTAGTTCAGGGACTACCTTCGTTACCACTGGTAAAGGAATTCTCAGATAGCACGGTTAATATCCAAGGACTCAATTTACTTGGCATCAGCTATCACACGACAGCTGACAAAAAGCAATTACATAGATTACTCGATCAAGTCCAGGATATGCAATTTGACATTACAATAGGGCATAGTCCTCTCAAACGTAGAACTGCATTATTAGATATAAATACCAATTGTCTAGTTTCTGGCCATTTTGACAACAAGCTCTTCAATATCGATTCTAAGGCCTTTATATCCCTAAGCAACGACTCCGAGATCATTAATTATGTAACGATTACCTATGAAGCAGGTATTCCGACATACAACTACCTGTTCGCCAATCCTCGAAAACACTTACAGATTAGCTATGTATATCAGTCTGGGAGAGACCATCTCTATCTAAATGATATACCTGTAAACGTCTCTGAATATGAAAAACTGGAGCTGCCCCAAACTAAATATGATAAAGATAAAAATGCCCTTGCACTCTCTATCAAGTATCTCAGGGGTCAAGCTTATAAAAGCAGCCTAGAGCTAATGCAAAAGCTTAGATCTGGAGAATTAAAAATGGAAAGCAGTTTATTATCTCAGCAACTGAAGAATCAGATTACGTCTAAACATACATTGTCCAAGACGATGCTCGTAGATTACCTAGGTAGCGAGGTATGGAAGTATCTAAAATAAGAGCGGAGAATGAGGGATTCGAACCCCCGATACCCTTTTGGAGTATACACGCTTTCCAAGCGTGCGCCTTAAGCCACTCGGCCAATTCTCCTTAAAATGCGCTGCAAAGTTAGTTTTTTAGACTTGTGCAGCGTTTATTTTGAATAATTTTTCGGCGTTGGCCGTGGTGAAATCCCTAATCTCTGTGACAGGTTGTGACCTGAATTCTGCCATCTTCATTGCCACAAGTGGTAAATATCCAGATTCATTGCGCTTCCCTCTATTAGGCGCTGGACTTAAGTAAGGGGCATCCGTCTCTAAGAGGAGGTAGTCCTGTGGAGCATAAGCAACCATATCACCCAGATTGGCTTTCTTGAAGGTTATCACGCCACCCAGCCCCATATGAAACCCCATATCAGCAGCTTTTTTGCATTGTGCTTTATCACCATTGAAACAGTGAAAGATACCGGTCAGGGTTCCATCTTGGTTGGATTCAATTATATCTAAGGTTAGGTCTAAGCAGTCTCTAGAGTGAATAATTATAGGGAGCTTATACTTTTTGGCTAAGTCAATCTGGAACTCAAAAGACCTGATCTGATTGGTCTTATAAGTCAAATCCCAATATAAATCGATACCTGTCTCCCCTATCCCATAATACTGACCTTGTGCTAATTCTGATTCGATAATAGCCAATTCATCCTTATAGTTTTCCTTAACATAACAAGGGTGTAGCCCTATCAATGGGTAACATAGTTTAGGATATTGCTGCCCAAGGTTATTCATAGCTGCTAGAGTTTCAGAGTTTATATTAGGTAAAAATATTTTCCCGACTCCTGAATTCTGAGCTCGTGCTAAGACTTGGTCAATATCTTCATTAAATTGCTCCAAGTATAAATGAGCATGCGTATCTATATACATATCAGATAATTGATGGCCAAAAGTAAAACAAAATACTACGTCGTATGGATAGGGCTAAGACCAGGCATATATGAATCCTGGGCGGAGTGTAAAGCACAAATAGCCAATTACCCAAATGCAACTTATAAGTCCTTTAAGACAAAGCAAGAAGCAGAACAGGCCTACAAGAAGCCAGCCTCAGAATCTATAGGCAAGAAGGCTAAGACCACCGCCAGAGATCTATCTGCCTTTAAAGATGAAATAATCTGGGAGAGCATCTCAGTTGATGCTGCTTGTAGCAATAACCCGGGTATTATGGAGTATCGAGGGGTAGTAACGCAGACGGGAAAAGAAATATTCAAACTTGGTCCATTTGAGGAAGGCACAAACAATGTCGGCGAATTTCTTGCTCTAGTACATGGCCTGGCCCTACTTAAGAAAAAAGGAAAAGAAGATATACCTATCTACTCAGATAGTAAAACAGCAATGGCGTGGGTGAGAAATAGAAAAGTAAAAACGACTCTCAAAAAAACGAGCAAGAACGAACCTATTTTTCTCCTAATGAATAGAGCCATAAAATGGTTAGAGAACAATAGTTATAAGACTAAAATATATAAATGGGATACTGAGCGATGGGGAGAAATTCCTGCAGACTTCGGTCGGAAGTAGTTCTTAAGTAGCGAACCTCATCCTGTAATCTGCACTTACTTTTCCCTTCTTAATACTTTCCAACTTTCTTTTGATGAGTCTTTTTCTGAGGGGCTTAAGTTTTTCCGTAAATAACTTTCCCTCTATATGATCATACTCGTGTTGGATAACGCGTGCATTGATACCAGAAAAACTCTCTTCGTGTTTTTTGAAATCTTCATCATAAAATAAAATACGGATTGTAGGTTGGCGAAAAACATCACCTCTTATATCAGGGATAGACAAACATCCCTCTTCGTAGGATTCTTCTTCTCCGCTCTCTTCTATGATAGTCGGATTGATAAGCGCCATCTTGACACCTTTGATGTCGTTATCTTCTTCTTCAAGCTGTATTGTATCTACAAGAAAGAGTCTTAAACTTTTTCCTATCTGTGGTGCAGCTAGGCCTATACCCTTGGCATTATACATGGTATCCCACATATTGGCGATAAGCACTTCTAAGCCTTCCTGATCTTTGGCAACTTCCTTTCCCGGTCGTCTAAGCACAGGTTGTCCATAAGCGTAGATAGGTAATATCATTCGTATTATATATGTTTTAAATAACGCTGCAATATAAGAACAGCAGATATCTTATCCAGACGAGATTTGTCCTGTCTTTGTTTTTTTGTCAAACCACTAGTGAGAATAATTTGCTGGGCTTGAGCTGAGGTGTAGTTTTCGTTCTGGTAGGCTAGGACTAATTCAGGATGTGTGTCCAATAACTTTTTAGCAAAACTTTCTATTTCTGCGACTAAGTATGTCGGATTGCCGTCTGCGTGAGTAGGAAGACCGAAAACCACCTTTTCTACTTCCTCTTCTGAAAGGTATATCTTAAGAAAGGACATCATAGAGGATGTCTTTACCGTTTTAAGTGGAGACACTATAATCTGTAAAGGATCAGATACAGCTATTCCACATTTTTTAATTCCGTAGTCGATTCCGAGTATTCTAGGCATATCCTATGAATGTCTTGGTGTATCAAATAGTTCAAAATAAAAAAAGACCCCCTCCATCTATATGGAGAGGGGCCCCATCCCAAAAACAGTAAATCTTATATATCTTTTTAGTCCAGAAGAACTAGTTTAATCATTTCGTTATGCGTAGACGTTCTTACAGTCAAGTAATAGATACCTGGGTTTCCAAGATCTGTCTTATTTAACGTCATTGTATTCAATCCAGATGCTAACTCTTGAGTCATAGACTTTACAACTCTTCCTTGTACATCAGATATGATGATATCCGTAACGGACTTTTCATTTAAGTAGAACATCAATTCTGTTTCAGTACTAAAAGGGTTAGGGTTGTTCTGAAGCACTAACTCAGTAATGTTAGTAGTTGGTGTCATCAACAACTTATGCGTATTCATTGATGCATCATATACTTCAGCATTGAGTGCACTTTGCTGATTAATGCTAAAGAGTTCATCCAAATTAACAGGTCCTAAAGTTCTGAATGTAACCTCAAACTGAGCATCTAATACTGGTACATTACTTGACCAACTTATAGCTAGAGTTCCATTCTGTAGATTGTAATTTGATTCATTCAATTCTATATTAACCCCTTGAATGCTTTGTACTTCCACTTGAAGTGGATCAAAATCTAACTCAAATTGGAAACCAGTGACTGAAGTAGAATTGGCGATTGTAAACGGTAGCGCTACTACTTGATTGTCAGCGATTTCTTGCTCAATGAAATCTACATTGATTGTAGATGACTGGCTAGTACTGTACAATGAATTCGTTTGGCCATTCAAAAGCTGATCTACTGTACCATCAACATCACCGATTTTTACAGCGACAAAGTCAATAGACATATTTTGTCCAAGATTGATAATCTCATAATTCTCTGAAAAATCTTCTTCTAGAGGAGCCTCAGTATTTTGGAATTGGTAATCCTTATCAACGAATCTCCAAGACTCATTCTCTGGAAACTCAGTGTATATTCCTAAGATTAATTTTCTTAGTTCTACAAGATCCACTCCATCGATGATATTATTAGCATTAATATCTGCAGCAATAATCTTGTATGGAGAATCTAGAGTTTCTACTCCTAGTATGTGTCTCTGAATCATTACCAAGTCAAGTGTAGATACACCATTCAATGGAATAGTATTATTAGCTGGATTGACAATATAATCACCGCCCGTACCCATTGCTGTAAATGCATACTCTCCATTAGTGTTGGTATACACGTCAGTGTTTCCACCTTCTAATGTTACTTGTACGTCTTCAATTAATTGTTCTGTCTCAGTAGAGATTGTTCCCTCCACATTTACCGTAGTAAATTGTTGGCAAGGATTAACAGCGTGATTATTCTGAATGTCAACAAAAGTTGTACAGAAAGTCTGCACTAAACTCCCATCAGGCGCAATCGTCGTGACATATATTCTTACTTCTTGCAAGCCTATATCGTTACAAGTGAAAGTTCTATTTGTATTATTAATATCCTCTGTAAAAGATAAGTGCACAGGATATCCACATGGATGAGAACTACCCGCGTCAAAATCCGAAGCCCACAATTCGATCATTGCATCATCTGGAACTTGTCCACCTGTAGTTGATATTGGCATAATGTCCACAGCTACCCCACTTAAGCAATAAGCAGTTGCTGCTTTTCTATTGGCCACGATAAACTCCTGATGAACCGTACAAGCGTTACCACAATTATCATAGTACGTGAGGTATGCGGTATTGACTCCCACTGCAAATTGTCCAGAAATACTTCCGTTGGCACCTGTTCCGTCTACTTGAGCGGTAGAGACCCCATCAGGACCTGTAACTGTATAAGAGTATTGCAGGTCGTTAGCTGGTGTACACGCATCTTCTGCAGAAAAGTCAAAACTTACTTGTCCTCCATCACAGTCAAATACTGAAAACACAGGAGTTCCTTTGTCATCAAAATCTAAGTCGGGTGCAAAAGAAAATCTAGCTTGTGGCTTACTCGGATCTACAACTTTGATTACTTGTACACAATTCCAAGTACGGAAGGTTCCATTAGGATTGACTTGACACCAATCAATAATTTCCCAAGTACGGATAAGTTTAAAGCAGACCGCATTACCGCTCGTGTTGTTAAAAGAAAACAATTGATCATCGAAGTCTGTACCGACTACATCACATTGACCTCTTAAGAAGTCTGGAGTACCTAAGCTAGCCGGTGTTAATGTCGCTGGGTCTACACAATCATTAAGCGTAATTTCGCTTTCTGGACATTGTGTCTCTGTGTCAAACTGAAATGGATCTGTATTTTCGAATGTAATTGTCTGCTTACAGTGAGCTAATTCTCTGCCATTAGAGTCAAATGCTGTCCATAGTCTTTCTATAGTTCCGACTCCACACTCTCGAATATTTGTCGTCACAGAAGGTTCAATATTAGGATTACAACTTTCACCTGTTGTAAGAGAACCGAATGCCTCATTTAAATCATTTTGATTGTATATAAAGTCGCAAGCTACTGTACGATTAGGTGGACAATTGAGTACTGGAGCTGATTTATCTTGAATAGAAACATTGACCATACAGTCATTGAAATTTCCATAGAAATCGACTACTCTAAAAACCACCATCTGGTCAGTATCCGCATCAGAGCAACAGAAATTAATAGTAGAACCAAATCCACAATCGCTACTGACCTCGAGTACGTATCTCAACTCGACATCGCAAGATGCATCATTCCATGTATTGCCAGGCGTTACCATAACACAGTCTTCACCGGCATTATTGCTTGGTTGTCCTGATGCCCAATTAGTGTAAGATAAAGATGAATGATCATCCCATCTAAAACCAGACCCCTCTCGTTTCAGTCCTATCCAGAATCTATCCGAGTAAGTACGTCTAACCTCTCCAGTTAACCATTCTTCCTCTTCAGAATCTTCAAATTTTACAAGATGTCCTCCGTAGGCAGTAGCTCTTTTCTTGGCTATACTCGCCGAAATGTCATAGCTAGAGAGGTAGTAATAACTTCCGTTTCTTTCTCCTAAGAAATCCAAATCGCATATATCAGGTCTTCTACACTCGCAAGTACCTGGATTCATTTTCCTTACTAAAGAACAATGATCCTTGCAATCATCATATGAGCCGTCATCAAATGAACTAGCTCCTACAAATGCAGTACCACCAGAAGTTAAGCTTACTGTTGTATTCTGATCACAAATAGCTATAGGTGGTGTATCATCTATTATCTCTACAGGTAAATGACATTGACTCGAATTATAACACTCATCATAAACTGTAAACAATACCACACTTGTCCCCATAGGTAACAATAAGTCTTGACCATTGTAATCAGCTATAAAACCAGAATCATAGGTAAGGTCATATTTTAAACCTACAGGATTTTTAGTGCCTTCGCAATTAGTTAATCCCGATGAAGTGCCATGTAAATCCAAGCAGTTATCTATTGCACTAGGTAAACATAAACTTGTCGTGACACCACAATTAAAATCACCATAGTCACCTGAACCAGGAGATGTAATCAACGAATTAGTACTAACAGTAATTTTATCTACACCATTTATCATGCAATTACCATCTGTAGTTGTATTGATTACAGGAGGTGTATTATCTATTATATTAATAGTCTGACTAAATGAAAATGGATCAGCCTCAGTTATAGTAGAGTTAGGACACTCCCATACACGTACTACCCAGTTTCTTAGTACTTTCTGAGTACAACCAATTCTTGGTAAAATTACATCAGTGAATGTAACAGATGTATTACAGTATACATCTGGAAATGGAAACAAGAAAGTAGTATCCCTTTCACCATTGGGGTTTTCAAAAATATATATCGGTGATCCTGTCTCTGAAACAGGAATTTCGTTCTCATCTATACCATTCCAATCTGTATCAAACGTACTTGCAACATCACATTGTAGCTCTATGTCTACTGGAAAAGTTACGTTGTTTATGTCAAATCTTCTTAAAGCAATTTCTACAGTACACGTATTTGCAGCTCTATTGCCCTTTTCGTCAACTGCTGTATAGGTTCTCGTTACAGTCTTGATAATATCTGGAGAAGGGCAAGGCGTAATATCCTCAGATAGCAACAATGGCTCAAGGTCTCCATCACAATTGTCTGTGAAGGTTGGGCCAGGATATATGGCTAGATCAGCGCATTCTAATTCAATATTCATTAAATCAGCTGTACAACCTCCCATAATAGAGGGTCCAAATTTATCTTCTATAAGTATGAGACCCCAACAAGTATTTCCAGAACCTAAAGGAGGATCATTGGTATCATTGAGTACATTATCTATCACACTGACAGTCAATGTTTGACCCATAAAACCACTTGTCACTTCATTTATACCTGGTATAAGGTTGCCATTTTCATCTGACACTTCTACTCTAAGATATGGGCTTGGGCAAGATGCCCCATTATCACTTAAAATCATATTTGGAGTAATGATCGCATTACAATCAGCACTTAATGATACCTGTGTCGTTCCGTTACATGAAAGCGTACACTGTGACAATCCAACATTAGCTTGACATAATACTAATGTAAAGACTACAAAAACTAGTCTAGCTAACTTCTCAAAAGAGAGAGTATAATAATACTTCATGAGATCCTTGTTTAATTACTGCTTGGGTGTTTTAGCCCAAATAATAAATGTTACTGTGGATCTATTAGTATCCTAAGGTGGTAGGTTGTACTTAGAACAATAGGTATGCTCTAAGACTTAACAAATGTAAATTTATTATAATATGTAATCGTAACGTTTTCAGAGTAAATTTCACATTTAAGTTTTTTAATATGAAAGTACTCACACAAGTGAAGTCAAAGAACGTGGCTTTGGAGCCTACATATAAGTACAGATACCCAAAAAAAAAAGCCCCCCTCCAACAAGTGGAGAGAGGCCATCCCAAAAACCGATTTTATTCTAGTACTATTCGATTACAATCATCTTCTTAGTTGCTGTGAAGTCTCCGCTATCTAATTGATAGTAAAGAACTCCGCTAGCTCCTAAATCAGATTTACTCAATTTAATTTCGTTATAACCTTGTGGGTAGTCACCTCTAATTACAGTAATTACCTTTCCAGTTACATCATATACTGTCATAGTTGTATTTGCAGCTTCTGCCAATACGAATCCGATAGTGGTGTTAGCACTGAACGGGTTAGGCTCGTTTTGGTTAAGAGCAAACTCACTAACTGTATTTGTACTTGCTAACTCTACATCAACGATGTTTAAGTTAGATCCTACATATGCTTCAGCCTTAGTTACACTACTATTCAAGTCAAGAATTTCTGCTAATTGACCTTCTACATTAGAAGTAAATGTCAATGTGAATAACTCTCCTGTAGCATTCATAGGCTTAGTATCATTCCAGCTAGTCGTTACAACATCACCGAACACACCGAAGTTAGCTTCAGTAACATTCAAGTTAGCAGACTGTACATCTACTAGTTGTAATCCTGGAGTAGCCAATGTGAACTGGTATCCGTAAAGATCAGCTTGATTAGCTGTAACAGTTAACTGTACAGTTTGTCCAGCAGCAACTTCTACATTGTCAAAATCTATCGTTACAGCTCCTGCAACTCTGTTAGCAGTATTTGGTGCATCTATTGCGTTAGCAACAACATCACCACTTACATCACCAATCTTGACACCTATGAAGTCCTCATCGTTCATATCAGCAGACAATTGCATAACTTCAATTGTCTCATCGAAGCTCCAAGGATTTGCTACATCTAACGTTTGGTCAGCATTAACAAATCTCCAACTATCATTCTGTGGAAGCTCAGTATAGATACCTAGAACTAATTTTCTAAGCTCTACAAGATCAGCTCCATCTATTCTACTATCACCGTTAACATCAGCAGCTATCATATCATAAGCAGAATCAAATGTTTCGATTCCTAATATGTGTCTCTGAATCATAACGATATCAATCGTACTTACTCCATTAGAGTAGTCATCATTCTTAGTACCAGTTAACTGATAATCTCTGTTATCCTCTTCATGGAAGAAGAACTCTCCATTAGACTCAGTCATCATCATTGTCTGTTCTGTACCTGGCATTACTTCATTCATTACTTCTACATTCTCTACCATCTGACCAGACTCTGTAGAAACTGTACCTGCAATAAGGCTACCAGTTGATGTACCACGACAATTATTGTTGTTATCGATAATTCTCAAGTTAACTAAGCAGAAATCTCTGTTACCGCAACCATCCCATACATAAATAGGAAGTGTTACAAGTGCATTGTCTGTACCACCTAGAGCTTCACAATCGAATCTCATAGCAGCACTTCTGAATTCTGGGTTTACTGTAGAAGCATCATCTGTGAATGTGAATAACAACTCATCATCGCCTGTACAGTTATCGAAACTACCGTTATCGAAATCTATAGCCCAAATCTCAACCATTGCATCTTCAGGTGATCCACCCGCAGGTATATCCATTAATGCTGTACTTAAGTTAACACAGAATGGCGTTGGAGCCTTCTTGTCTTGAACTGTGAAGTAACTAGTCGTAGATGTTAAGTTACCACAACCATCATATACTGTCCACTCAACTCTGTGTTGTGTAGCACCACAATCCGCTGGAATTGCTGCAGGTATAGATATAGTATAGTCTCCTTGGTCAACTTTAGGACCATCAGCACTATCAGAACCTTCACCTACTTGTACATCTGGAATTCCATTACCGTTTGTATCATCAAATAATTGCTGACCTTCAGGAATGAATGAGCTATACTCAAAATCAAATGACCAGTCATTGTTGATATCAACTAAAGCAACCCACTGTAACCAAGAACTAGGACAAGCGTCATCTTGAACATTGCCATCAGCATCAGTGTTTCCGTCAAATGCAGTTGCAGTCATTGTTATTCCACTACCTACACAAGTGTTAGCTGAAGGGAAACCTCCAGAACCACCTGGTGCAGGATTAGCATCAAACATATCATTAGCTGCAGTCACAACTGGTGCATATGGATCTATTAGCTTTCCGATAACAGTCCAGCACCACTTACCTGGTTGAACAGTATTGCCCTTGAAATCACCATTATTTGGAATAATAGGACCTCCTGATGGGTCAAACTGACACCAGTCAATTACACAATACTCATTAATGATCTTTCTACAAGCACCATCTTCGAAGTTGATAGTATCTGAATCTAGAGACCATCCAATTAAGCTACAGTGAGAATCAACCCATGTTGGCTCAGGATTTCCTAAATCATCGATACAATCTACTTGTACTTCAGAAAAATCATCAAAGTTGTCGTCATTGATATCAACTGCATCTCTCTCAAATGGGAATGTTATGTTATCATTCTCAATTGGTCTAGTACCATTTAATATATAGTTGCCGTTAGCATCAACTAGGTAGTAACTACCTGAGAATACTTCTGTAGGCTCAGTAATGATTATTATCTGGCTACAGCTAATATTCGTACCTACTATATTCCATGTTCTTACAACAGGACCATAGTGACAAGCTTTGTTAAACTCTTCACTTACATCTGCGACTGGAGGACTTACACTTCCCATGAAGAAAGTATCGTTTAAGTCACCATCACCATTCTGATCCCATCCACATACATCATTGAACTCTACATCTACTGCACCACATGCAGTACTTGCAGTTGCTCTACCTAAGATCTGGCTGATAGCAAAATCACCAGTCTCATCTTCTCTACAGTCTATTCTCGCGTTAGGAGGACACTGCAATACAGGATTTACTTTAGCTTCTAGTCTTACAGTAGCCCATGTTCTTGCGAACAAGTCTCCTGGAGTACCTGGCCATCCATCCATATTTGCATCATCCCAAACACCTAATTCTACTGTGATATTAACGTAATCGTTTACACCATCACCATCAAGATCTTCACCATCTCCAGTTAAGAGATCGTTACAACAGAACTTAACAAACTGACCACCATCCGTATCATTTATAGAATGATCTGTAGGCTGTTGATTATCTGGTAAATCGTTGAAATTGAAGAACGTAGTATTGTTATCGTGTCCGTTGTTACCGATATTTCCACATCCGTCGCCATCTACTCTTCTGATCGCTGTGATTACAGGTCCACAACTTCCATCGTGAGAACCATTATCAATCTGGTCAACAAAAATCTTAGCTGATCCCGCTTCAGGATTAGTTGGAGAGAATGTTAATCCTACAACAATATTCTGAGTAGCGATTGGCTGAGGAGCTGAGTTATCAATTACTGTAACAACTACTGTACCTGTGCCTTCATTTCCACAACAGTCAGTTGCAGTGTAAGTGAATGTATGTGTTCCTTTAGGAGCACCTGAAACAACCCAAACACCTGGAGTTCCTTCTCTTGGAACAAAAGATACATTAGCAGGTCCTGATACTGTATACTCAACAGTTGGAGAACAATTATCAGTTAAATGCTCTGGTTCTGGAAGCTCAAATTCAGCTACACAACCCCAAGGATTTACACCTACTGTCATACTAACTGAAGTAGCTCCAGCACCGTCCATGTCTATTACTGGACCAGTATTGTCCTTTGCATGTATGATCTGCGTATTATTTAATGTAACACTGTTACACCAATCTAATACAGTCCATGTTCTGATAATCTTCTGATTACCTGGGCAGTCTTCTCCACAAGCGTCTAATACGTTATCTGTAAAGTCGAATATTAAGTTACATGAGTTAGAAACGAAATTTTCTAAGTTTCCATCTTTACCTAAAGTCTGAGGGAAAGCATTCAATACACCTGCAGTGTTAGCAGCTCTATTGTATGGATCACTCGGCTCATCACAAGACTCAGGATCTGGGCAAGGTGTAGTTGCTTCGAACTCAGCTCTGAAGAAATCATAGATTCCTTGAGGAGACGAATCCACTCCACACTCTAAATCCACTACTTCTGTTGGCCAGAACCAGTCTGCAC